>CALUXR010000001.1 GCA_944324795.1 uncultured Acholeplasmatales bacterium
CTTCTTATCGAAATTGTCTTTTGTTTTTTAATTTCGACACGCTTCGTCATATATAGTTTTCAAAGATTAAATTTGTCGCTCTCGTTTGAGCGCTCATATAGTCTATCACAAACGATAAACCATGTCAACAACTTTTTTCACTTTTTTATTTTTGGTGTTTTTAAGTTGTTAATTTCGGTCTTTTTCGCAAAACCTTGCATATTCTACCACTTTAGATTTTAATTGTAAAGCCTAAATTTTAATTTTTTTCATTTTTTTCATATAGGTCTAAAATTTCACTTTTTGTAAGTTCTCTATAACTTCCAATACCTAAATCACCTAATTCTAAATTTTTAATTCTAATTCTTTTTAAATATGTTACTTCTCCACCTAAATATTTAATAATTCTTTTAACTTCATGATACTTACCCTCAGTCAAGATAATTTTTCCTTCAAAATCATTCATAATTTCTAATTTAGAACTTTTAGTGATGTATTCATTATTAATATTAATACCTTTTAAACATAGTTCTCTAGCATTTTCTACTAATTTACCACTATATTTAAAATAATATTCTTTTTCTACTTCTTTTTTAGGATTTATTAAATTGTGAGCTAAATTACCATCATTCGTTATTATTAACAAACCTTCTGTATCTAAATCTAATCTACCTATAGGAAATAATCCTTTTCTATATGGTAATAATTCTAAAACAGTCGGATAATTAATAGAAATAGTTGCTGAAAGATAACCTTTTGGCTTATTTAATAAATAATAAACAAAATCATCATATATAATATCTTCATCATATACATTTATACAATCAGTATCATCTATTTTATAATCATCATCATACACAACTTCATCATTTACTTTTACAAAACCTTTTCTAATTAATCCTTTAACTTCTTTTCTACTTCCATAACCTAAATGAGCTAATATTTTATCTAATCTTTCCATTATTTATACCTTTATTTTTCTTATATTTTAATTATAATTATTTATGGTGATTTTATGAACATTCTAGTAACAATAAATAAAAATTACTTAAAATATTTAATTTCAATGCTACGTTCTCTTATTTATTTTAATAATGTTGATATTAATCTATATATTATAAGTAAGGATGTAACGCAAGACATTTTAACAAACTATCAAGAGTTTGTAAATAAAATAAACATTACAATTCTAAACTTTGATGATTCTATATTAAAAGATGCTCCTACAACTAAAAGATATCCGAAAACTATTTATTATCGATTATTTGCTTATTACGTTTTACCAAAATCTATCGATAGAATTTTATATTTAGATCCCGACATCATTATTAATGGTGATTTATCAGATCTATATAATATGAAATTTGATGGGGCTGCTTTAATTGGTTCTACTACTATTAAAGAACCATTACGTAAATTTAATGAATTAAAAAATAAAGCTCCTAAAGGGGCACCTTATCTAAATACTGGTGTATTATTAATGAATTTAAATTATTTAAGACATCTAACTAATAAAAAAGAAATATATGAATATATTGAAGAACGTAAAAAATTTTTCACCTTACCAGATCAAGATATAATTAGTGCTCTTTATGGCAAACATATTAAATTAGTACCAGCAGAAATATATAATTTATCTGATAGAGGAATAAAATTCCATAATTTATATAATAAAGATAAAATCAATTTAGACTTCGTTAAACAAAACACTAAAATAATTCACTATTATGGCAAAAATAAACCTTGGAATAAGAATTATAAAGGGATTTTGCAAGATTTTTATAATAATTTTAAGATAGATTAAACTATAATTTAATATTATTTTGCTCCATATTTTATTTCATCTTAAAAATTAAATTTAAAATATTTATTTTTTAATATACAAAATAATTATGACATATAGTAAAATATAAATACAAGTTATATAAGGAGAACAAAATGGAGATTAGATTATTAAAATATTTTTTAGCTATTGCTAGAGAACAAAACATCTCTAAAGCAGCAATCTTTTTAAATACTACTCAACCTAATCTATCAAGGCAACTACAATTATTAGAAGAGGAGATTGGCAAACCTTTATTTGAACGAAATAACAAAAAATTGATTTTAACTAAAGCTGGTTTATTACTTAGAAAAAAAGCTGAAGAAATAATTACTTTAATTGAACAAACTGAACAAGAATTAAAATCTTATGATAAAAGTGAAGTTTGTGGTGTAATAAATATTGGCGGAGCTGAATCATTAAGCCTTGAAATTATATCTAAAGTAATAAAAAAAGTACAAACTAATTATCCAAAAATTATATTCAATTTTTATTCTGGTGATACTAGTGAAATATCATATAAATTAGATAGTGGACTATTAGACTTTGCTATTTTAATTGAACCTTATGATTTAGAAAAATATAACCATATCTTATTACCAAGAAATGATACATGGGGAATCTTAATGCATAAAGATATGCCTCTTGCTACATATGATACTATTAAAACAAAAGATTTATGGAATATACCTTTAATTATTTCTAGACATTCTAACAATTATAATTTTATTACTAATTGGCTAGGTAAAAATGTGAATGAGTTAAATGTCGTTGCTACTTATAATTTAATTTATAATGCTTCTTTATTAGTAAAAGAAAAAATTGGTT
This sequence comes from uncultured Acholeplasmatales bacterium, assembly GCA_944324795.1. Lineage (GTDB taxonomy): Bacteria > Bacillota_I > Bacilli_A > Acholeplasmatales > Anaeroplasmataceae > CALUXS01. The sequence continues at coordinate 2,630 of CALUXR010000001.1, forward strand.
ATGCTTTAACACTTAATGATTTATTAAATATATCTAATACTGATTTAGTATATAAACCTATATATCCTATATTAATTTCTAAACTTCATTTAGCTTGGAAAAAATATATTATTTTAAATAAACCAGTAGAGATTTTTTTAAATTATTTTAAAGAGGAATTAAAAAATTATGGAAACTATTAGATTAATTTATTACAAACTTAAAGAATTATTATTTTTACCAATTTTATGTTTATTACTACTAGTCCTTTCTTTTTGTTTCGAAAGTCCTAAAATAATGTTTAATGGTTATGCTGATATAATGTTATCTCCTTCTATTTTATTAACCGACTATTTTGCAGTTGGTGGTATGGGGGCAACTTTTTTCAATGCTGCTACAGTATTATTATTTAATATTATAGTTTTAAAGTTATTAAAAATAAATTACAACGGACCTATATTTGCTGGGTTGTTGATGATTGTCGGTTTTTCTTTCTTTGGTAAAAACTTAATTAACACCTTACCAATCTATTTAGGAGTTTTTATTCACTGTTATTTTAGAAGAGTAAATATTCGTAATTTTATCGTTGTTACACTATTTTCTAGTGGAATCTCTCCTCTTGTAAGCTGGGTTGTTTTCGGCTCTAATTTAAATTATTTTATAAGTATTCCATTAGGCATTCTTTGTGGTCTTCTAGCAGGCTTTATATTACCCGCTTTAGTTGAAGGAGCATTAAAATTTACAGGTGGTTATAATTTATATAATGTTGGATTTTGTCTTGGTATAATAAGTGTTTTCTTTTATGGTCTATTTACATTATGTGGGTTTGATGTTGCAAGACAAACATTATTAGATGATACTCACCAAGATTTCTTATTATATTTATTATTAACTATTTCTATTTTATGTATTTTATATGGTTTAACTGGTGGTAAACATGTTCTAATAAACTATTTTAATCTAATTAAAGAATCAGGTCGTTTAATTTCTGATTTTAAGGAAAAATATGCTATAAAAGTCATATTCTTAAATATGGGTTCAATCAGTTTAATTTGTTGTTTAATGGTTCATTTTATTCCTAATATTCCTCTTAATGGCATTATGTTTGGTACTATCGTTTCTATAATTGGTTTTGCTGCTTATGGTATTCATTTATTAAATATTATTCCAGTTTGGATTGGGGCTTTAATTTATATTTTATTATCTAAAGAACATTTTAATTCAATTTCAACTTGTATGGCCTTATTTTTTGTTACAAGTTTAGCCCCTTTAGCAGGTAAATATGGGATATTTGTAGGTATTATGGCTGGTTTTTCGCATATGTTAATAAACCCTTTCTTTATTTCTTTTCAAGGAGGATTCGACCTCTATAATAATGGATTTTGTGCAGGTTTTGTAGCTTTCTTTGTTCATACAATTGTTGAACATTTTAATTGGCGTAGCAAAATTAAAGAAAGATTTAATAAAAAGAAAAAGCAACACGAATAAAACGTGTTGTTTTTTAATTTAAAGATAGTTTAACTACTATTTCTCCCTTTGATGCTGCTAATATTTCTCTTAATTCTTCTTCATTATAATTATAAATATGTCCAATTTTAGTAAAATTATAACTATTATAACCATAATATAAGCAAATATTATTTCCTTGATATAAAATCACATCACCTGGTATAGCATTTATATAACTATCATTTCTAACTATATTATGATTAATTGAACCAACTTTTTCAAAATTACCATAATCATCTGCAATATAAGTTATATCTTCTTCTTTTAATAATTCAACTAATTGTTTTGTAGATGAATTGTTTTCTAATTCAATTTTTAATTTATTATTATTTATATATGCATACATAATATCTATTTTCTCCATCTTATTACAACTAATAGTAAAAATAACTAATATTAAGACAAAATATATAATATTTTTTTTCATAATAATCCCTCAAATTAATTATAATTTAGTTGAGAAATTATGTCTAATGCTTATATTTAATATCTAATTATTACTACAAATTATAAAAATAGTTCTATTTAGTTTTTTTATATTTATTACATCTATTATATCTATTACAATTCTTACAAGTAGTTGAGGGGCAACCTTTATTTTTAATTAAATAAATTAAAACAAATATAAATAAAATTAAAATAATACTAATAATTAAATAATCAAGCCAATCCATTAGAATAAACTTCCTATTTGAAATACTACTACAGCTATAATATAAGCTATTAATGTCTGACCAATCATAAAAGATATGGCTAAACTTGTTGATTTTAATTCTCTACGCATTGCCGCAAACGTTGCTATACAAGGCATATAAAGCAATATAAATAATAAAAGACAAAAAGCTGCAAAACTACTCATTATAGTAGTTATATTTGTTCCACCAAGTAACATCTCTAAAGTAGCTACTATACTTTCTTTCGCACTTAAACCGGTAATAATACCTGCTGTTACCCGCCAATCAGTTACTCCCATTGGTTTAAATATAGGCGTTATAAATTTAGAAATGCTTGAAAGCATCGAATCTTCATTATTGCTAACATAATATAAATGAATATTAAAACTTTGTAAAAACCAGATAACTAAACTAGCAGCAAAAATTATTGTGAAAGCTTTCTTTATAAAATCTTTAGCTTTTTCCCACATTAACATTAGTGTCGTTTTAGCTCCAGGCATTCTATATGTCGGCAGTTCCATCATAAATGGAGTCGGCTTACCTTTAATAATTAAATGGCACAATGCCGCGATTAATATCGCTACAACAATACCTATAATATATAAAGAAATCATAACTAAAGTTCCTGTTGCGCCAAAAAAAGAGGCTGTTAACAAAGTAAAAACTGGCAGTTTTGCTGAACATGACATAAATGGTGTAAGCATTATAGTAAGTTTTTTATCACGATCACTAGTTAAAGTACGTGATGCCATAACCGCAGGCACAGAACAACCAAAACCAATTAACATCGGCACAAAGCTTCGACCTGATAAGCCTAATTTACGAAGAGGTCTATCCATTATAAAAGCTATTCTCGCCATGTAACCAGAATCTTCTAACATCGATAAGAAGAAAAATAAAACCACAATAGTTGGTATAAATGACAAGACACTGCCAACACCTCCCATAACACCATCACAGACTAGACTTGTTACAACTGGATTTACATCAACATTCACTAAGCCATTTCTTGTTAAATCAATTAAAGCGTCAATCCCAATTCCTAGCCATTCTGATAAATAATATCCAATTATACCAAATGTTAAGTAGAAAACTAGTCCCATTATTAATATAAATATAGGAAAGGCCAAATATTTATTAGTTAAAATTTTATCTATTTTATTACTTCTAATTTGTTCTTTTGTTAATTCATTAACTCTATGGACGCAATATTTACATACATCATCAATAAAATTGTAACGCATTAAGGCCATATCAGCTTCACGATCTAATTTAGTATCACTTTCCATCTCTAAAACGATATGTTCTAACATTTCTTTTTCATTTTCTGATAAACCTATCTCATCTTCTAATATTTTATCACCTTCAATTAAACGTGAAGCAACATAACGAAGTGGATATTTAAGCCTTAAAGCATGATCAGAAATCAAATTCATCATCGCATGTATTGCCCTATGAACAGGACTATTAGAAGGACAAATATCTTTAATTTTAGGTAAGCTTTGTTCATTTGCTATTCTAATTATATGATCAATTAACTCCGCAACACCTTCATTTTTACTAGCACTAATAGCTACTGCTTCAATCCCTAATTTTTCTTCAAGTAAATTGATATCAATACTATTACCAGCATTTCTAACTTCATCCATCATATTTAGTGCTAAAACCATTGGTATGTCTAACTCAGCAAGTTGTAATGTCAAATATAAATTACGTTCAATGTTTGTTGCGTCTATAATATTTAAAATAATATCTGGCTTATTTTTTAAAATAAAATCACGTGTAACAATTTCTTCATTTGAATAAGGTGATAAGCTATAAATACCTGGCAAGTCAACAACTTCGATATTTTCTTTTTGTCCTTTAATAAGACCAATCTTAGAATCAACAGTAACACCAGGAAAATTACCAACATGTTGATTAGATCCAGTCAAAGCATTAAATAAAGTAGTCTTACCACAATTTTGATTACCAACTAAAGCCACCTTCATCTTATTCACCAACCTCAATATACATCGCATCTTCTTTACGGATAGACAATTCATATCCTCTTATATGAATTTGAATAGGATCGCCAAGAGGAGCCTTCTTAGTTATTAAAATTTTAGTTCCTGGTATTATACCCATTTCTAAAAGACGATGTCTAAGACTACCTTCTCCACCTACTTTAGAAATTATTCTTTCTTCCCCTATTTTTAAATCTGCAAGCTTCATAAAAATCACCAATTATAATTATAACTATTTTCCTTATTTTTTAAAGTAAATAAGAAAAATTTTATAAATTTTTTATATATTTTTAAACAATAAATATTAAAACTATAATAAATGCTAAAATAAAGCTAAATTTCACTATTTAATTAATTATTTAAAATTAAAATTCTCTAATTTAGAGAACAAATTCTAATAATTATACCTTTATTTTTAAATATTTATATGTAAAATTAGATACAGGTGATAAATATGCAAGAAAATAAAATTGCTGAATTTCTTCAAACTTTAAGAAAAGCAAAAGGTTATACTCAACAAGATGTAGCAAATTATTTAAATATCAGCAACAAAACAATTTCAAAATGGGAAACAGGTCAAACATACCCAGATATTTTAGCTATAAAAGCATTAGCTGAATTATATGATGTTAGCGTAGATGATATATTAAATGGGAAAGTATTAGAAAAAAAACAGCTTAAAGAAAATAAAGCTAGAGATGAATATATTATTCAAAAAACTAAAAAACAATTTAATATGTTTTCACTTATTGCCTTAGGAATTTATTTATTAGGCTTACTTTTAGATTTTATTTTAATTGCTACTAATTATAATTATATAGGAACTATTTTATTAATATTTTTATTAACAATAGCAATTATCATTAATTTCTTACCATATTTAATCAATTTAAATCTTACTAATATAGATCTTACAAAGGAAAAGAAAATTAACATTAATTTAGTTATTAGCATCGCTATATCTTCAATATTTTTTGCCTTTATAACAACATTTATTGGTGGTTTTTATATTATTATCCCTTTAATATTAGCTATCTTATTAACTTATTTAATTAATCTATATTTAAATAAAACAACTAATAATTTATTATTTATAATTAAAAATTTAGTTTTGATATTAACAGCTTCATTTTTAATATTTACTTTAATATTTACTCTAATATTTAATCTTAATTATAGCTTTAATGATGAAACTATATATTTAATATTAATTATATTTATCATAAGTGCTATTATAGGTTCATTTAAAATAACTAGATTTATCTTCCCTACTATTTTATCTATAATTATTGGCATTATTTTTATTAATTATATATCTAACAATTCAATATATCTTACATATTATAAAGCTTATGCTATATTATCTTTCATTTTAGGTATTGTTTTATTAATAATTGATTTAATCTATTTTATTAAAATTAAAAAATATCAAAAACCTATTATCATAATTTTAAAAAGAATAATTTTAGTTATTAATATAATAATATTAACAATTAGTTTCATATTTTTAATTATATCTATATTTTATCCTGTTATTAGAATAAATAATACTTATTATTCAATTTATGATAATTTTTCTTTATATACTATTCCTATAATTTTTATATTAAGTATAATTACAATGTTTATTCCTAAAATTAAATATATTGCCCCAAGTAGTTTAAATATCTTATTAGGAATAAATATTTTAATAAGTTCAATCTTATTAATTAATAAATATTATAATATCAACGATTATATTAGTAAATCATATACAGCATTTTATATATATTTAGCTATATCAATCATTATAATCAATATTATTTCTACTATAATAAATATAATTCTTACTATTTCAATTAATAAAAAACCTAAATGAAAACATTTACTTAATATTTTTCTTGCAATAAAATAAAATTTTGTTAAAATTAAAACTCCCATCTAAAAAAGAAAGGAGTCAGAAATATGTTAATTTTATTAAGTATTTTATTTTTAATTAATATCATAACTATTTATAAAATTAATAATTGGGCTTATGATATTAAAAAAGCTGTAAAACACAATTTAAAAATCTTTAATTAATACTTCTACTATTAAATAGTTAGAAGTATTTTTATTTATACTTTTCTATTCACCATAAATTAAACATACTAAATAATGTTTTTGATTTTCTTTAATACTAGTCCCAAATATTAAATCAATATCACTAGCAATTTCTTCTTTTATTTTAGTAATAATATTTTCAGTATCATTTAAGGTTAAATTATCATTACTAGCTATATAAACTATTCCTAATTTAGCTTTAATATTATTATCGACAACATTTAATTTTAAATTATCATTTAGATAATCATTATAATAAGCATATAATTTATATTTAGTTAGTTTTATAATATCATCTTTATCTATTTTTATTAAGGCTTCTTCATTTAAAACAATATTTTCTAAATCATCAATTAAATCATATTTAACAATTTCTTCATATTTTTCTTTTTCTAATACTTTTTCTAACATATGCCTAATCCCCCTTTTAAATATAGTAAAGAATATAATTACTTAGCATATCTATCTACTATTTTAAGATATTCATCATAGCCAAAAATGACTATTTTTGAATTAGTTAAATAAATAAGATTTAAAGTTTTATTTAAAAGTTTTTCTTTAATTTCTTTATAATCTCTTTTATTAAAATCATAATTATTATTAAATAATATTTTTAATTTAATATTATCATAATATAAAATAAGACCATTAATATAATATATTTTATAACAATAATTTCTCATAAATTTAATTTTTAAAGGTCTACTATTTATATTATTTATAATTTTATTATTAAAATCATATCTAATTAATTTTACTAAATACATTTTATAAACACTAACTATTATAGCTATTATTCCTAATATATCAAATAATAATACAAACACTGCCCCAACAATAATTCTAGCATCTATTTCATCCTCTTTAAAAGCAAATATTAAAAATACATTTAAGATTGTCAATAATAAAATAGAAAGAATTATAACTAATATACTTTCAATTTTTAAACTTTTAAGATATTTTTTTTCATAATTTCATCTCATTAATAAAATGACTTTAAATTATTCTTTATAAGTTAGTCTAACTACAGCTTCTACAGCACTAGTTTGTGGGAACATATCTAGGGGTTCAATATAATTAACTTTATAACTTTGACTTAATAAATCTAAATCTTTAGCTAATGTTGCAGGATTACAAGAAACATATAAAATCGTCTTAACAGGATTTTTTAAAATTAAATCTATTACATCTTTACTAAGACCTGTGCGTGGTGGGTCAAATACATAAACATCAAATTTTATATCTTTTTTTAATAATTCTGGTAATAATTTAACAACACTACCTTGATAAAAACTAATATTATTTACTTTATTTAATTTAGCATTTTCTTTTGCAGCTTCAACACTTTCTTTATTATATTCAATACCATATACTTCTTTAGCTAAATTAGCTAAATAAATACCAATAGTTCCTACTCCACAAAAAGCATCTAAAACTATTTCTTTATGACTTAATTTAGCTGCTTTTTTAACTCTTTCATATAAATTACAGGTTTGAGTAGTATTTAGTTGAAAAAAAGTTGAAGGATATAGATTAAATCTATATTTATCGATCGTTTCAATAATACTTTTTTTACCACTAAAATAAATAGTTTTATCACCAAATATATTGTGTCCTTTTAAATCAGAATTAATATTAATATATAAAGAATCACAAACTTTTTCTTTTGTTATGCTTTTAGCAAATTCTTCTATTTCACTATTATATTCCTTAACGACTAAACAAACTAAACTTTCTCTTGTAGATTTACTAACTCTAGTTATTAAATATCGCCAACTAAAACCTGATTGTGGTTGAGCTAATACTTTTCTAATATTAGCAATTTCAACAATTTTTTTATTAATTTTATTTATTTTGTCATCTAAAACTAAACAATTTTCAATCGGTAAAACTCTATTGCTGCCTTCTTCAATCATGACTAAACTAACTTCACCTTTAATATAACGGATGCTTGATGTAGCTTTATTACGATAATTATAGGGGTTTTCCATATTGATAGTTTCTTTAATTTCAAAACTTTTAGGATTTAACTTAGTATAACGATTAATCGCTTCAACAATTAAATCTCTTTTTAAAATTTTAGTATAATTATTATCAATATGCATAACTTGACATGCCCCACATCTTTCATAATAAGGGCATTTAACATCTTTTCTATAAGGAGAAACTTTTTTAAAATCAACAATTTTAGCTATAGCCATTTTAGGCATTACATTTGTAACTTCAACATCTACGCCTTCACCAGGTATAGCATTTTTAACAAATACTGCCAATTTATTATAAAAACCAATGCCTTCACCATTTATTCCAAGTCTTTTTATATCTAAAATAAAACGATCATTTATTTTCATCAATTATTTCCTCTACTTTAAAATATTTAAAATTAGCATAATTATTAGCATTTCCTCTAGCAAAAATACCAATTCTACCACCAACCCAAGCTCCTTTAGTAGCTTTAAATTTATATTTAAACCATTTATTATTATAGCCAAGTATGTAATTATCAGGTTCTAAATATTTCATTTTTAATATTATATTATTTTCTTTAATTTCTATTTTTTCTAAAATAATTTCTGCTTCATTTTCATATTTAAATAAAATTAAATAATTAATGTCTTGACCTTTTTCTAAATATAGACCAGCATAATTATAGCCCATATAACTAAATCCAGCATTTTCAGATATAGATAAATTGCTAATATCTAATTTAGTTTTTACTATAAAATTATAATAGCCAATCTTTTCAGAATAAAAATTAGGTAAATATTTTAAAATTCTATCTTTATAAATAGCTTTTAAATTTAATCCTTTATTTAAATAATACCAATCATCTTCAGGGTTAGCTTGAGTTTGCCAGCTTAAATTTAATTTATTTTTAAAATCATCTGTTAAAGAAATTTTATAGTCTGATTTAACATCTATTAAATAATTGTGTTTATAAACTGGCTTACCACATAATAATTTATCATTTACATCTCCAGGAAGTGGCCAATCATTATGCCAAATAACTGGTTCTAAATAAATAACTCTACCATATGCTTTCATATCTCTAAAATGAATAAAAGCATAATTATCATAATCATCAATATCGATTAAAGCTCCTTGATGAGGTCCATTAATTGATGTATCACCCTGAGCTAGAATAATTTTTGATTCATAAGGACCATAAATATTTTTACTTCTTAAACATACTTGCCAACCTGAATAAACACTTCCAGCTGGAGCTAAAATATAAAAATAGCCATTGCGATAATTAAATTTAGGACCTTCAATAGTCGGATTATCATTATGACCATCATAAATAACGACACTAGGACTAATCACTTTAGTTAAGTCTTTATCACATTCAATCAAGCCAAGCATACTATTAAAGCCACATCTACTTTTAACATAGCCATGAACTATATAACATCTATCATTATACCAAATAGGACACGGATCCTCTAAGCCAACACCAGGAACTAATAATCTTAATTTTTCCCATTTAGCATACGGATCTTTAGTTGAAGAAACAAAAATACCTTCATCAGGAGTAGGTATAAAAGCATAAAAGGTACCATTATGATATCTAATACTAGGAGCCCAGGCACCATGACCAGGACAAACATCATTAAATTTTTCTAAAGGAAATGAATCATAAACATAATTGATAATTTCCCAATCAACTAAATTAATAGAATGTAAAACCGGAACTCCTGGCATATAATTAAAACTAGATGCAATCATATAATAATCTTTACCAACTCTAATGACATCAGGATCAGAAAAATCTTGTAAAATAATAGGATTTGTATATTCCATATAACCACCTCAAATACGCGCAAATTATAACATTTTTAAACTTTTTTTAAAAGTAGTCTTGACCAAAAATGAAAAAAATAGTAAAATAACAAACGCTGATAGAAAAGACATTAAAAAATACTTGCTATTGAAACTAAATTGTGATATTATAATAAAGCTTGGTTCAGTAGTGTAGTTGGTTAACATGTCAGTCTGTCACACTGGAGATCGCGGGTTCGAGTCCCGTCTGAACCGCCACTTAAATGTGCGCCCGTAGTTCAACTGGATAGAACGTTTGACTACGGATCAAAAGGTTAGGGGTTCGAGTCCTCTCGGGCGCGCCATAAAATAAATTTAATATTCATATCGGGAAATAGCTCAGCTTGGTAGAGCGCTTGGTTTGGGACCAAGATGTCGCAGGTTCGAATCCTGTTTTCCCGACCACTTTGCAGGTGTAGTTCAATGGTAGAACTTTAGCCTTCCAAGCTAACTACGTGAGTTCGATTCTCATCACCTGCTCCATTTAATTATTCAAGATTGCTAAGCAATCTTTTTTTATTTTATGGCTCTCTAACCCGCGATCATTTTCTTCTTACTTTTATAATATCAGTATCTTTTAAATCACCAATTAATAAACTACTATATTTATTATGTGATTTATTATTTTTAATAATATCTTCTTCTTTAAAATTAGCATAACAATATTTACAAAAATTAAGACAACTATTATAAGAACCAATATCTACACTACTTAAACATCTACAATTATTTTTTCTAATATTTTGAACTTTAAAATCAATTTTACCAGTCAATCTATAAACTTCATTAGCGCTTATACATTCACCCTTATCTAAGCCATAATTTAATAATATTTCATCTTCTGCACAACTAATTATTTTACTATTATTTTTATGTGCAAAATAACTAAAATTTTCTACTATCTTTATTTTATCTTCTATCTTTATTTCTTTTAATTTTAATTCATTTAAATGTTTTTTAACATTTTTATAAATATCTATAAAAGAAATAATATAATAATTAATATTATCTTTTAATAAATCAGTTAATTTCTTAAAAGCTTTAATATGATAATCTATATCATATCTATCATTTAATAATATTGGATCATATCTTACATAAATATTATCTTTACCTATTATTTTTCTTATTTCTTTAATTCCTTCAATTATTAATTTCTTATTAATAACATTAACTTCAATATCGTTTTTATAACTTGTTAAAGTAACTTGCATTAAAACAGGAATTTTAATATCTTTTAAATAAGGGATGATTGGTAAAGGATTTTTAGTACATATTACTATTAAATCAACATCACTAAAAAAAATCCGACTTACCAAATTAGGATTAATCGGATTTCTAACATCAACAAAACCATTCTTTAATCTATTTATAAACCATTCATTATAATAATTTATAATATCTGTTCTACCACTTACCATTAAAATCATTCTAAAACCGCCCTAGATAATCTATAAACCATCAATATTTCTTGTCTAAATTTAAATATATAGTCATCATCTACTTTATGCATTATGCTAAAATCAAAAGTTTTATAATTATTGATAGCTACATATACATAATTATCTTTAACAAGTAAATTAATTTCTGCTTTATAATAATCAATAAAATCAAATAAACCGCTTATTAAACTTGGTTTAAATATTTTATAAGCATCTATTTTATCATCTAAATATATATTATAATTATCATTAAAATAAATAGATTCAACATTTACTTTTTCTTTAAATTTATTCTTTTTAAACATTATTTTAGTCTTCTTATTTTCAATCAAATAATTAAATTTAGCTTTTTCATTTAATTTAAAAATAACAATTCTACCCTTTTTATTAACAATAAATTTATCAAATCCCATATATTCATAATATGATGATTTAAAAGAAACTTCACTATTTTTAATTTTTCCTTCATATAAACATTCACTCATATTAGAAGCATAGCGATTAAATATTTCTTTTTCTCCTAATTCTGTTTTAGGAATATAACCATTAAAATTAAATTTAAAATCATCATAATAATTACTAGCAAATTTATCTAATAAAATAGTTTCAAAATAATATTTATATTTTCGACTTTTATTAAAACCCAATAGAGTAATTAATCCCCCAAATAGAAATAAAACAAAACCAAGACCTATAAATAAACCTTGTCTAAAATCAGCAAAAGCAATAGCTCCAACTAAAATTAAAGTAAAACCAGATGCCACCCCTATACCTAATAAAGTATAAGATATAACATTAGCTATTATAGCTAATTTTCTTTTTTTATTTAAGAAAATAATCATTTCTTCATCATTTATAAAATCTTTAATATTTGTTTTTATCATAATTAATCCTTTAAATAAGTATATTCTTCATCGAAATATATCTTACCATCCTTATATAATTTACCATATGCTCTTTTAAAAGCTTTTCTACTTATATTAAAAGTATTTTCAATAGCTATACTACTAGATTTAGCTGTAAAAGGCATCTTTTTATATGTTTTTAAATAATTTAGGATAATATCTTCATCTAAAATCATTTGTTTTTCTTTATTTAATAACATACTACCATAACTAATATCTGACAATATTTTAGTAATATGACATTTAATGGCTTTACCAATATTAATATTTTCTCTTATAAACATTTTTGGTATAAAAATAGGTGACATACCTTCGCTATAGGCTAATATGCCTTTTTCATTTATTTCATTAACATAAGCTAAGACATTTTCATTTAATATAAAATCAACATCACCATGTTTATCACTTTTTTTAATTAAACGCGCTACTAAGCTGTTTTTCTTTAATTTTAATATTACAAAAACTTTATCATTAATTCTAGGCCACAATGTTTTATCTTTAGGAAGATAATCACTAGATAATAAAATATCTTTAAGAGTATTATTATTTAAATAAACTCCATTATCACTAACACTTAAAACTTCTAATAATCCTATCTTACTAGTTGTAGCATAAACTTCTTTTGTTGTAGCACAAAACCTACCTTGTTTATCATAATATAAAAAAGCACTAACTTCTTCACCTATTTCATATTCTTTAACAGCTTCTTTATAAAACATTAAAACAACTTCAGCAAATTTATCTTTTAACATATAACCTAAATCTGTTTTACGATCAACTACAAATTTATAATATTTTCCGCCTTCTAACATTAGTTACGATCCCCATCCTTATATCCTTTACTTCTTGGTTCATTGTTTTGATTTTTTTCTTTTTTCTTTTCTAATTTCAAAATCAATTTATCTATTTTCTTCATCTTTAACTCCTTTAGAGTTTAAATATTTAACAAAATCATTAAATTCAATTTGTGAAAAAACTCTTTTTTTATTATTTTGTTCTATTATTAAATGAATACTTCCTTTAATTAATCTTAAATTAAAAGCAATAAAATTTTTATTAGCATAATAATTATAATTTATGATATTTTTAATATTTATCGCAAAATCATGTTTATTATTAGGTTCTTCTTTAAAATAACTTAAACTTTGAAAATATATTGTATTATCTTTATAAGATACAATATATTTAATACTCTTTTTTAAAAAGAAACTAGTCTCTTTACCAAACATACAAATAAATGGTCTATTACCATTAATTAAACCTTTAAAACGTAAATTATTAATATGTTCTTTTTCTTCTGACATAACAACCTCACCAAATTATATTGACATTTTTAATATTATTTAGTATTATAAGTGTAGAAAATAAGTAGTTTTATATAAATCTCTCCATAATGCATAGTTTTAAACTATGCATTTTCTTTTATATAATTATAAAATTCTTCCATACTCAATTCTTTAATATTAAATTTTAAATTTTCTTTATTAATTAAACAATCTTTAATTAAAAATGACATAAATGTATTATCTTTAATTTCTAAATAATCATCAGATACATCATTACCAACATATATTACATCTTCTTTTTTTAAATTAAATTTATTTAATATTTCCATAAAATAATTATATTTAGGTTTAGTATAACAAGAATTTTCATAACTAGTTATATATTTAAAATCATTTGAATTTATACCTGCCCAATCAATTCGCATTTTAGTAACAAATAAAGGAAATAAGGGATTAGTTGCTAAAATAATATCATATCCTTTTTCTTTTAAATAATTTATTACTTTAACACTATAAGGATTAACATAACAAACTTTTTTACATTCTATAAAAGACGTATTATAATAATCTAATAAAATATCTAATATACCAGAATAATTCTTAGTAGCTAGAATAAAAGCTTCTTCATTTGTTTTACTACCATCATTATTTAACATAGCATTGATACCAAGTTCTAAATAATAAAAGAACACTTTATAATCATGTTTTAAATTCATAACATAATCTTTCATTGTTGAAAAATATAAACCTAAAAATTTATCTTGATCCATTCCAAGCAGTGTTCCATCTAAATCAAATAAAAAAGTTTTTTTCATATTATTCTCCTACTAAAAACTGTTTAATTTCACATATATATAACATATGATAAGGTTTATCATTATAAAATTCTTTTATAATTAGTGATGAATAATTACTTTTTTCTAAATCTATACTTACTAATTTTTTTAATTTCAAAACCATCTTTGCTTCACTAACACTAATCATATTATTGTCAATATCAAGACAAGGATGTAAATTTGAAGCTTTAAATTTATCAATATCTTTACCTGATTTTAAACCAAATATTTCTTTTATATGAGGTGATTGATTCTCTAAAAAAGAAAGAGTAAAATTATCATATTTTTCACTAAAATTATAACTATAACGATCTTTTCTAACAAAAATGAAAGCTACATTTTTATCCCATAAATAACCAAATCCACCCCAATTTATCATCATCGCATTATAATCATCTTTATTGCCACAAACTAAAATAGGGCAACCATCTTTAATTTTATTAAATATATCACTAAAATCTTTTATTTCTTTTTTTATCATAATACCACTCCTAAAGTTATAATTATACTAATAAATGAAACTAAATTATTTAACATATGTGCAAAAATAGAAGCATAAATATTTTTAGTTTGGTCATATATTAAAGCTAACATAAAACCACTAAATAAATAAGGAATAAGTAATAATAACCAATTAATAATATCAGCATTAGTACTTAGCATATGTGGTAAGGCAAAAAATATAATAGAAATAATATAAGCTATAATTCTATTTGTAAATATATCAAATATTACATAACGATATATCAATTCTTCAACTATTGGGGCAAATAAAAAAACACTAAAGAAAATTAATATGGCATTACCTTCTTCAATATATGAAACTAATGAATCTTGATTATTACTAATTCCTATATTATATAAATTATATAAATAATTTATTAAATAGGTAATTCCATATAATATAATAAAACCAAAAATAGTTATTATAATAAAACTAATTAAATTGTTTTTAATTTTAAATAAATGTTCTTTTAAATTCTTAAAATTAATAATAATTAAAACAATAAACATTATTAAATATACTATAAAATTACCAAGAGCATTAGAAAAATTAGCTAAACGATAAACATTTAAATCTAATTTAGAATTATTTTGCATTACTTCTAATAATAAATTAAAATCAATATTATTGCTTTTAGAAACTATAAAAGCAATTAAATATATTACTAATGTAGCTCCAAGTATATATAACATTAAATAAGCAAATAAACTAATAATACTATTCTTTTTTAATTCCATATTAATCTCCTAAGATTTTAAATAAATTAAAAGTATTAATAACTTCACATTTATTATAATAATTAATCAATATTTTTAAATTATCTATATCATTTATAATTAAATTATAATCTTTATTTAAATATGCTTCCTTAACTAAATTATTAAAATTTAGATCACCAATATTAATATTATTAATACCAGGCATAATACCAAATACTTTTAACATTTTAACTAAATATATAAAACACATGCTTAATTCATCTTTATTTAAATTTATTTGTTGTAAAATGAATTTAGTAAAATCATAAATTTTAATTGTTCTATCATCATTAACTTGTCTTAAAATATCTATTATAATACTAGCATATTTTAGCTTATTAAAGCTGTTTTTTATATTTTTTAAATCATCTATTATTTCATAATTTAAAAGATGTTTTAAATTAGTATTACTACATTCATATCTAACTATATTTAAGACTTCACAAAACCTCATATTACCAGATTTATATGATTTAGCACCTCTAACTAAAATGCTATCTTGGCCATATTTAGTATAAAGATAAACTAATGAACTTTTTTCTTTGTAGTCGATTATTTTATAAATAATTCCTTCATTCATTAATAATTATCCCTACCATAACCTAAAGATGATAAATCTCTTTTTTTATTACGCCAATCTTTTTTAACTTTAACGAATAAATCTAAGTGAACTTTTTTTCCTAAAAAATGTTTAATATCTAAAATTGCTTTTTGTTTAATTTCTTTTATTAAACTTCCACCACTACCAATAATTATTTTCTTTTGACTATCACGTTCACAAACTATAGTAGCAAATATATCAATATAATTAGGATTATCTAAATTATCTTTCATCGATTCAATTGTAACAGCTATACTATGTGGAACTTCTTCTTTAGTTAATAATAGAACTTTTTCTCTTATTAGTTCAGCTACAGTAAAACGTTCAGGTTTATCTGATAATATATCACTAGGATATAATAATGGCCCTTCTGGTAAGTATTGTTTAATATCATTTAATAAAACATCAATATTAATATTTTTTTCAACACTAATTGGATAAATTCCTGCAAAAGGAAATAAATCTTTATATAATAATATTGATTGGTCAATATTAGAAATTTTCTTTAATTGATCAACTTTATTAATAACTAAAAAAACTGGAGTTTTAATTCCTTTTAAATTATCTAAAATTATTTGATCACCTTTTAATACTTCTTTTAATGGAGTTGTCATAAATAATATTAAATCTACACCTCTACTTGATGAAAAAGAAATATCTTGCATTCTTTCATCTAAGGCATGATGAACTTTATGAACACCAGGAGTATCAACAAATATATATTGCGTATCTTCTGTCGTTAAAATTCCTTGAATACGATCGCGCGTAGTTTGTGGTTTATTTGAAGTAATGGCGATTTTTCTACCAATCACTTTATTTAAAAAAGTAGATTTACCAACATTAGCTCGCCCAATTAAAGAAATAAATCCTGATTTAAACATTTTCAATCTCCAAGAAAGTATAAGGAATTAATTCTTCTAAATTAGTTTCTTTAATATCTCCTTTTAAATTGCTTAAGATGATTGGTGTTTTAGGATTTAAAAATTCCGCTAAAACTTGTCTACATGCTCCACAAGGTGAAATAGGTTTTTTAGTATCACCAACAACACAAAATAATTTAATTTTTTTAGGATCGTATCCTAAACTAATTAAAGAAAAAATAGTATTACGTTCAGCACAACATGATAAACCATAACTAGCATTTTCAATATTACAACCTTTTATAATCGTCCCATCTATAAGCATAGCTGCAGCACCAACTTTAAACTTAGAATAAGGTGCATATGCATTTTTTCTTCCTTCAATAGCCGCATTTATAATATCTTTATATTCATTTTTCATCTTATAAGACCAACTTTCTCTAATATTTTTTCTTGTAAAGAAAACATTTCTTTTTCATCTTCTAAAGTCATATGATCATATCCTTTTAAATGAAGATAGCCATGAACAGCTAAAAATCCTACTTCTCTTTCTTTAGAATGACCATATTCTATAGCTTGTTCATAAGCTCTATCTAAGCAAATAAAAATATCTCCTATTTCATCATCAGCATAAATATTATCAATATCATTATCATTATATGCAAAGCTAATAACATCGGTTATTTTATCAATATTACGATATTCTCTATTAATATTTTTTATTTCTTCATTTGATACAAAAATTATACTAAAAATATCTTTTCGATGACGAAATTGTTTAAATATTTTATTAATTAATTTTTGTTCTTCTTTTGTATCTTTATCTGTATGATTAACATAATTTATTATCAAAATAATCCCTACTTTCTTTATTAATTATAACAAATATTACATTTAAAATAAAGTTATTATAAATTTATTAAATTTTCATAAATTTACACGAAAACGTTTTATTTACAATGTAAGCGTTTTATGTTAAAATGATTGTGTCTTTAAATTCTTAAGGATAGATAAGGAGAAAAACATGAAAGCAAAAAAGATTTTATCAAGATTATTTCTTGGCCTATTTTGCGTTTCTGGGGTAACATTATCTGCTGTTACTTTAGCTTCTTGTAATGATACAGAGGCTGAAGTAGCAGAATATACCATCACTTTTAATACTGATGGTGGTAGTAGTGTTTCTTCTGTAAAAGTAAAAGATGGCGAAAAAGTAGCTAAACCTAGTACAAATCCTACTAAAGAAGGCTACACATTTAAACATTGGTCTACTACTAAAGGTGGTAGCGAATATGATTTTAGTACAGCTGTAAGTGGCAATTTAACTTTATATGCAGTTTGGGAAGAAAACGCTCCTGAACCTATTACTACTTATACTGTAACATTTGTAACTGGTGAAGGGGGAAGCCCAGTTCAAAATCAAACAGTAAATGCTGGTGCTAAAGCAACAAAACCTACTACTAATCCAACAAAAAATGGTTATACATTTAAACATTGGTCAACTACAGAAAATGGTAGTGAATATGACTTCAATACAGCAGTAAATAAAAATTTAACATTATATGCTGTATGGGAAGAAAATAGTGATGTTCCACCAGTAAATACAGTAACTATTAAATTTGTAGTTCCTGATGAAGCAAGTTCACTTCCACCAGATGATCAAGAAATATCAAGTGGTGAAAAAGCAACAAAACCAACAGATCCAGAAATGGATGGTTATAAATTTAAACATTGGTCAACTACAGAAAATGGTGAAGCTTATGACTTCAACACTCCTGTAAAAACAAATTTAACTTTATACGCAGTATTTGAAAAGAATCCTGAACAAATTGAATATGAAGAAGTTACAAGAGTACTTGATGTGGCTAACGACGTTGTTCCTCTTATGACCGCTGGAACAAGTTCAAAGAAACAATTCGAAGCTGTTGGCGAATACGCTGTTGGATATTTTACAATATATACAGATTCTGAAAACAAAATGTATTATGATACAGGATTAAACACACAGTCTGGTGCAGAGGTTAAAAAAGCTAGTATCGGATTTACTACAACATCCGCTGGTGTATTAACAATACACGCCAAAGGGGCTTCTGATAAAAATGCATCAGTAAATTTATTAGATGAAAATGGAAATGTTGTTGGTAGTGTTCCAATCACAAATGGCACTGAAATAACTAATACAATTAATATTGAAGGTGCTGGAACATACTATGTAGGAAGTAATGATGGTGGAATTAGAATCTATTCATTAAGCTATACTGAAACTGTTGAAAAATCAGATCCTGAATCTATTGAAGTTACTACTCTTCCTGAAGTTAATTTCTTAGAAGGCTCTGAATTTAACTCTAATGGTATTAATGTAACATTGCATTATGAAAATGGTAGAACTGATGTTGTTGAAGGTATAGTTACTCCTTTAACTGCTGAACAAATGTCTAATCCTGGTCAATATGATGTAACTGTAACATATAATGCATCTGGATTTGATCCATTTACTACTACTTATAAAGTAACAGTTTATGGCTTAGAAAGCTTAAGTTTATCTTCATATGATTATGCAAATAAAACTGTTTTACCTGTTCAAAAAATATTCTTATTAAATGATCCATTTAATTATAATAATTTAGTTGTTACTGCTCATGCTAAAGTTATGATTGATGAACAAGAATTAACACATGACTTTATTTTAAGTTCAGATGATTATTTTATACAAGAACCTGATTTAAGCTCTATAGGAGATAAAGAAGTTATTGTTAAATCAACTTTAAATGAAGAAATCAAAACTCCATATTTAATTAATGTAGTTGATAATGTTGTTAGTGATGTAGAAAAAGATATAACAATCAACGTTGTAGCAAGCGGTGAAGTTGTTGTAAATGCTGAAGGTATTACATTCTCATCAATTAATGATGCATTAAAATATTTAGAATTAGTTAAAATAGCCGATAAAGCTATTAAAACTATCAATATTGCTGAAGGTACATATAAAGAAAAAATAGAAGTTGTTCTTCCTAATGTTCACTTTGTTGGTGCTAATAATGCTGATTTAAGTAAAGAAACATTAATTTCTTGGAATGATTACAATGGTAAAAATGTTCCAAGTGGTTTAGGTGTTTATAGCACTGATGGTTCTTCTACTGTTACTATTTCTGCTTCAGCTGTTGGCTTTGAAGCATCAAATATTTCATTTGAAAATGAAATTAATACTTTAGATAGATATAATTCTTTAAAAGAAATTACAAAAGATACTCAAGCTGTAGCAGTTATGGTTGAAGCAGATCAATCTAAATTTACTAATGTAAGATTTAGTGGTTATCAAGATACATTATATGCACGTAATGGCCGTCAATATTATATTAATTGTTATATTGAAGGTAGAACTGATTATATTTTTGGTGAAGATGCTACTGCTATCTTTGTAAATTCTGAAATCCATCACCTACCATCTCCTAGTGGTGATGCTAATAAAAACGGCGGATATGTAATAGCTACAAAAGGAACAAATGCTGATAAAGAAAATCCTACAATTGTAAATTATGGTTATATTTTTGATAATTGTACATTTACAGCAGCTGAAGATGTAGTTGATGGTACGGTTTCAATCGCACGTGGTTGGGATGATTACATGACAGTTATGGTTATGAATTCAGAACTTGGTGCTCATATTTCTAAAGAAGCTTATGGCGAAGCTACTCTTGATGAAGATGGAGTTACTCCTGCTAAAGAAAATAAAAATGATCGTTATGGCAATATGAATGCAGACCCAGATCCAAGTAGATTATTAGAATATAATAATACTGGTGAAGGAGCTATATCTAAATCTTTAGATAAAACTTGTACTGTTTATACTACTCCTGAAGAAGCTAGTGCGTATCTAGATGAAGAAGGAAACTTAGACTTATTACAAGTTTATGGTAAAGATACTAATAACGTTCCTTATGATTGTGACTGGACTGGTGGCGTAGTGGATAAAGATGCTACTATTAACTATTATGATGGTGAACAATTATTATATACTCAATATGATTATGTTGATACTACATTAGATAGTTTATGGACTGCACCAACAAAAGAAGGATTAACTTTTGTTGGTTGGTATACTACTGCTACCTTTGATGAAGGTACTGAATACAATATGGAAGCTAAGCTAGAAGAAACTACTAAGTTATATGCTAAATATGAAGCTGGTGTTGTATTAGATGAATTTATAACATTTGATACCCTAGTGGGAAATGGTTTTGAAAAAGGCGATATGATTACCGATGGCAAATATATTTCTTTCGCAATGGAAGCAAGTTCAAGTAAATCTACAGCAACTTCAAATGTCGGAACAGCTAATGATGGTTCTAATCGTACATTCAATTCTTTCTTACTACCTAGTGGAAGCAAACGTATTTATCAAATTAGTGCAAAACAAAATGTATCAGTTATTTTATATTATACCGTAACAAATGGTTCATTAGCCCCTAAGAAAGGTGAAATATTATTAGACGGTTCACCTATTACTTCTGTGGGTGCTGAATGTGACCCAGCTACAGCTTACGCTGCCACTTTCGAATTAACAGCAAATCAAACAGCAAATATTACTATTGATAACGAAAGCAATAGATTGGCAATATATGGTATTTACGTTGTGGCTAAATAATCAAAATTTAATAAACATTAAAAAGACTAGATATACGAATTATATCGTAATCTAGCCTTTTTTTATAGAAATATAGTCATATATGCTGGTAAATAAATTATATTATCTTCTACTTTTAAATTTTTAGGATGAATTATATATGATTTATCTATTCTATTTTTATATTTATTAATAAACTTATTTAATGAATTTGTTTGATATCTTTTAGTAGATTTCACTTCTATAGGTATTACTTTTGCATTTTTATTATTACTTGTTAAAAGAAAATCTATTTCAATATCATTTCTATGTGAAATATTATTATATTCATTATAATAATATAATTTATGATTATTTGCTACTAACATTTGTGATATAACATTTTCAAATAACATTCCTTTATTAATGCTAAGCCTATCATTTAAAATGTCTTTATAAACTTCATTAGCTAAAACATTATTTTCGCTAATAGCTAAAGAAACTAATAATCCTGTATCTCCCATATAACATTTTATATATGTTCTTTCTTCATTTAGACCTAAACCTATATTTGGATCAGTCGAATTAAAACAAGCATTTGTGATCATAGAATCAGTAAGCCAATAAAATGATTCTTCAAAATTTTTAAAACTATTAGCATTCACATTTTTTAACCTTATTCTTTTTTCATGTTGAGATAAAAATGAAGGGATTTGTTTAAATATAGATAATATTTTAATTTTATATAACTTATTGATCTTATTAATATCTGATTCATATAAATTTAATATATCTCTTTTTTCTTCATCTGCAACTTTAAAATTATTATTTTCAATAAATTTAGCAACTACCTTTGGCATACCACCTATTAATATGTATTCTTTAAATAACAACATGGCTTTATGATGAAGTTTCTCTTCTAAAGGTTTTAAATTATTAAAACATAATTTTATATAATTAAATAATTCTTCTTTATTTAAAGCTAAACAAAATTCTTCAAAATCTAAAGGGTACATTTTAATTTTTCTTTCTTCTGAAGGTATAGTAATATTTTTAACATTTTCTTTTATAGATATTAAAGAACCAGTTTCAATGTAATCATATCTACCATCTTTAACAAGTTTTTTTATTGCTTGTCTAGCTCTAGGAAAATTTTGAATTTCATCAAATATAATTAATGATTCTCTTCTATATAAAATTACATTATATTCAGTAGCTAGAATAAGAAAAAAAGTGTCTAAATCAATTAAATAATTTTCAAATGCTGATATAACAACTTCACTAACATCATTAAAATCAATTAAAATATATGATTTATATTCTTTTTTCGCAAATTCTTCTACGATTGTAGATTTACCTATACGTCTAGCTCCTTCAATTAACAATGCTTTTTCACCTTTACAATTATTTTTCCATTCTAATAATTTTTCATATATTTTACGCTTAAAAACCATAAAAACATCACCATCCATATTTATAAATGTAATACGCAATGAAATTATACCAGTTTTTTATGTAATACGCAGTGAAAACAAAAACAAGGCACCAACTTAAGGTACCTTGTTTTATAAATTTCATTTAAATTTATAATTATTATCTATTTTGGTAATAATGTCATTATCTACTAAAATTTTAATATAATTGCTTGCTTGAGCAGATTTAGCAATATTACTTCTAGTTAAATCTCTTCGTGTAAAAGAATTATATTCAACTAAATTATATATAGCTAATAACTTTTCTTTAATTTTATTAGAAATGTTTAAATTAACTATTTTATTAATTTCTTCTTTACCGTTCGCCACTTCATTAATATTTCGTGGCTCTAATAATTAAATTATTAATTTAGATTGGGGTGGATTTATAAATTAAATATTTCAAGTGATGGTAAATTAGATTTTTCAGAAACATCGTATACTAAAGGTATACTAGAGCCAATTCTTTCACCAATATTTATTAAAGAAAACATCTTAAAAATATTACTATTTCTTGGCATTGATATACCACCTTCAATCATTTTTTCTATAGAAATCATTAATTCACCTAGATTAATAAATTCTATCCTATCACTATATTGTTTAATAACTACACCAGTCTTTAAAAAATAATCTGCATTTACTAATGTATTACAAAGAGCCTCTCTAATTGCCTTATTGATACTATTATTTTCATTTCTAAAAACACCATCCAATTTGAATGGGATATTAATATCTTCTTGAATTTTGTTGACAATTCTAAAGTAAAAATCATAAATATTACCATTCCAATCACCTTTAAAACTAACAATTCTGTTTGAGTATCTGTTTTCTAATTGATTGGTAATATTTCTCTTATCTTGATAATCTAAAATATAGTTAGTAAAAATTTTAGTTATGTCACATTCATTAGCAAACATTAAAACACCAGCGTTTGTTGGTTTTAATTGTTTTTCATCATCATAATCAGCTGCCCCAATTCTATACAAAAAAGTATCTAAATCATCTTTTAAAAATGGATGACTATTAGAATTTACATTTTTAAAAATATTCATATATATATCTAATGTCTCTGTTTTAATAAAAAGTTGTTAGCTATATATGAATCAAGACTTTTTATTTCCTTATTCCTTAACATTGCTTGAATTTCTAATAGAGTACACTTGTAATCACCTTTATTAGAACGCTTGTATGAATTCATTATATTTTCGTTTAAATAAATTGACCTTTGTAATCTATCCGCTTTAGGTACATTGACTAAAACTATAAAACTACCATCAATTTCTTTAATTAATACATCATCATTCTTTAATAAGTTTATATTAACTTCTGACGAATTTAAAGTATCACACATGCTTTTAACTAATTTTTCTGATTCTAATCTTGTTAACCTGCTTAAAATTAAACCATCTTCTTTTTCTTCTAAGCCTAAAGCTATAATTCCACCTATAGTATTAAGCGAAAGATGATTATGTTTCAAAAAAAACTCATAGGAAGTCCGCCTTTAGCTGATTTAACTTCAAAGGCCATTGATTATTTCATTTTTAAAACATCAAAATCAGATTTTATCACTAGTCACGCCTACCTTTTTTCTAATTCTTTTATTAATTCATCTAAACCTTCATTTATTTCTTTATAAGTTGTATTAAAATCTCCAGTATACCAAGGATCAGCAACATCTTTTTTGTTTAATAATCTAAATTTTTTATTTTTACCAAACATATATTCTAAATTATATAAATTATTATGATCCATCCCAATTATTAAATCATAATAATCAACATCTTCTTTTGTTATTTGACTAGCTAATTTGTTATGATAATCTATATTAAATTTATCTAATATTTTTCTTGTGCCATAATGAATATGATTTCCTATTTCTTCTCTTGAGGTAGCTTTTGAATTAACTTCATATTTATTATCTAATTTTAAATTATTTAATTTATATTTCATTAAATACTCAGCCATAGGACTACGACAAATATTACCATGACAAATAAATAATATTTTAATCATTTCCCCACCATAAAGGATATAATTCTTTTAATTGAATTATTTTTCTTTCATTATAATTAGTCATTAATAATATATTTTTATAGTCATTTGGCATGATTTGAGCTATTAATTCTAAGCAGGCACCACAAGGAATACCTAATTTATCATCATCAATTAAAACTAGCATTTTAGTTATTTTATTATCATTATTTGTAAGCATATTAAATATAGCATTACGTTCTGCGCATATTCCAAGTGTACAAGCTGTATCTATACATATCCCACTATAAATGTGACCACTATTTGTTAAAATGCTTGCTGAAACACTACCACAAGATACATATTTTGATATTTCTCTTTCTTTTCTTATTTTCTTACATTTATTATATAATTTATCCCAAATATCTTGATTTATATCTAGTAAATCGGGATATTCTTTAATAAATTTATCTATATTAAATTCTTTATTTAAATAATTTAATTCTATTATTTCATAATAATTATTATCATAATAAATAATATATTTATTAAAGATATTTAATATAGTATTATTAGGATAAAGCATTAAAGGAATAGGTCCTTCATATTTTTGATATTTTACAATATTTAATAAATTGTCATTGAAAATAATTGAAATCATTTTATAACTCCACTAATGCATATTTTTTCTTACCACGACGTAACATAACATATTTATTATCAATAGCTTCTTCTTTTGTTAAAATATGATTTAAATCAGTTATTTTATTACCATTTATCGTAATAGCCCCATTATTAATAAATTCTCTAGCTTCTCTTTTACTTGTTGCTAGTTTAGCTTCGATTACTAAATCAATTAATGGCTTATTAAAGCCATTTATTTTATCTAAATCAGAAAAACCCATTTCTATTTCTGAAGCAGTTAATTTAGAAAAATCACCACTAAATAAAGCATTAGATACATTTATAGCTTCATCACATTTTTCTTTTCCATGAACAAATGTTGTAACTTCTTTAGCTAAGACTTTTTGAGCATATCTTTCTTCTCTTTTTAAATTCCATTTTTCAATTACTTCTTTAATTTCTTCTAAAGATAAGAATGTAAATTGTTTTAATCTTTTTTCAACTTCTTCATCAGGTATATTAATCCAAAATTGATAAAATTCATAAGGTGATGTCATATCTTCATCTAACCAAACTGATTTACCACCTTCAGATTTGCCAAATTTAGTACCATCAGATTTTAAAATTAAAGGAATAGTTAAGCCATAAACTTGTTTATCAGCACCCATTTTTTTTCTAATTAAATCAGTACCAGCTGTAATATTACCCCATTGATCTTGACCACCTATTTGCATAGCACAATTATATGTTTTATATAAATGAAGCCAGTCAAGTGATTGTAATATTTGATAACTAAATTCAGTATATGAAATTCCAGAATCAAGACGTGCTTTAACAGTTTCTTTATTAATCATATTATTAACATTAAAATTCTTACCATAATCACGTAAAAATTCAATGACATTAATTTTTGAGACCCAGTCATAATTATTAACAATTTCATTAAATCCAAAAATTTTAGAAATTTGTTTTCTTAAACAATCAAGATTTGAATCGACTACTTCTTGGCTTAACATTTTTCTTTCCCCTTGTTCTTTAGGATCCCCAATAAGACCTGTTGCCCCACCAACTAAAATGATTGGGTTATGTCCCCATCTTTTTAATCTTTCAGCAACTAAAAATGTAACTAAATGCCCTACATGTAAACTTTTTCCTGTTGGATCAGTTCCTAAATAAAAAGTTAAATGTTCATTTTCTAATGCTTCTTTAATTTTATCATCAGTTACAGCAAATAATAATTCTCTTTCTTTTAATTCTTCAATATGTTTCATAATATCCTTCTCCTTAATAAAATAAAAAGTCCTTAGAATAATCTAAGGACGAAATAATCGCGGTACCACCTTAGTTCTAGATATAAATCTAGCACTCTATTTAATAAATATTCTCCAATATTGTATTTGGCTATAATAAATTTGTTTATTTACACCAACCATAAACTCTCTTTAAAGTAATTTATTAAAGCTACTTAATATTATCATCAAATTATAAAGATTCGCGGTCTATTATAGTATGTTTTAAAACAATATGCAAGCTTTCTACTTCTTCTTGACGCATCAATTTAGTAAGTAAGCTCATCGCAGCTACCCCAATGTCATATACAGGTGTATATAAACAGGTTAAAGTAGGTCTTGAAAGTAAAGCATATTTAGTATTTTGTAAACCAGCAACAGAAATATCTTCTGGTATTTTACGACCATTTTTAATAGCAACATTCATAAAATTAACAGCAATGCTATCTCTAACACTAATTGCTCCGTCTATTGAATGATTAGCAAAGAATTCTTCAAAGTGTGGTGTACTAACTGCTACATCACCACTAGTTCTAAAAATACGTGGTTCAAGACCAGCTTCTTGCATCGCTTTAATATAGCCTTCTTCTTTTAAATCATTAGTAAAATAATGTCTTACTGTTGAAAATAAATAAATATCTTTTCTTCCTCTTTCAATCATACGTTTAGTTAATTCATATGTACCTTCAACATAATCAACTATAACATAAGGCAAAACATTATCAGCAAAATTAACATTTGTTAAAACTGTTGGAATATTTGCATCTTTTGCTTTATCAGCAACAACATCGATTTCTTCTTTATTTAATTCTTCATTTAAAAATAAAATACCATCGACTTGTTCAGCCACTACATTACGCATTGTATCTTCTAATTCAACATTAGAAGCAGAAAAAAGTTTTACTGAATACTCATATTTTTTAGCAATATCAATAATACCGCCTAACATTTGTGAAATTGATGCTCTAGTAATATCTGATATGATAACCCCTATTGTTGTAGATTTTCGAGATGCTAATCCTCTAGCTATTGCATTTGGTTTATAGCCTAATTCTTTTATTACTTTTAAAACTCTTTCTCTTGTTTCAGGATTAACTTTCTCGGGATTATTCATAACTCTACTAACAGTAGCTAAAGATACTTTTGCAGCACCAGCCACATCATAAATTGTTGTATTCGCCATAATTAATCACCCCAATCATTAGCATTGTAGCATAAACGCTTTAAAACTTCAAGTGTAAACGATTACATTTTATGAAAATTGTATGAAAACAGTCAAATTTGAAAATTAAACATAAAATCATCTAATTCTTCTAAAGCTTCTTTTAATTCTTTATTTTTTTCATGTTCTATATAATATTCTAATAATAAAGCTTCGTCATCACTTGGCATATATGATAAATCATATGATTTATCTACCATATAAGCTAAAAATCTACTTTTCTTAGAATTATTTTTACTAACATATTCTTCTATTACTATTCTTGACCATTCATCCACATTTATTTATTCTTCCTTAATAATTTATTTTTTTCTTCTAAAGCAACACTCATAGTATTACCTTTATTAATTAACATATGACCACTATTATAAGCTTTTTTATAAGTTTCTTTTAAAGCTATAATATTATCTTCATTTTTAATATTAAATTTATTAATAATACTATTAACAATAATATTACTTTCTTTACTATCAATTAAATTTAATTCTTTTTGTAATTCTCTAGCAATAAAATATTTATAAACTGTATCTTTACTAAAAGAATAAATTAAATCTAAAAATTCATTTATTTCTTTTGTAGATATATAACCACAACTATAATATTCTTCTAATTCATTAATAGTAGGTATATATATACCTTTACCAGCTTGTTTAAACATCAATTGCATAGTATTAAATTTAGTTTCTTTAGGTAATTTAATATCTTTATAATTTTTACCTACTAAAGATATTAAATATTCTTTACCTAAATCAGATTTATAACTTATATTATTTAACATTATTAATTTATCTAATTCATCACCTTTATAAACACCATAAAAGTCATTAGCATATTTTAAACATATTAATATATGATGTTTAATTTTATATTCTTCTTTAAATCTTTTTAATATTGATTTAAGTAATGTTAATAAATCATTACATATTTGTAATGTTTTACCATCTTCATCTTTATATATTAAAAATAAACTTTTAGCATTTCTATAACCAATATAATTACTTTTAGTTAAATATATTTTAACTTTACTACTAATTAATTGTTCAATTAAATCAATACTAACTTTAGGTAAATGAACTAATATATCTTTTAAATATGCTTCATCTAATAATTTTAATTTAATATCTTTAATTAAATTATCTTTATCATTAATTTTATTTTTAATATTTAAATAATCATAAAAATTTAATAAATCGTTCTTTTTATATCCCTTTAATAAATCTTCAATTAACATAATATCAATACTCCCTTCATAAACCTTTTATCCTTAATTAAATTATACTAATAAAAGCGCTTAAATACAACGAAAAAAGGACAAAATATTAAAACTTTGTCCTTAATTTTTATTAATAATGGAATATAAAGTCAGATAATTCTATAACACCAATAGGAGTACTTCCACTCATTTTAAAATGTTCCGAATAATCAAAACTAGAATCATTTATATTATTTAAATAGATTTTTACTTTTGCTATAGTAATAGGAATAAACGACGCTAACGTTTTTTTTGCTTCCTTAACTATATAACCATTAAATCCTTCTAGATTAGTACTATCATCCCAATCAGAACTTAATTTAGCACTTGTTACTGCTATTTCTGTTGGGACAACTAAAGCTAAGTTAACATATTCTTTACCATTTATTTTAACTATTGTATCAGTTGCAAAGCATTGTTTAATATCTTTTTCACTAAATTTTCCAAGTGATGCCGCTAGTGAACCAAGGCCTTGGACTAGTCTATTTACTAATTCTACTGCACTAGCTGAATCCACCCATCCTAAATATTTAAAGTTATTAAAGTGTAATTTCTTATAGTGGAAGTTAGCCATACCATCTCCACCACCGCCTGGGAAGAATAAAATTCCAAGCGTATAAGAAATAACATCTTGTCCGTTCTTATCAACAATACCATCAATTATAACATTATTAAAATAAACATCAAATTGGGTTGCATTACCGTCAGAATAGATTTCATTAGCTACAACATTATTTTTAAATCTAACATTATTTAATGTTAAATTGGATAGTATTCTTATTCCTCTCAAGCCACCATTTATATATGTATTATTTATAACATTATTACCGGATGTTTCAATTACAGCAGACCCAATGTTAAAGTTTGCTTCTCTATCATATGTACTAGCTATGCCAAGTTTTAATTCCATATTATCAAGATTACCGTTAGAAAGTTGAATAAACTTCTTACTAGTGTTACTATTTGCTACAGCTAATAATGAACCATCTATCTTATAGCCATTACCATATAATGTAGAATTACCACTTACAACAATAACACCATTTGAAGCATTTTGGGCACCTTCAATATATTTTGATGTATATACTAATCTATTATCAACAAAACTATAGCCATTTGTATCATTTTTTGGATTATATACTAAATCATTATTTAATACTGAATTAGTATTAATTGCCCAAGCTTTAGTTTCATTTATTGTAGTAATGTTTGTAACTCCATTCATTACTTTAATTTTTAGATTACTATAAACTTCTTTTGGTGCTTCTTTTAAAGCTAATGTTAATGTTACTTCAGTAGTTGTACTAAATCCTGTTAAATTTAATGTTATATAATAACCATTAATATTTTGATCTACTCGTGTTAATGCTGAGATAGCACCAGTATTTGTTGTTAATGTTACTTTTAAATCATTAGCTTTAAATTCAGTATTATATGTACCATTTAACATAATACCTAAAATCATATTATTAGGTCCATAAATAGGTGTATAAATACTTTCTTCACTATCTTGCATTGCTTTAGAAATATTAATTTCATCATAATCATATTTTCTATTAACAATTAAATTAAATGGATCATAACTTAAATCATAATTTTCATTAGCAAATTCAACAGTTACAGGATATTTACCATAACCACCATTAATGATTGCGTCATTATCAACTTTAAATACTAATCCACTAGAATCATTACCATAGAATTGACCATTAACTAAACTGTATTTAAAGTGGTCACTATCAATAACTAAATCTGGTAAATAAGTTACATCATCACAATTTATAGCTATTTTAACTTGAGCTTTATTAATATTATATTTACCAGTTTTAGAACCTGTAAAGAAATCATTATCAATAATATTAACAACATAATCATGTTGTCCGGCGTTTGTACCTGAAGTCGGTTCAAATGTTGGCGAAATATTATATTGTTCATAACCGGAAATTGTAACATTTGCAGTAGGAGTTTGTTCTTGACCATTATAAATTAATGTTTCATTTATAACTACATTAATATTTTCACTAATATCTTTCTTATTAACTTGAATTGTAACTTTAACTTCTTTAGGAGCTACATTAGTATCATGTGGTGTAAATGTTAAGGTTATCTCATATTCTCCAACTACATCAATTTGAATATTTGGATTTGTAATAGAATAAGTACCTCTATAATCAGCATTTGCATCAAATACTAAATCTCTTAAATAATCTAAATATTCTACATTTTCAAATTCTGGTTTATCTAAATCATCATAGTTAGGAGCAACAATACTCCAATTTGTAAATGTACTACCTTCGTAATAATCATTTTCAACTATAGTTATTGAAGTTTCATAATTACCTATATTAGTTTGAACATTATCTGAATACTTTAAAGTAACACCATAACTGCTATCTATTGACGCTTCAAAAGTAATAGGTTCTCCTGTATATGTAAATGTTCTTTCATCAGGTACTATAATTTGATCACTAATATCAACTTTTTTAAATGTGAAAGTCATTGTTGTATCAAATGAATTATATCTATTATCTTTTGGTTCAAAATGAAGATTTAATACATTATTTTTACCGATAATACCATTATTTGTAATACTAAATATACCTCTATCATCCTTTTGAGTTATAGAAATATTAGCATAATCCATACCAATAGTTATTACGCCAACAGTTGGTTTTAGAATACTATCAATATCATAATTGCCTTTATTAACAATTAATGATAAATCACCAGTGATTTCTAATTCATAATTTCCATTTTTATTATAATTAATTACATATTGATAAGTAATAACATCAGTAACTGTAGGTTTAGTTACAACAATGCCTAATAC
Source organism: uncultured Acholeplasmatales bacterium (assembly GCA_944324795.1). Taxonomy (GTDB): domain Bacteria; phylum Bacillota_I; class Bacilli_A; order Acholeplasmatales; family Anaeroplasmataceae; genus CALUXS01. The sequence continues at coordinate 35,155 of CALUXR010000001.1, forward strand.
ATCTTCACTATCATTAGGTGCTAAATTATTAACAACATATTTTAAATCTGGCACATTTTCGCCAAAATTCATAGTTTGAGAATTAGCTGCTAAAATAGCTGTCTTCTTATTTATAACTAAAGTAACTACTTTATTACCACTATAATTATCATCATTTATAGTAATTGTTATTTCTTTATCTCCTGCATTTACTTTATCATATTCACTTAATGAATAATTATATGAATTTTCTTTATATGAAATTGTAACTTCGATATCATGTTCATTACCATCATATGTAGTTTTTAATGAACTTTCATCTACATTTATATAATCTGATATATCTTTCGTATTAACATTAAATGTAATTGTTACTTCTTCAGATTTATAATTACTATCTTTTGGTGTAAATGTAGCTTTATAACTATTACTTCCTGCACTATTTATTACTTCTTCATTATTTAACCAACTAAATGTACCTTGATCTGTATCATTTATTGTTAAATCACCAAGTTTATCTTCTACTGTAGCGCTAGATACATTAGGATTAGTTATTTCATAATCACTACTATATGTACCTTGTGTTATTTCTAAAGTATTATTAGTAACTTCAAATATATAGTTAGTTGATGTAGCTTCTACACTATATGTATATGTATTAACTCCATTTATTTCAGGTTTTGTTACTTTAATATCTAAACCAAGTAAATTATCAGCACTATCATTACCAACTAAACCAGTAATAGTATATTTCCATTCAGGTACTTTTAAATCTTTACTATAAGAAATAGTATTTACTGTTCCTTCTATCTTAGCCTCAGCTTTATTTATTGTTATTTCAATAGTCTTATTACCTATATAATAATCTGATACTATTTCATAAATATAATTATATTTACCTACATTTGTTCCTTTTTCTGATGTTAATTTAACTTCTACATCTTCATCATCTACACCTATACCTTTAACAGTTGGCATAATTTCATTACCTGTATATGTAAATGTAGTAGTTGTCGCTTCTATAGTATTTGATATATCTTTCTTTTCTACTTTTATAGTGATTTTTGCTTTTACTATAGTCTCTCCATCAGTTGATGTAAATACTGCAACGTAATCATTTTCTCCTATAGTCTTTAACCCTAATTCACTATTATCCCATGACCATATACCATAATCTGATGTTGGAGTTTCTATATTGATAATACTATCACCATAGTATGCTGTTAATATTATTTCAGGTACTTCTACCTCTAATTTAACATTAATAATAATACTACTTGCTTTATAATGTTCTGATTCAGATACACTTGCTGTTACTTCATATGTACCTGCATTCTTTATTGAATCTACTACTTCACCATTTAATTTATAACTTAATGTTATTTCTTGTTCATTATTATTAACACTAAAGTAGTCTAATATATCTTGATTTTGACCATTATATGTTAATGTTGGTATTTCTTCATTTGTTATAACACTTTCAAGTCTTAAACCAATTACTATTATTTCAAATTCTTCTTCTTTATAATTTGTAGTATCATATGGAATAAATTTAACTTTAATATTATTATCACCAACTTCAATTATACCTTCACTAATTAATACAAATCTACCACCTTCAACATCTCCTAATTCTATTGAAGAAATATTTGTATTATATGGTAAATCATCAATATTAGGTTTAGTAAATTGAATTGTAGCCTTTTCTATAACTAAAGTAACTACTTTACTACCACTATAATTATCATCATTTATAGTAATTGTTATTTCTTTATTTCCAGCATTTACTTTATCATATTCACTTAATAAATAATTATATGAATTTTCTTTGTAAGAAATAGTAACTTCAATATTATGTTCATTACCATCATATATAGCTTTTAATGAACTTTCATCTACATTTATATAATCTGATATATCTTTCGTATTAACATTAAATGTAATTGTTACTTCTTCAGATTTATAATTACTATCTTTTGGTGTAAATGTAGCTTTATAACTATTACTTCCTGCACTATTTATTACTTCTTCATTATTTAACCAACTAAATGTACCTTGATCTGTATCATTTATTGTTAAATCACCAAGTTTATCTTCTACTGTAGCGCTAGATACATTAGGATTAGTTATTTCATAATCACTACTATATGTACCTTGTGTTATTTCTAAAGTATTATTAGTAACTTCAAATATATAGTTAGTTGATGTAGCTTCTACACTATATGTATATGTATTAACTCCATTTATTTCAGGTTTTGTTACTTTAATATCTAAACCAAGTAAATTATCAGCACTATCATTACCAACTAAACCAGTAATAGTATATTTCCATTCAGGTACTTTTAAATCTTTACTATAAGAAATAGTATTTACTGTTCCTTCTATCTTAGCCTCAGCTTTATTTATTGTTATTTCAATAGTCTTATTACCTATATAATAATCTGATACTATTTCATAAATATAATTATATTTACCTACATTTGTTCCTTTTTCTGATGTTAATTTAACTTCTACATCTTCATCATCTACACCTATACCTTTTACATTTGGTGTAATTTCATAACCTGTATATATAAATGTAGTAGTTGTTGCTGCTATAGTATTTGATATATCTTTCTTTTCAACATTAACTTTAATTTTAATTTCTTCAGATTCAGAACCATCAATAGGACTAAATATAGCTATATAAGTGTGTTCGCCAATTTCTCGCAAATCAGTATTTGGCTCTTTCCATGACCAATTACCAAGTTCATCTTCAGCAATAAAGACATCTTCTAATTTATCGCCATAATAAGCTATTTTTGTGTCTGTAGGTGCTTTAATAATTACTTCAACTTCAACCGTTATGCTATCAGCTAAATAGTGTTCTGATTCAGATACACTTGCTGTTACTTCATATGTACCTGCATTCTTTATTGAATCTACTACTTCACCATTTAATTTATAACTTAATGTTATTTGTTGTTCACTATTATTAACACTAAAGTAATTTGATATATCTTGATTTTGACCATTATATGTTAATGTTGGTATTTCTTCATTTGTTATTACACTTTCAAGTCTTAAACCAATTACTATTATTTCAAATTCTTCTTCTTTATAATTTGTAGTGTCATTTGGAATAAATTTAATTTTAATATTATTTTCACCAACTTCAATTATACCTTCACTAATTAATACAAATCTACCACCTTCAACATCTCCTAATTCTATTGAAGAAATATTTGTATTATATGGTAAATCATCAATATTAGGTTTAGTAAATTGAATTGTAGCCTTTTCTATAACTAAAGTAACTACTTTACTACCACTATAATTATCATCATTTATAGTAATTGTTATTTCTTTATTTCCAGCATTTACTTTATCATATTCACTTAATAAATAATTATATGAATTTTCTTTGTAAGAAATAGTAACTTCAATATTATGTTCATTACCATCATATATAGCTTTTAATGAACTTTCATCTACATTTATATAATCTGATATATCTTTCGTATTAACATTAAATGTAATTGTTACTTCTTCAGATTTATAATTACTATCTTTTGGTGTAAATGTAGCTTTATAACTATTACTTCCTGCACTATTTATTACTTCTTCATTATTTAACCAACTAAATGTACCTTGATCTGTATCATTTATTGTTAAATCACCAAGTTTATCTTCTACTGTAGCGCTAGATACATTAGGATTAGTTATTTCATAATCACTACTATATGTACCTTGTGTTATTTCTAAAGTATTATTAGTAACTTCAAATATATAGTTAGTTGATGTAGCTTCTACACTATATGTATATGTATTAACTCCATTTATTTCAGGTTTTGTTACTTTAATATCTAAACCAAGTAAATTATCAGCACTATCATTACCAACTAAACCAGTAATAGTATATTTCCATTCAGGTACTTTTAAATCTTTACTATAAGAAATAGTATTTACTGTTCCTTCTATCTTAGCCTCAGCTTTATTTATTGTTATTTCAATAGTCTTATTACCTATATAATAATCTGATACTATTTCATAAATATAATTATATTTACCTACATTTGTTCCTTTTTCTGATGTTAATTTAACTTCTACATCTTCATCATCTACACCTATACCTTTTACATTTGGTGTAATTTCATAACCTGTATATATAAATGTAGTAGTTGTTGCTGCTATAGTATTTGATATATCTTTCTTTTCAACTTTTATAGTGATTTTTGCTTTTACTATAGTTTCTCCATCATTTGATGTAAATACAGCAACGTAATCATTTTCTCCTATAGTCTTTAACCCTAATTCACTATTATCCCATGACCATATACCATATTCAGATGTTGGAGTTTCTATATTAATAATTCCATCACCATAGTATGCTGTTAATACTATTTCAGGTACTTCTACCTCTAATTTAACATTAATAATAATACTACTTGCTTTATAATGATCTGATTCAGATACACTTGCTGTTACTTCATATGTACCTGCATTCTTTATTGAATCTACTACTTCATCATTTAATTTATAACTTAATGTTATTTGTTGTTCACTATTATTAACACTAAAGTATTTTAATATATCTTGAATTTGACCATTATATATTAATGTTGGTATTTCTTCATTTGTTATTACACTTTCAAGTCTTAAACCAATTACTATTATTTCAAATTCTTCTTCTTTATAATTTGTAGTATCATTTGGAATAAATTTAATTTTAATATTATTTTCACCAACTTCAATTATACCTTCACTAATTAATTCAAATCTACCACCTTCAACTTCTCCTAATTCTATTGAAGAAATATTTGTCTTATATGGTAAATCATCAATATTAGGTTTAGTAAATTGAATTGTAGCTTTTTCTATAACTAAAGTAACTTCTTTACTACCACTATAATTATCATCATTTATAGTAATTGTTATTTCTTTATTTCCAGCATTTACTTTATCATATTCACTTAATAAATAATTATATGAATTTTCTTTGTAAGAAATAGTAACTTCAATATTATGTTCATTACCATCATATATAGCTTTTAATGAACTTTCATCTACATTTATATAATCTGATATATCTTTCGTATTAACATTAAATGTAATTGTTACTTCTTCAGATTTATAATTACTATCTTTTGGTGTAAATGTAGCTTTATAACTATTACTTCCTGCACTATTTATTACTTCTTCATTATTTAACCAACTAAATGTACCTTGATCTGTATCATTTATTGTTAAATCACCAAGTTTATCTTCTACTGTAGCGCTAGATACATTAGGATTAGTTATTTCATAATCACTACTATATGTACCTTGTGTTATTTCTAAAGTATTATTAGTAACTTCAAATATATAGTTAGTTGATGTAGCTTCTACACTATATGTATATGTATTAACTCCATTTATTTCAGGTTTTGTTACTTTAATATCTAAACCAAGTAAATTATCAGCACTATCATTACCAACTAAACCAGTAATAGTATATTTCCATTCAGGTACTTTTAAATCTTTACTATAAGAAATAGTATTTACTGTTCCTTCTATCTTAGCCTCAGCTTTATTTATTGTTATTTCAATAGTCTTATTACCTATATAATAATCTGATACTATTTCATAACTATAGTTATATTTACCTACATTTATTTCTTTTTCTGATGTTAATTTAACTTCTACATCTTCATAGCCTCTTACTTTAGCAACTACATTTATTTCATTACCAATATAAACATATTCATTTTCATCGACAAATATTAAGTTGCTTAAGTCTTTTTTATTAGCTATAAATTCTATTTCTTTTTCTACCACTTCATAGTCATCAATAAGCGAAGGGGTGAAAATCATTAGAACTTTATTGTTTATACTATTAACTGTATAACTTCCATCTTTAAATGTCCATTTACCTCTAGGATCGTTTTGAATAATATTACTATTAGTTAATATATCTTCAAATGTTGAATTAATAGTAGGGTCTTTTATATTTTCATATGTACCCTTTTCAACTATTAAATAACAATCTTCAAATGTAACATTATAATTTTTGTTTTCAGATACTAAATTATACTTATATTCTCCAACGCCATTTGGTTGATTTTGGAGAGTAGCTTTAATATTTAAATTATCAGAATTATAAATTTGACCTTTTTTAACTTCTAATTCACTTAAATATAATATTGTATCTAAGCCATTTGTTTGCCACTTAACAACTTTATTTGGAATATAGATTGTAACACTAGTTGGATCAATAACATATGTACCATTTATTTCACCACTATAATTATCATTATTAATTATAAATTTATAGTCATAGCTTCCAGCATCTATACTATCAACTAAAATAGAATCAACAACTAATTCATAATCTGATAATTCAACTTTAGGTTGTTGAATTTCTCCGTTATATACAAACTTATTGTTATCTATACTTAATTTGTTTGATAAATCTTTCTTATTAACATTAAATGTGATTGTTACTTCTTCGCTCTTATAATTGTTATCTTTTGGTGTAAATGTAGCTTTAGCTTCATAATTTTCACTAACTACAAGACTAATATTTTCATCAAGCCATTTAAAGACGCCTTGTGAATTATAGCTAGATAAATCAATATCTGCTAAAGTCATTTCATACGTAGCATTATTAATTATTGGTAAATCAATATTATAATCAAGACTATATGTACCTTGTGTTACTTCTAAACTGTTATTAATAACTTCAAATATATAGTTAGTTGATGTAGCTTCTATATTATATTTATATGTATTAACACCATTTACTTCAGGTTTTGTAACTTCAACATTTAAACCAAGTAAACATTCTACCTTATCATCACCAACTAAACCAGTAATTTCATATTTCCAATCAGGTATAACTAAATCTTTACTATAAGAAACAGTATTTGCTGTTCCTTCTATTTTAGCTTCAGCTTTATTTATCACATATTGACCAGATGTATATCCTTGATAACATTCATCATCGATCTCTAAAGCATAGTTGTATGTACCCGCATTAATATTATCACCTGTGTTATTTATAACATTAACTGTTAAACCATCTTCGATAATATATTTAGTTGGTTTTTGAATTTCACCATTATAAGTAAATTCTAAATCATTAGCTGATATACTAATTACCTTTTTACCTACTATCACATCAACTTCCACTTCAACAGTATTAAAATTAGGGTTAGTAGGTGTAAAAATTAAAGTAATTGGATAATTACCAACCTTATCTAAAACTATTGAATCATCCTTATAAGTGAAAATACCATCATTATCACTTTGAGGAATTTCAACATCACTAAGTTTATCTAAATAACTAGCCGTAATTGTTGGTAAAGATATTTCATCTTCAGAATATGAATATTTATCAATTTTAATGTTGCCACCATTAACATTAATATCATAATTTTGATAGTAAGGACTTTCTTCATCAATTTCTACAATAAAATTGGTATTACCAACTGTTAAAGTAGGTATACTTATATTAATTTCAATTTCTTCTCCATCAATAAAATTGCCATCATATGTGATGTTAGCAACCTCTTTATCGTTGACATAAACAATATTTTCCTTTATAGAAACAACATCACCAAAAATAACATTGATGCTTGGTAAATTAATAGTTATTTTAGCTTTAGAAATTTTATAATCACCTTCAACTAATCCTTCATAATTTGAATCATCTATTTCAAAACGATATTCATAATCTCCAGGAGCTTTTTGAGGTATAGATGTTAAGATTTCTAAATTATCTAATCCTTCAGGCAATTTATATGTTGGAAGTTGTTCTTGTCCGTTATATATTAATGATGTATTATCAACAACTATATTGACTTTTTGCTTAATAACTCTTAAAGTTATTTCTTTTGTTACATCAGCAAGCGTTGTATCTGTAGGAATAAATCTAGCAACTGCTTTATGAATCGTTCCAGCATTACCTAAATTAGCAATTTCATCTATAGTCCATTTACCATATTCATTAGATGGTAGCACTAAATTAGCTAAAGATGAATCATATTCAATATCTATTACTAAATCAATATTAGGTATTTTACTGCTTGTAATGCTAAATAACGCTTTAGTTTCAAGATTATCAGTTAAAGTTGGGAAATTTTTTCCATAATCCCATCCTATAAAATCTAAATCATTTTTATTAGGATTTTCAGGTATTATTACTTCATTTGAACTTAAAACCATTTGCTTGTCATAAATAGCATTATCAACAAGAAAAACAACTTCATATTTTACAATATAATCAATTGTAATAGTTGCTTCATTATAATTTAAAGTTACTTGATTTTCACCTATTTTGTTAGTTTCTCCACCACTAACAACTAAATCATTAGTAACATTTACTTCAGTTCCATGATTACCTATAAGTTCAACACCAGTAAAATCAATCATCTCATTATATTTTACAACTTCATTGAAAGTATCAGTAACTGTAAAAGTAAATTTTTCATCTTTTATATTAGCCTTACTACAAGAAGATAAGACTAATATTAGTCCAATTACAAATGTGAGAAAAAATCCACAAGTTTTCTTTTTCAGAATAATCAACTCCTAACTATACAAAAATTTATATGCTTCTCCAGAATTTATTAAATCCATTTGAATTTGTGGTGTAAAATTCTTATTATTTGCATCACATAATAAGAAATAGAATGGTTCTTCACCAGCAGCTGCTGCAAGTACTGCTGCACTTGTTTGGCTTAAACTTATTTGATAATTATTTAAACTAAAATTAGATGAATTATTATAATTTTCACTATATTTAACAACATTATAATTTTTGCCACCACCAAAGAAAGCAATTCCACCATGTACATACTTAATATCATCAACATTAACAACAATACTCTTATATTGAGCTTCATTTGACAATTGATCAACCATTGCTTTAACATCAAATTTCAAAGCTTCTGCATATTCGAACTTATCATTAACCTCAATTAATGTTGATGAATCAACATCATCTAACTTCTTCCAATCATAAATTCTAACTATATTATCTAATGTCAATTTGACACCATAACTTGTTTTGGCTAAATCATTCCAACCCTTCAATAGATTCATTAAATTCCCAAACTGACCTGTAGCAGAAGCATCAGCAAGTAAAGGACCAGCAAAATGACTGTCTAAACCAATTGAAAATATACCAGACTTTTCAAGAGCAACATTAGACAAAGTTAAATATGTATTGATATATTTATTGTCATATTCTTCTTCATTAACATTACCATTTAAATAATTTGTTTTGTTATTAATAAGATTAATTTGATCATTATTATCAATATATGGGGATGGATTATCAACATTTCCATCAATAAAACGATTAGAACCTGTTCTTATTATAAATTCTCTTGCATAAGCTAAATATGAATTGTTAACATTTACATGTATTTTCTTATTTGCGTCATCAACATCACCAAAAACACGTAAAACAGTTCTACCATTCATAATTCTTGTTTGATTAATATTTACATTATCTCCTAATACTTCAACAGTAGTACCAGCATAATCTAAATCAGTCATTTCTGTTACATCATTAAAGCCTTTTAAAGTTACATTATTGATACTAACATTTTCATAAACGGCAAAAACTATATTATCTTGACCCTTAACACTAGCCATAGATGAGTTTGATTCAGATGCTGAAACAAAATGTAATGGTCCACCACTTCTAGCAAATATTCCATTAATATTATTATTTGTCGCATCTAAACCATTAGTTAAGTTATTTGCGTTTATTTCATAACCATTACCATATATATCATTTTTAAAAGAAACTAAAACTCTAACATAAGCATTTTGTTCAATCCCTAAGTTTTTATAATACGTAATATCATAAGTTGATTTGATTTTTGTACTTACACTATCTAAATCACTAACTTCTTTGCAATTTGGAAAATCAACAACATCATTAGCTAAAACAATAATTTGATTGTTTTTTGTTGCCTCAATCAACTCATTATAATTACTAACAGTTACTGCTTCATCAATTAATCTAACATTTGTCTGAGCTAATAATATTTCATTATTAGCTTCATCTTTAAAATAAAGACCTATATTAACTACTTGATTTATATTATTAAATTTAGGAATTTCAATTTTCATTTGCCCATCTGCTAATGTTAGATTTAATTTTAGATTATTAACATTACTCTTAACTATTAAAAAATCTAATAAATTTTGATTAATCGCATCTGTAGAATCTAATTCTAAAACATTTTTCATATCACCTGCTAAAGTCAAAATATTTCCTAAATCAAGATTTGCAACTTCATTTAAAAAATTGATTGCTCTTGGTAATACTACAACTTTAACTTCTACTGATTTTACTAAATCTCCTAAAGTGGCTTTTATAACTAGTTTTGTATAACCTGTATTTTTAGCAGATATACTAATTCTATTTCCAGCCTGTCTATTAACTGTAATTATATTATCATCTTCAACATTTAATTCAATTTTCACATTAGATGAATCAATGATATCAAAATAATAAAGTAATTCTTTTCTTTGGCCTATATTTAAACTAAATAAATCATTATCAACACTAATATCAAAATCGTTTGAAAAAATTATTTCACAATTAACCGTATTAGAAATTAATAAATCATTCTCATATACTTCAACAGCTATATAATACGTATCAAAATCATTAGTTAAATTATTAAATTCAACCGTTATATTTCGTTCATTGTTAACATAAGCTATTACAGAAACATTATTCGTTTCATTGCCGTTCTTATCATAAGTTTTAGTAACTATCTTATAATTATTATTAGAAACATCAATACTATCGACACTTACTATAAAACTTCCTTGTCTTGAAGAAACAGTAACACTTGGATATGCTATATTTAAAACACCTTTATTTAAAACCTTAACATTAAATTCTGATTTAATCTCTGGATGTGCCTCACTTTTAACGATAATAGTTGCTTCACCTTTACTTATAGCTTTAATTTTATTACCAACTATAGTAGCAATATTAGGGTTTTCTGATTCATATACTAAAACAGTATCACTAACTGTTATAGGATTAAACACAACATCAATTCCACTTTCTTCTCCTACGTATAACACGTCTTTAATTGGTGAAGCAGTTATATTAACTAGACCAGATGCTACAACCTCAACAACTAAACTAGCGTTATATCCTCCATCAGCTGTAGTAATAGTAACTCGACTCTTACCTGTTGATAATGGATTTATATAACCATCTTCATCGATTTCTAAATCTGCTTTAGGTGAATTTTCTTCATAAGCATCAACACTAAAACTAACATTTTTGTTTTTAGCATTAGTAGGATAAATAGTATAAGAAATTTTTTCTTTTTCCTCTTTATTATCTAAATCTAAATATATAAATTTATTACTGTTAATTTCAATACCATTAACAGCAACATCAACAGCTAAACTAACCGTCTTAGAAGTTGTAAATAAACCAACCATTATAATAATTGGAATACAAAGCATTAATAAAATTAATTTTTTAGCCATTAAATCACCTCATTAACAAACAAGATTTAAATATTGTTCTTCAACATTATGAATATAGTAAATATAAGATACAATGAAAAAACCTAAAGTTAGTATAAATATATACATATAAACAATTACATTTGTAACAATTTCGCTTAATACAACAGATAGCAAAAGCTTGCCGCCAATTAAACCTATACCAATAAATAATGACATAACTAAGCCAATAAATACTAGTTTGGCAATTGTCTTACTACTTTCTCTATCTATTTCATATTGGCTTAATATTAATTTAGCATTATTTAAATCAAACCTTGTACCAAGCAATATTTGTGATGTAGAAAAGAATATTGCTAGTATTAATATTACAAGTAAATTTAATATACTTATGTCACCAATTATTCCTAACATTATAGTAGATGCTATAATTGAAATACTAGAAACAATAAAACAAAACACTACTTTAGATAACAATATTTTTTTAACTGAATATGGGAATGTTTTAGTTTTTAAAAAAGCAATTCCATCTCTTGTGATATTAGTAGCACAATATGTATTAGTTAAAACAACAAAAATCAACGTCAAAAATAAACCTAATTCAAAATCTAATGTTAATCCTAAACTATTATAAAGCAACTGTTTAAATAATGTAAAGCAACAATATATTATAAGTGGCATCGCTATAGCAATAGCGAAATAACTAAATAAATATGCATTATTGCGCCAAGTTAAAATAAATTCTTTTTTTAATATTGCTACAAATGGTTTTTTAGGATTAATATTAGTCTTTTTAATCTTTTCCTTTGTTAATTCATTACGATATAAAGTGTGATAAAACATCACTCTTGATAAAAAGAATGAACTAACTAAAACAATAATAATTAAAGCGAAAAGAATTATCCAACTAATTACTAAATTGTTATTCATCGTTATTGAAGTAAATATATTAACAGGGTATGCATATTTCAGCATATTTTGTAAAGTAATAACAAAATTTTCATTAAATAAATATTTTATACTTCCTGTCTCTAATAATGTTCTAAAAATGTTTAATAATAAAGAGTATGCATAAAATCCAATACCAATTAATAAAATATAAGAAATCAATGTTAGGATCTTTTTATCATTAAAAAAATTAAGTAGTAGAGTATAAGGGACAACTAATAAAATAGCTATAAAAAATGAAATACTCGGTAAAAATAATATTGTAATAAGCGTACCAAGGAAAAAAGTCCAACTTGGTTTTAAAACTATATAAAATATAATATTTGTAGGAAGTATTAAAATAATTCCCATAACAAGTAATAAAAGATAGCTAATAATAAATTTAACAAGAAAAATTGTACTAGATTTAATTGGTAAACGTAATAATATAGCTTTATCTTTTTGATCGTTCACAACTTTTCTAATTTTTTCAAGGCCAAAAACAACTAATAAAATAGATATAATGACATACATAGCATTTAATAATTCTGATGCTCTTTCATATGGAGCTTCAACTCTATTTAATTCTACTGTTATATATGTACTAACAACAGATAAAAATAAGAAAATAATACCAACTGCTAAAATTAAGATGATAGCGAAAGAAAGCCCATTACCAACTATATCTTTCTTTTCATTTTTCCTAAAAAAAGGAAAATATTCTTTACATTCTTGCTTAAATAAAACACTAAAACTATTCATAACTATACCCTTGCTTCTCTCTTTGTTATAGTTAAGAAATATTCTTCTAAATCTTTACCTGTTTTATTAAATTCATTTATATTTATTTCTTCAATCATTTTACCTTGGTCTATTACATAACAACGACTACATAACTTTTGTACATCATTTAAATTATGACTTGAAAATACAACTCCATTACCACGTGAAGCATGAAGTTTAAAATAATCCTTAACTTGATTAGATGTATAAGGGTCTAACCCTACCATTGGCTCATCTAATATAAATAATTTAGGATTATGGATTAATGATGCCATAATTGATATTTTTTGTTTCATACCATGTGAATATGTTCTAATAGTTTTATTAATACTAGGTCCTAATTGAAATAATTTTTGAAATTCATCAATTCTACTTTTTCTATCTTCTAAACTAACTTTATAAATATCAGCCATAAAATCAATAAATTCTAACCCTGTCATTTTTTCATATAAACTAAATTCATCAGGAACATAACCAAAACATGATTTAGCTAAAATACTTTCTTTTTGTAAATCATGATCACAAATAATAATAGTCCCTTTTTCATATGGATGCATTCCACAAACACATTTAATTGTTGTTGATTTGCCAGCGCCATTATGACCAACAAGCCCAACTATTTCCTTTTCATCAACATGAATATTAATATCTTCGATAGCGAAATTACCTTTTTTAGTGTATGATTTCGCTAAATCTTTAACTTCTAATATCATAACTACCCTCACTATATTTCTATATAATATAATCGTTCACCTAAATTGTATACTAAATTTATTTAAGTGTCAAAGTTTTTTCTATTTTATGGAAAATACACTTTACATTTTTTAATTATTTTTATTGTTTTTTATATAATTAAAAAAGAAATAGCGACCTTTAACTAGGGTCGCTACTTCATCGGAGAGTTATAGTTTGTTTATGAAAAAGATATCTATCATTATTAGGGGAAATAATAGATGTGTCTTCCTTAGAAGACGCCTATATTATATAAATTAATTATATTAAAATTATATTAATTTTATGGGAAATTATGTAAAATATAAAATTAAAGAAAAAAAGATGGAAAATCCATCTTTCTCTTGCCAATATAAATTAACGACGTTCTTTAATACGAGCCGCTTTAGCAGATAAGTTACGAATGTAGAATAATCTAGCTCTTCTAACTTTACCTCTACGTAATACTTCAATTTTGTCAACGTTTGGTGAATGAATTGGGAATGTTCTTTCAACACCAATACCATATGACATCTTTCTTACTGTGAAAGTTTCTGCAATACCTGTTCCTTGACGTTTAATACATAAACCTTCAAAAACCTGGATACGGTGAGTTTCACCTTCAATAATCTTTACATAAACCTTTAAAGTATCACCAGGACGGAAAGCAGGACGGTCTTTTAAATATTGGGCAGTAATTTCATTAATTAAAGCTTGACCTTTTGCCATGTTTGTCTTCTCCTTTACCTAACATCATTCATGAACTCATGTGTTTATAATCAGCGGAATAATGTGATTTGCTCGAAAGCTTTTTAATTTTATCAAATTTTTAACCAATATGCAAGTATTAATTTTAATAAATCATTATAACAATCTATTTCTCTCTTTTAATATAGTTAAATTTCATATTAAGATTTGTGAAAATTCATATTAATAATAAATAAAAAATATATAATAATTTCATTTTTTATCAAAACCAAATTATGCCTTAATTTAGCTCTTTTTTTATTATATTAATCATGTTATAATCAATATGTTTTTATAAACCATCTATATAAAAAGGAGGTACAAATTATGCCTAATATTATAATATTAGGAAGGCTTACGATGAAAGGAGGTCTCTAATTAGATGGAGTACTTAGCTATGCTAGCTATAATATTTTTTCTAATATTATTAGCTAATAATAGCAATGATAATAAAGATAATTAATATTCTTTATTATTAAAAACCTTCCTAATATAGATGCTTAAAGGGGATTCGCCATACACTCGAATCCCCTTTTTGACTTATGATGATCGGATTTAAACAGTTTCCTGTTCACTTATATATTAAACTTTTAGGCTTTATTTGTCAATTAATTTCTCTTTAATTTTAATATAATTTATATTAATATTGTTTTTTCTCTTTCTTTACTTTTCTTTTAATTAAAAGTAAAATATAACATAAGGTGATAGAGATGCATTTATTAATAAAAAAACAATTATTTGACATAAAAAAGAAAATATTACTTTATTTAGCTTTATTTTTTATAATATTAGTTGGAATGATTTTTTATAGTGGCTTTAATGGTGCTAAAAATAATATTTTAGGTTCTATTTCTGATTTTTATATTAATAATAATTTAGCTGATTATACTATTGAAACACCTACTTCTTTTAATGATGATGAGCTTAATTCTTTCTTAAATGAATTAGATGGGACTTACGATTTAGTTTATAAACAAAGTGATACTGCAAAAAATGCATTTTATTACCGTAACACATTCAATATAAATAAATATAGTTTAGTTAAAGGATATATAGATGATGGTATTCATAATATTATCTTAGATTATGATTATGCTATTACTAATGGTTATGATATTAATCAATATATTATAATAAATAATAAAGCTTATTATATTACAGGACTTGCTAAATTCCCTAATCATATTTTTAAGGGTAATTATTTTCCTGATAAATCATCTACTTATATAGCCTTAAAGATTGTTGACGAATTACCTACAGTTAATACAATTTATATCGATAGCGATATTGATGAAGGTAAACTGACTGAACTTGTAAACACCTATTTTAATGATCCTAATATTCGTATCACATATATGACAGATGATTATGGTTATCAAAGAATTGAAGGTGATTTAGCTCTTGTTAATTCTATTTTATTTATTTTTCCACTCGCATGTTTTATTTCTATAATAATTATTTTATTTATTAATTATAATAGAATTATTGATGAACAAAAACCATATATTGGTATCTTAAAAGCTAATGGTTATGGAATTAAAAGAATTTATATTTCTTTATTAATTTTTCCTTTAATTCTAGTTTTATTTAGTGCTACAATCGGTTCTATTATCGGTATCAATACAATTCCTAAATTTTATATAAAAATAATTGGTAATTATTATGCTATCCCAACCATTACTAATTTTAGTATTTTCTATAATGTAATATTACCTATAATTATTCTTCTTATTACTACAACACTTACGATTTCTATTCCTATTTTATTAACTATTAATAAAGATCCAATCTATCTTCTTAAAACAGAAGCTGAATCTAAATTTGGTAGAACATTTTTAAGAAATATTAAATTACCATATCATTTAAAATTAATAATTAGAAATATTATAACCTCAAAAAGGAAAAACATCTGTTTAACGATAGCTTCAAGTCTTTTACTTGGAATAGTTCTTGCCGTATTTTATGTTTCTGATTCCTTAAATTATACTGATAGCACTTTAGCTAGAGAAACATTTAATGGCGATTTTGTTTTAAGTGTTAATGCTGATAAAGATTTATCTGAAATAGATAATGCGATTGAAGATAAATATTTTTATTATTCGATGTCTATTAGAACAAGTATTCGTCAAACAAATGAATCTCTTATAGTCTTTGATTCTTGTAAACCTTGTATAAATATTAAAGATGAAAACAACAATATCTTAGACCCTACCCTAGATGGTATTTATCTACCTTCAAGTTATAAAGATTTTAATTTAAAGGTTGGTGATAAAATCACAATTTATCTTGCAAGTAATAATTATACAAAAGGTATAGAGTTTAATATAGCTGCCTTTATGCAAGAAATGGGAACATTAAAATTTGCGATATCTTTAAATTCTATTAAAAATGCAAATCTTGAATTATATAATAAATTAATTCCGTTAAAAGAAAATCTACCTTCTCTTGTTAAATTAAATTCTAACTATGATACATCTAAATTAAAAGATTTAATAGCTAATACTTATGATCCTACTATTGCTATTAATAAAGTTGAAATGGGTAGTGGATTATTAACAATATCTAATAATTTATATATATCAAATCAAAATCTTAATGAGATTAATAATTTAGATTTAAAAAAGTATGGTTTTGTTGAATCTTATGAAGCTTATTCAGGAACCTTAATTTTAATGAATGATGATTTAGATATTTTAAATTTAAAAATAATGCCATCTGAAATAATGCCAAATTTAGGTAAAGAAGGTATTTATTTACCAATTAAATATAAAGATATTATTAAAGATAAAATAACTTATTATTTAAACAAAAACTATTATGAAGCTAATATTGCAGGTTATGTAGAAGGTAACATTGCTTATATGCATCTAGATTATGCTAAAAATATCAATCATCCTTATGAACAAAATGTTACAAAATATTATTTATTTCAAGATAATCATAATATTGATGAATTAAAAAATGATTTAATAGAAACTATTCCTTATAGTGATTATTCAACTAATGATTTAAATACTTTTGGTGAACGTCTTGGTATTATTAGTGAATTACTTGATTTCACAAAAATACTTGCGACAACACTCGCAACCATCATATTTATTTTATTAGTCTATAATATCGGTGTAATTGGCCTTACTAATAGACTTGCTGATATTAGAGTCTTTAAAAGTGCTGGTCTTAAAAACAGCAAATTAAAACATATGTTAAGTATTGAAAATGTAATAGTTGTTTTAATATCAGCTATCTTAAGTATTCCTGTTGGGTTATTAATAGCTAATAAAGTTATAGATGATATATATGAAATTAGTTCTATTAAAATGATACTTTATCAAAGAGCTAGCTCAGTAATTATAATTATGTTAATTTCTTTAATATTAATATCTATTACTTCTTTCTTTATTAATAAAAAAATAGAAAAATTAAATTTAGCTAATTTAATGAAAGGAGATATGTAATATGTCTTTTATAACTTTAGAAAATGTTAGTAAAATCTATAAAACCCAAAAAGTAACAACTAATGCCTTAAAAAATATAAATTTAAAAATTGAAGAAGGAGAATTTGTTACTATCATTGGCGATAGTGGTAGTGGAAAAACTACAATTTTAAATCTAATAGGTGCCCTAGATCGTCCTACAAATGGCAATATTTTAGTAGATAATAAAAATATTGGGAAAATGAATAATAAAGAATTAAATAATTATAGAGCTAATGTTTTAGGAATTGTTTTTCAAAATTATAATTTAATTAATAATTTATCTGTTTTAGAAAATATTATGATTATGAAAGATATTAAAAAAGATATTGCTGATCCTAATATGATTTTAAATGAGGTTGGTTTAAGTGATAAAACTTCAAGTTTCCCGCTTGAATTAAGTGGCGGACAAAGTCAAAGAGTGGCGATTGCAAGAGCCTTAGTTAAACAACCAAAACTACTACTTTGTGATGAACCAACCGGAGCCTTAGATTATGAAAATAGTAAACATATAATAGCTTTATTACGCGATTTAAATCAAAAACATAATATGACTACTATCTTAGTAACTCATAATCAAGCCTTTACTAAAGTAGCTGATTTAGTAATTAAACTAAAGGATGGCGAAATCAATGAAATGTATAAAAATGAACACCCAATCAGTGCTCATCTATTAGAATGGTAAAAAAGCAACCTTATTTAAGGTTGCCTTTTTATTAGGGAGAGTTATAGTTTATTTATGAAAAAGAAATTTTTCTAGGATAATAGAATTGCCTTCTTTAGAAGACACCTCTATTATATAAATTAATTGTATTAAAAATATCTTAAAATAGCTGAAAATTATGTTATTTATTTATAAATTCATAACTTCTAGTACCATCTTCATTACTATTTATTACAAATAGAACCTCACTATCTAAAGTTTCATTTCTAATATAAGCTTTAACTAAACTTCTATTTCCTCTTTCTAATATTTCATATTTATAAACATTACGTCCTTGTTTATGTTTAAATTCATATTCAATTTCACCATGTTCATATTCTTTTTCAACTTCAAGCTCTAAAACTAAATTTTTATTATTATATTTTTTATATGTAAAACTTTCTTCATCATCTTCATTTTCTTGTTCTATAACGATATAATTACCAAGTTTATCATATAATTTATAACTAACTTCCATTTCATCTTCTTCAACTTCACGTTCCCCAACTAATTCATATGTCTCATCATTATAGATAACTATACCTTTTATAAAACTTTCATATTCATCATGTTCAACATCATGTAAATATTCATTATAATAATAAGTATATGTATCAACACTATTATCAATTAAATTAATATTTATAATAGCTTTATTTTCATAATTTTCGTCATCAGATTCAACTATTTCCTTTTTAATAACTTCACTAGCAATTAAATTTTCAACTAACAAGAAGTTATCTATTACATCTTGTTGTTCATCTTCATTTAATGCTCTTCTTTTTAAATTTGAAACATTACCATTATTTAATAAACCAATACCACTAATACCAGATAACATATAATTATCTACATTTAAAACTTCACTTGAATTATTATTACTACCTAAATTTTCAACTTTATTATCTGCCTTATCATTACATGCTGCTAAAGTAACAACAATTCCTAAACTTAATAAACCTAATAAATATTTTTTCATTTTCTTTTCCTCCAATTTTTTATATTTTTTCTTTTTTCACTTATAATACAAATAAATTAGAGTTTTTATTGGTAAATTTTAAAAATTTATTTATTTTTTTTAATTTCTTTAAATTCACTATTTTCTAAAACATATAAATAATAAGTCCCATGATCATAAATTCTTAAATCTTCAAGTTCAAATTCATCATCTTCACTATCACTTTCATATTCAGTTTCAATATAATCTTTTAAATAAGTAAAACTAAACTCACGTTCAACATTATTTTCTTTTACTTTAATATTAGTTTCTTTTATTCCATCTTCAAATTCTACTTCTTGTTCAATAACTAGATATTCTTTACCATTATTATAATAAGTAAATTCATATGCAAATTCATCAATTTCCGTTTCTTGATTAACTTTTAAATATGGCATATCATTCATATAGATAATCGTTGTTGTTTCAAATTCTTCATTTTCTTCATTTTCGCGATGACCTAAAACATCATATCTAATATTATCTATTAATATTAAACCTGAAAAATCAACACTAACTTCATCTAAATCATCTAAATCTTCATAATATGGATTTGATTCATTATAATAAAATTCAAGATTAGTATTTTCATAATTTAAAGACATATAATATTTATATTCTTTATATTCTTCATTATCATTAATATAAATATCCATTTTAATATTATCTTCATTCATAAGCATATTAGCTATTAATAAATATTCATGAATTAAATCAACATCTCTTCTAAAATCAGATTCATCATATCTTCTTAACTTTGTACTATTATCATTTAAAATACTTCCAGCTAATATAACTTCTTTAGCAATAACTTCTTTACTTGTTGTTAAATTAACTTTATCTCCTTTATTTATAATAGGTTTGTTAGGTTCTATTTTTTCTCTTGGTAAAAATATAAATATTAATATAATTATAATTACAACAAGACTTAAAGATGGTATTAAAGTAAATAAATATTTTTTCTTTTTATTTTTTACTTTATTTTCTACTACAGTGACATTATTAAATGTTTCTAATTTAATTAAAACATCGTTAGATTTATCAGGCAAATTAATATTATTAGCTTTTGATTTTAACATTTCTTTTAAATCTTTTTTATTCATATTTTCACCCTTTCTTTCAATTTCTTTATAGCTTTATTATAAATCCATAAGATAGTACCTAAAGGTTTATCAACTATTTTTGCTATATCTTTAAATTTATAATCTAATAAAACATGATAAACTATTATTTCACGCTCAATTTCAGCATCTAATAAGCTTAATATTGCCTTAACTTCATAATCATTATAAAAATCTTCTTCTGCGCTTTTAGATAATATTACTTCTTCACTAACAAATTCTCTTTGTTTATCTTTATATCTATTTAAACTTAAATTACGAGCTATTTTTAATAAATAACCATTATGAAATTTAAATTCATCAATATTATTAATATTTTTTAAAAAATTTAAATAGGTATCTTGGACAATATCTAAAGCTTCATCACTATCTTTTAAGATTGCTAAAGAAACTAAATATATTTGTTTGTTAGTCAAATCATAAAAAGATTTAAAATTAGAATGATTATTATTTTTAAATTCTAAAATATACTCTTTCCATTCCATAAACTTCCTCCTACTTATAATACAAAAAAACTATTTAATTTATTGGTATTTTATATATTTTTTTTATTATTTACAAGAAAAAAGTTGGAATTAATCCAACTATCTAACAATATTTAGAACTAAAAAAAGAAAGAGCCCAAAGCAAGGCTCGAAAAAACAAGAAATAGGCGACACCACCCACCTTTATTTCCTAGCTATATTATAAGTTATTAATCATTTAAAAGCAAGTAAATATTTATATTATGATAACATAAAAGGTTGATAATTTAATCAAAAAAGTGTATAATAATATTGTCTAATTAGGAAACTAATAGGCTTGCTAGTTGAATAGAGGTGGGCGCCTATTTCTTTTAGTTGGGATGTTAATTAAGATATTTCAATTATAGAAAGGAGGCGATGTGGTGAGCTTATTGATCTTAGTTTTAAATCTTTTTAAAGCTCTATTTGATTTAATAAAATCATATTTAGAACTAAAAAAAGAAAGAGCCCAAAGCAAGGCTCAAAAACACAAGAAATAGGCGACACTACCCACCTTTATTTCCTAGCTATATTATAAGTTATTAATCATTTAAAAGCAAGAGTTTAAAATTAGAATTATAAAGCTTTTTATTATCATAAAATGCATATTAAGAAAAAATGCGTAATTTTATACGCATTTAAGTCTATCTATAATATCTTTAGCACATATCTTAGCTGACATACAAGCTTCAACAACCGTTTTAGCCCCAAGAGTAATATCACCTATTGCATAAACTTTAGGATTATTTGTTCTAAAATTTTCATTAGTTATAAAATAACCATGGTCATTATTTATATCATTTAAATCTAAATTAGGGATATCGCCAATAGCTTCAATTAAATAATCAATTTTTTCCAAAACATAGTTACCTGTACCAATCGGTCTTTGTCTACCACTTTCATCAGGGGTACCTAAACTCATTTTTTCAATTTTTAAAACTAATTTATTATTTTCAGTTTTAGCTTCAACTGGGTTTTCTAAAAATCTAAAAATAACTCCTTCTGATTTTGCTGCTTCAATTTCTTCATTATTAGCAGGTGACTCGTTTAGACTTCTCCTATAAATAATCGTTGTATTACAACCTAGTCTATTAACTACTCTAGCTACATCCATAGCTACATTGCCAGCTCCCATAACAAAAACATCACCAAAAATAGCACTGCCACTACCTTCATTATATTTAGCTTTTAAATTATAATCTTCTAATACTTTACTTGCTGATAAAATATGAGAATTATAAGAAAGCCCTGATGGACGAGATTTAGTAAGACCTGAAGCAATTACTACTATATCATAATCGCTTAAAAGCTCATTAAATAAAATATTATCAACTTTTTTATTTAAATGAACTTCAACTTGATACATTTTTAATAAATTTTCTAATTTATTAAGCTCTCTAACAGAAAGTCTAAAATCTGGTATTCCATAGGATAAAACACCACCAATATGATTTTTTTCTTCATAAATTGTTGGCTTAATATTATTTTTAGCAAGTTCAATAGCTAAATTAATCCCTGCAGGACCAGAACCTATAATAGCTACTTTTTTATCATTAAATTTAATATCTTTTTTGTTATCTAAATCTTTAGTAATATATGCTTCAATACCACCTATATTAATAGGTTCTTTTTTAGCTTTATTTAAAATACAATGCCCCATACAATTTTTCTCATGAGGACAAACTATACTGCAAATAAATGCTAAATTTGAATTATCATAAACTATTTTTTTAGCTTCTTCTATATTATCCTCTTTTAACGCTTTAATAAAATCTCTAATATGATTATGAATAGGACACCCTTTTTCACAACTTGGATTCTTACAACTAAGACAACGATCTACTTCTTCTTTTATATTAGATTCATCATATCTAATTATTCTCATAAATAAGACCTCTTAAATACATATCTGTCAACACCATTTGACATACACTTTCTAGTACAACTTGCATTCTTAAAATGATAGCTACATCATGTCTACCACCAATTTCTAAAGTTTCTACCTTTTTATCTTTAAAATTATAAGTTTCTTGTGCTTTACCTATACTTGGGGTAGGTTTAATAGCAACATTAATAATTAGATCATTACCATTACTAATGCCACCATTTATACCACCATTATTATTAGTTTTAGTATGACCTAGTTCATCAATAATTAAATCATTAAATTCTGAACCTAACATTTCCGTTCCTTTAAAACCAGAACCAAAAGAAACACCTTTAACAGCTCCAACACTAAATAACGCATGAGACAATACACTTTCAAGTGAATCAAAATAAGGTTCACCTAAGCCAATTTTAACACCTTTTATCGTGATTTTAATTATGCCACCAACACTATCTAAATTGTTTTTTGCTTTTTCTAATACTTCTTTAAATTTAGTTTTATCATAAACATTAGAAATACTTATTATTTCACTTTTAATATCGCAATCATATATCTTTTTAGCAACAACACCACTAGTAACAAGTCCTAAAGTTAAACGTCCACTAAAAGCTCCTCCACCTCTAGGATCATTAAAACCATGGTATTTATTAAAAGCTACAAAATCAGCATGGCTAGGACGTGGATGATTAATTAATTTTTCATAATCACTAGAACGAACATTTTTACTTTCATACATAATTAAAAGTGGAGACCCAGTCGTATAACCATTATATATACCACTTACTAAAATAGGTGTATCAGCTTCTTTACGCGGCGTGCCATATAATCCTGGTTGCCTTCTACTTAATGAAGGTATAAAATCACCAACTTCTAATTTTAAACCTGGTTTTACCCCATCTATTAAAACTCCACAATAAGGCTCATGACTAGCACCAAAAATGGTTGTTTTATAAATTAAACCAAAACTATTCAAATAAACCACCTACTTCTTTAATTAATTTTATGTCATAATCTATATTAAACCAAATCTTATCGGCTTCTAATGCTTGAATTATTAACATTAATAAACCATTATTAAATGAATTTTTAACTTTTAAAAATTCTGTTTGTTTAGGATTATAAATTAAATCAAGAACATCTTTACTTCTTTTAATTATTTCTTCTTTTATTGGCATATTAGAAATATTAGGATACATACCAACTGGTGTAGCATTAATTATTAAATCAATATTATTTATTTTTTCTAAATCTTGATAACTAATCGTTTTATCATCATGAAGAGTTCTTGAAACCATTTTAATATTATTAGCTAAATCCAACAATGAATTATAAATTGTTTTACTAGCTCCACCACTACCTAATATATAAATATCTTTATTTAAAGGATCAATATTATAATGTTTTAACATTTCTAAAAATCCAATATAATCAGTATTATAACCATATAATTTATTATTAATAATTTTAATTGTATTAACGTTATTAAGTTTTTTAGCTTCAGGGCTAAGATAATCAATATATGGTAATATTTTTTCTTTATAAGGAATAGTTATATTAAAACCTAATAAATTAGCTTTAGCATATTTAATAAATTCAGCCAAATCATTTGTTTCTATTAATTTATAATTAGCAGAAATATTAAACTTTTTAAAAACATAATTATGAATAATTGCTGAAAAAGAATGGCCTAATTTTTCACCTATTAGAGCTAATTCCATTTTTTATTTCCTCTTGATATTCTTTCGATAACTTCATTAAATATTTTAATAAATCTTCATAATATTTACTAACATTTTTATCCTTTAATAAAGCCATATTTTTATTTATTACTATATCTTCTCTAGATGAATCAAATATAGCTAAATTATTCTTTATTTTATAATTGATTACATCTTTTACAGCATTCATTCTTTTTAAAAAGGCATTTCTTATTTCTTCATCAGCTTCATCTATTTTAATTCTTGCAAGTTCTAATTCATTCATCAACTTCACCACCTATTTCCTTATAAATATTAAAGAAATTAGGGAATGATTTATTAACAGGTTTAATTTCATCAATATATAATTCATGAACTAAACTTGCTAAAATAGCACTAGCCATTACAATTCTATGATCATTATAAGCTTTAATATGTCCTGTTTTATAATTTGTTTTACCTTTAATAGTTAAACTATTATTTGTAGCAATGACATCTACACCACAAGCTTCAAGCATTTCTTTTGTCGATAAAATTCTATTTGATTCTTTATATGCTAAACGCTCTAAATCTATAAGTTTTACTTCACCATCTATATTAGAAGCTAAAACTCCAAGAATTGGGGCTAAATCAGGATTTTGAGCTAAACTTATAACCCCACCATGTAGATTTCTAACTTTACATGTATAATCAGAATTAAAAATAATACCAAGATTTTCTAAAATGTTGATTATCGCTTCATCACCTTGCATATTACTTCTTTTTAATCCTTTTAAACTAAGTTCATTACCAATCGCATTAGCAACTAAAAAGAAAGCAGCTTGTGAATAATCACCTTCAACATAATAATTATCAATCTTTATTTCTTGATTTCCTTTAATTAAATAAGTATTTTTATCTTCTATTATATTAACACCAAAATCTTTAGCAATTTTAATAGTCATATCAACATAAGGTTTTGATTCTAAAGGAGTAGTTATAATTATTTTACTATCACCATCAATAAAAGGTAATGTTAATAACATACCACTAATAAATTGACTAGATACATTACCACTTAGTTCATATATACCACTTTTTAAACTTCCTTTTAAACTTATTGGTAAGGAATCATTATAATTATATTTAACATTCATACTATCTAAAATTGGAAAATAATCATTTATTGGTCTTACTTTTAATCTATTTTCTCCATCTATTTTAATTTCTTCATTTTGTAATAAAGCATATGGAATCATAAAACGCAATGTTGTCCCACTTTCACCACAATTAATATCATTAATTTTTCTTATTTTACTTGGCTTTACAATTACATAATCTTTATATTTTTCTATTTTAATACCTAAATTTTCTAAACAACTGATAGTAGCTGAAATATCATTTGAATAACTAATATTATCTATTCTAACCTCATTTTTAGCCATACTAGCTAATACTAAAGCACGATGGGCAAGCGATTTAGATGGTGGTATTACAACACTACCTTTTAATTTATTTGCCAATAATTTTATCATATAACTCATCCTTTCTAATTTTATATAAATATGGCCTAAAATTTTTAACAAAAACTAAATTTAATTCACCACTTATATTCTTTTTATCTTTATAAATATCTTCTATATATAACTTATAATCATAGCCTTTAATTTCTAAATTATATTTTTGTAACAATTTATTAAATAAAGCTTGTTCATTACTTATATCTATACCTAAATCTTTTTCTAAATTAAAAATCATATAGATTCCTTCTAATACAGCTTGACCATGTAATATTTTTTCTTTTAATTCAATCGCATGACCAAATGTATGTCCTAGATTTAAACACATTCTCAAACCTTTATCTTTAAAATCGGCTTCAACATATTTCTTTTTAATTAAAATTGAATCTTTAATAATATTAATTAAATTACATTCATTATATAAATCAAATCTATCATCTAAAAACGAATATTTAATAACTTCACCAAGACCTGAATTATATTGTTCTTTAGGTAAAGTTTTTAAAAAATAAGGAGTAATATAAATACCTTTTGGTTCATAAAAAGAACCAATAATATTTTTCCTATTTAAATGATCAACCCCACATTTACCACCCATAGTTGCATCTACCATTGCGAGTAATGTTGTAGGAATCAGCAAATGTTTAATCCCTCTATATAAAATAGAAGCCACAAAACCACAAATATCACAAGTTACACCACCACCAATACCGATGATAGTATCTCCTCTATTAATATCTAAATTTAATAATTTATCAACAATCATAAAAACAGTATTTATATTTTTATATTCTTCCCCACTTGGAATAATAATTGTCTCATTATTTATAAAATATTTATCTAAAACATCTTTATATAAATTATAAACATTACTATCTACAATTAAATAATATTTATTTAAATTAAATTGATTTTTAAAATCATTTATTTCATTTAAATCTTCTTCAAAATAAATTATCGTATCATTAATCTTAAGTTGCATAATATCTACCTAACTAAATATAGTACTATTTTGTCCTTTCTTTAATACTCCAGCATAATTTATACAATCTTCCTTAGCTTTAGATGCATCAGTTAAGATCATAACATCACTCATACCATTTTTATAATAGAATAGTTCACTATTAGTATCAAAATTGCCATAAATGTTAGTATTATTTACAATCTCATCTCTATTATTAACCTTTTGACCAGAATTGTCTTTCGTACAATCAATAAATTCACAATTAAATACTTTAGCTATTCCTGTTGAGCCGGCCTCTTCTTTATATTCGATAGGTCTATTACAATTTTCAAAATAACATCCTTCTACAAGAGCGTAGGCATTAGCTCTTAAACTTAGACAAGTATCAGTTATACCATAATAATAATTATTATAAATATGCATATTAGCTTGTCTAGCAAGAGGTAAACGAGCTTTACAATCTTCGTAATAATTGTGATGGAAAGTAACATTGTACGTTAAATGAGAAGAACCGCCACCAACTAAACCTGTTTTATGATTTTTATAATAATGATTATTGCTAATTGTAACGTAACTAACCCATTTTAAGTCCGTAGAACCATCACCTTCATGTTTATCTTGTTCATAACAAACATCCCAATTATTTTTACCTTCATTAAATGTATTATTATGAATCCAAATATTATAACTATCAAAACCAGCAATTTGATCATCAACATTTACTACACCACTACCTACACTAGCGCCTTGAAAAGCACATGCATCTTCAGGATTATCAGCAAATGTCAAATTTCTAACTTCAATTGAACTGCATTTAGACCATGTAAAACCAAATTGATATATACCAGCATTAGTTCCAATGCCTTCAATCGTTAAATTATTTACATCGCTAACATCTAACATATTATAATAAGAATCTAATTCATTTTTTTTAACATCATAATTTATTCTATTAGTAAGTCCTTCTAATTCAGTTATACCATTATTAATATCATTAGACATTGAATTATAACCTTTAGATATTATTTCATCTCCATAAATTCTATCGCCATCTAATAAATCAAGAAGTGGCTTACCATTTATACCTAATACCTCATCAGCAGGTAAAGGATTATCTTTAGAATAATCATCATATGTTATAGTATTCCATGTAGCAGCCTTAATTGTATCAAGAACTCTTATTACAATTGGCACCTTACTTTTCCTAGCATTTTGTAAAATATCTACAAGGCCTTTATATTCTTTATTATCTATTTTTGCAATAACACTATTTTTAGTTGCGTCACTAACATAAATAACTAAAGCATTATCTTTTAAGGTACCATCATTATTATAAGCTCCAATGCCATCATCATAATTAAAGAAAGCATAACCAGAACGGTCATATGGATACACTGTGATATTATTTTTAGTAATATTTGCAATCTTAACATTATAATTACCAGCTTTTAAACCAACAATATCAACCCTTACATAGCTTCCCATATTTCTAATTAATTCTTTATCAACATCTTTATATGTTGAATCATTTTCTTCTTTATAACTAATATTTAAATTACTACTACCAATATATTCAATAGCTATAGTTTCATTTAAACCTTCACAATATTTTATTTCTAAATTAGCTGTGCTTTCTTTATAATTGATGGTGATTTTATATGTTAAAGTAGTTTTATCTTCCGCAGTAACTGTAATATTAAAAGTATCGCTATTACTATTTAATGTAAAACTTCCAACACCACCAATCTTAGCTAAATTAGAATTAGCAACAGCACTAATATTAAATTCTTTTTTATCATATAAATCATAACTATATTCGTATTTGTCTTTAACTAAACTAATACTATCATCATTAATCTTCAATTCTTTTAAAGTGGCATCATCATCTAATTTAGGTCCATTTACATTAATTACATATTTTGTCTCTAATGAGCCATTTTTAACAATTAAAGGAATAAGTGTAACTTTACCTTTAGCTATTTCATACACACCTTCACCAGTAACTTTATAATTACTATTATAGACTGCTGAAACTTTAACTTTAGTTGTAGTTGCAGAAAAAATATAAACATATTTATCTTCTTTAAAATCAGTTAAAGGAACATCATCGATTAAAATATTTTCTAATGTTGGTTTAGTAATATCATCAATAATAAAATTAAGATTATAAGTTTTAGTAGTGCCATCTTCAGCTGTTACTATAATATTTATTGTTTTTGATTCATTTATATTATATTTACCAATATTTGTAACACTAGCTTTCTCATCAGCTAAAACAGCAGTTATATTTACTTCTCTTTCTTCATCTAAATATATATCATAATTTAAAATATCTTTATTAAATCCATCTATTAAAATATCATCAATCATTAAACTTTCTAAATCACAATTAGAAGATTTTTCTTCATTTAAAACATTTATAGAAATATAATAATTTGTTTTACTTTGGTCTTCCGCAATACAAGTAAGTGTAATACTATAAATGTTTTTATCTTCATCAACTACAATCACATTATTGCCATCAACTACAGCTTTATTAGATGTAGGTATTCCTTCAACCCTTATTTCTTTAATATAAGGAATAGTAATTTCATATGATAAAGTATATTTATCAAAATTATCAATTTCTTCATCATTTATTAATATTTTAGATAATGTAGAATCATTATCTTTTATAGATGTATTATTATTACAGGATGAAAAAATACTTAAAATAAAAATTAATATAATTAAAATTAGGCTTTTTTTCACTCTTTTCAGCTCCTTTTATTAATTATATCATAGATATTTTTAAAAATATATGAAACTTATTATTAAAAATAAAAAGACAAGCAATTTAAACTTGTCAATTTTATAAAACTTTATAATAACCATTTTTATTAGCACCAACTCTTATAATCTTATTTAAATCTTTTAATTCTCTAATCATTTCATTAATTCTAGATTCACTTAATTTCATGAGCTTAGCTATATCTTTTACTTTAATACTTGGATTTAATTTAATTAAATTTAAGATATCTTTTTGTTGTTCATTTAAATCATTTAAATCTAAAGATGAGCTAGAAATCATAAATGGAAATTTTAATGTTACAATCAAATTATTATTAGTAATAGTAAATGCTTCTTTACCATATTTTTTTAATATTGTAGGTATGCCGTGACCTGTTTGTTCAACAAAACCTAATTGGCCCATTATTTTTTGAAGTTGTTTATTAATAGGATGACTAATACCTAAATAAAATTCATCAAGATTATAATCAACAGCTAGTCCACCATATGATATAATCTCAATTCTATCTTGATATATGTATATAGCAGGGGGTATCATTTTTGACCATTTAGTATGTAAACAAGCATTTATCCAGGCTTCTCTTAAACAGTTATTATCGAATAAAGGTGTTTCAACTCGCCTTATTTTATCATCTAAATCTACTCTTGTTTCATTTAATGAATAAACATAATTTAGGGCTTGTTCTAATGCTATAAGTAAACATTTATAACCATATTCATTTCGAAATAATAATTCTGTTTTGTCTAATCCTTTAAATCTTACTACTTTAATTGATAAATCATTATTATCAGCTAATATTTCAGCTAATAAATTATATTTACCATTTTTACATAATAAGCCCAAATTTCTAATAAACGTATCATCATTAATTGTAAAACCTTTAAGAATATATAATTGTTTTAAATCTCTAAAAGTCAAATCTTGATTCATTGATTCAATGTTAACCATTAATTCGCCACCACTACCATAAATTAATTCTTTTAAAATATCAGGTTCTATTTTTTTATTTTCATTACCTGAACGAATTAAATAGTTTCCATTAGCAGAATATGGCTTATTATTTCCTTCTACTTCTACAACTATTACTGTTTTATTATCATATATTTCAACTTTAATAGTAGGGATAATGGTCGGCTTTATTCCTAAAGATATAGCACTAGATAAATCTGTAATTGTCTTATTACCGATAGTTTGCCCTACAACATCACCATTATCTTCAACACCAAACAGCACCTTTGCTTTACCATGTTTATTAAGCATGGCAACTATAGCTTCAAGTGCTCTTGAAGTTTGTCCTGTTGTTTTTTTAAATTCAACAAATTCATCCTCAATTCCTAGATTCATCATATCACCTCTTTTATTCTGCACTTATTCTACAATTTATTCTACACTTTGTCAATTTTATTCTACATTTATTCTACACTTTATTCTCTAATTTATTCTACACTTTATTTTTTAATAAAAAACGAGGTCCTAAGACCTCAAAATTATTCATGATAATTTTCAATATATCCTAAACTGATTGTACCAGGACCTGCATGGGCACCTACTACAGGCGTTAAAGGATAAACATTAATATCTTGATATTCAGGATGTACAGCTAAAACTTTATCTTTTATTTCTTGTATCACTTCAGGCTTAGCATTAGCGTGAATAATACATGGCGTAACATCTTTATCTTTAACTTCTTTTAAAAATAAATCTATCATTGCTTCTCTAGCTTTTTTAGTAGTTCTAATTTTAGCTAAAGTTTCAATAGCTCCCATTTTATCTAGACCAAGTAAAGGCTTAATTTGTAATAAATTAGCAACCCCACCAGCAACCTTAGATAATCTACCATTTTTAATTAAATATTCTAAAGTTTCAACACAGAAAATCAAATGATTATGGTCACGAATAAAATCTAAACGTTTTAAAACTTCATCTAATGATTTATTTTCATTAAACATTTTAGCTGCAGTTAAAGCCATTAGTGCTTGAGGATAGGCAATTGTTCGTGAATCATAAACTACAATATCTAATCCTTCATAATCATCAGCTACCATCCTTACGGTTTTAGCTAAGCTTGATAATTTTTCACTAATTAGAATACATAGCACTCTTTCATAGCCTTTTTCTTTCATTTCATCAAATATTTCAACCATTTTACCTGGTGAAACGAAAGCTGTATGTGGAAAAGATGTTTTATCAGTAGCTAATCTATGATAAAAATCTTCTGCTTTTATTTCTGTATAATCATCATATTTTTCATTTTCATTAAAAATGACTACTGAACGAAATACGGGAATATATTCATTATGAGGAATATAATCTAATGCCGCATTTGAACAGACAATGACACCTGTCTTCATAACTTAAAATCTCCTTAATATTTTTGATGCCTAATTATAGCATAAATATTTTAAACAAGCAATTTTTAATTTTTAGAATAAATTATCGTGCCATCAGTGACAAGATAAGTGGAATTATTATCAATTTTACATAGTGTTAAAATAACCTCTTCTTCAACACCATATTCTCTACTAACACAAAAAATATCATATTTGTCTGTATGATTACATTTTCTTAGCGTCAAAAATTCACCAATAAGTTTTATTTTTACATAACCATTTTCAACAAAATAGTAATAATCATATACTTTCCATGTTGAACTACCCTAAGGCATAAAATGATAAAATTTTGGGAATAAAACAGTTTTAGATTTATCTTTATACTTGTTAAGCATATAATCATTATAAGGTTGAGAACAGACTCTATCTTTAATTCTAGGTAGAATTTGACCACTAAATTGATAATTTATAACAATATCAGGTGGGGTCGCTACAGTTTTAGAAGGAATGATACCAATAATATATTCTTCATTATGATCACTTGGCATGGCTACTATTTTCTCATCTGCTAGATAAATTGGAGAACCCGTATGATCAAGTTGACCAAAATAATTATTATGTAAATACTTAACATCACAATCTGTAAATATTAAATTATAACAACCAGCTAAACCACTTCGTCCGTATATTTCATCACCAATAAGCTGGCCAATTTTAGTACCTTGTATATTAACTTGATTTAAATAATTTAATGTTAAATATCTTATGTCTAATTTATAAAATGCTGCATCTAGTGCAAATAAACCAATTCTTTTTTCATCTTCTTTAGAGGCTAAGTTAAGATCTATTTGATTAGGTATATTAGAAATACTAAGTGGCATAAAATAACCATTAAACATTGAGATAGATACTAAATTAGGGCAATTTGATATAGCATAAGGATAATATAAAACAGGAATATATGAATAATTACCATCTTTATCCTCTTTTAAGTCCTCATCAGTAGGAGCTTCAACAGTTAAAGTTTTCATCGGAGCCCCTTCTAAAGCTTTATAAGCTACAGCTATTATTGTATAATCACCAATTCTATGTAAAATTAAAGTATTTTCTTTAATATCATCATAATCATAGCCAATAACCACCCAATACGCATCTTCCCTGCATATAAAATCATAAATAAAACTAGTTGAATAAACATAATTTTCATAATTTTGTGGTAAACCATTATCATCAATATATAAAAACTGACACGGATATACTTCTGCTAAATTTCTATAATCACAATATATAGAAGTCCCATAGTAATTATGTATATTTTTATTCTTATAAGTATCTTGTATCAATTCAACCGTTAAATCAGGATATTTATCTAAATTTAGCATATCATAATAATAAAATTTATGTAAAAAACCAACCCTATCATCATTCTTTTTATAAATATCTTCTTCATTAATATTTTTTAATGTACCATCAGGATTTATCCCCTCTATTTTCTATTTATAATTTTTAAATTGTGAATCATACATATCTTTATAAATTTGACATGTTTCATATAAATATTTATGATCACCTTTACCGACAATTAAACCATTATCTAAAACTACTATTTCATCACAATCCTTAATCGTAGATAAGCGGTGAGCTATAATAAATGTAGTTCTGTTTTTACAAACAACATCCATCGCATGTTTTATTTTATTTTCTGTTTCTGTATCAATATTGGCTGTAGCTTCATCTAATACTAAGATTTTAGGATTTCTAAGTAAAATTCTTGCGAAAGAGATTAGTTGTTTTTCACCAAGAGATAAATTTTCACCTCTAAATGAAATTTCTGAATAAATTCCTTCACTTGATTTTTTAAGTAGATCACTGCCACCAACTTCAATTAATACATCTTCAATTTCTTTATCTGTATAATTATCTCTTTCCATCGTCAAATTAGATTTAATAGTACCTGCAAATAAGGCTGGTGTTTGCAAAACAATGCCTAAATTTTTTCGATAACTTTGTTTATTATATTTTTTAATATCTTCGCCATCTACTAAAATTTTGCCACTATCATAATCA
Source organism: uncultured Acholeplasmatales bacterium (assembly GCA_944324795.1). Lineage (GTDB taxonomy): Bacteria > Bacillota_I > Bacilli_A > Acholeplasmatales > Anaeroplasmataceae > CALUXS01. Next base: position 69,807 of record CALUXR010000001.1, read on the forward strand.
TTATATGCTAAAAGTAAATTCATTAAACTAGATTTACCACTACCTGTATGACCAACTATTCCAATATTTTTGCCAGCTTCAACTTTTAAATTGATTCCTTTTAAGACAGGCTTTCCTTTAACATAGGCAAAATAAACATCTTTAAATTCTACATCACCTTTAATATTATCTGGTGCCATATTGCCATCTAATACTCTTGTATCATTTTTTTCTTCCATAAACAAGAACACTCTATTAGCTCCGACCATACTATCTTCAAGTTCATTCAAATTGTTAAATATAGCATTTACAGGATTTATCATCCTTGTTAAATAATCAGTAAATGTTGTGATTAAACCTACTGTAATAACAGTACTACCAAGTTCAATATATCTAAAACCAAAATAAACTAAAATAGCTACTTCTGCAAGTCTTTTAATTAACATTAATAATTCCCAACCAAAATAAGCCGCAACCGTATTAGCTTTTTTATCATTATAATTATAGCGATTAACTAATTTTTTATAATCATTTAACATGCTATCTTCTTGATTAAAATCTTGAATAACTAAAGCCCCCGTTATAAGTTCATTTAATTTACCTGTTATTCTTGAACCTGTTTCTCTTAAATCTTGATAATAACGATGAACTCTCTTACGATAAATTGTTACCCATATTAATAAAATAGGCACTAAAACTATCAATATTAAGCCAAGTGAAGGCATTAAAAATATAATACCAATATAAACAGTTACAATATTTATTAAAGCTTGAAAAATTGAAAACATAGTTTCAAAAAAGACTCTTACACCATTCGAATCACTTGTAATCTTAGAAACTATTTTACCATCTGGTTCTAGTGAATAATAATCAACTGGTAAATAATCTATTTTTCTAATCGCATCATTTCTTAATCTTCTTTCAATATTCATACCTGTTAAAGACATAAAATATTGCATAAAATAACGAGCGACAACCATTATTAAAGTTAAAATGCCATATTCAATCAATAAATTTTTAATAGAGTCTAAACGAAAATCAATATCTCCATCAATTTTAATAAAATCATCTAAAATACTTTTAGTGATTAATGGTGTATATGTTTGTAAAAAAGCAATAACAAATATTAATATTAAAGCAATTAAAAATGTTTTCCATTCTTTTTTTATATAAGGAATAGTCCTTTTTAGCAGTTCAGATTTTCCATAAGTTAATTCTTCATTATATTTTTTCTTATTTTTCATCTAAACCACCTTCTTCCATTTGTTGTGATAAATATTGGTGATAATACCAACCCTTATTAGCCATCAATTCTTCATGTGTTCCTTCTTCAACAATAACACCATCATCTAAAACAATTATATGATCCGCTCCCATCACTGCACTTAAACGATGAGCTACAATAATATTTGTTTTATTTCTGCGATATTCTTTTAATGATTTGATAATATTAGCTTCTGTTGTTCCGTCAACTGCACTTAAACTATCATCTAATATTAAGATATCAGAATTCTTTAAAAAGGCCCGCGCAATAGCAAGTCTTTGTTTTTGTCCACCAGATAAAGTAACCCCATATTCACCAACAATTGTATCAAGACCATAAGGTAGGGCATCGATATCTTTAGCGAAATCAGCAAGTTCAATAGCGTGCCTTATCTCTTCATCACTTGAAGCATCAGCTCTTCCTAATGCTACATTTTGATAAACAGACCTACTAAATAAGACATGTTCTTGTGGGACATATGACACCATACTTCTAACACTTTCTTGATTAAAATCTTCAATAAACTTCCCATTGATAAACAATTCACCTTTACAAATTGGTAATTGTCTTACTAATTGTCTTACTAATGTCGATTTACCACTACCAGTCCTACCAACAATACCTAAAGTTTCTCCTTTTTTAATCGTTAAATTGATATTTTTTAAAACATAAAAATTATCATCTTCATATTTAAAACTAAAATTTCTAAATTCAATATTATCAATATGTTTGATATTTCTAGCATCCTCATTATCTATAACACTTGATTTAGCATTATAAACTTCATTAATACGGTCAGCTGATATTAAACTTTGATAAAAATTATTTAATAAATTGCCTATATTAGTTAGTGGCCCAGAAAACATTGTTAAATATATAGTAAATTGAACAAAATCATTAATTTCAATTGAGCCATTTTTTAATATATAAAAACTACCAAGTCCATAAGCTATAATTGTTGAAATAGCAGTTATACTATTAAAAACAGGTTGAAATAAAACATTTAATTTTAAATTTCTTCTTTCTATTTTATAGACATTATTAGAATAAACTAAATTTTTTTGATAATTTTCTTCTTCTTTAGAAAAAGCTCTAATTGTCCTTACATTAGTAATACTTTCTAATATAACATTTCCCATTTTAGATGCTTCTTCTCTAACTTCTTTCCAATTTCTTTTTACTTTTTTCTTTAAATAAAAATTAAAGAAAAAGATAATTGGTAAAGGTATTATACTAAATAAAGTTAAAGGAACATTAATAAATAACATAGCTGTAAAAGTTACAACAATCGTTATAAATTCTAAAAAAATATTTAAAAGTCTTGTTGAACCACTAAAATTAACTGATTTAACATCACCTAAAGCTCTAGTAAGTAAATCACCAGCTTGAAAATGTTCAAAAAATGTTGCATCTTGAATTAAGATATTTTCCATATATCTAACTTGTAAAGCATAATAAAGTCTTACTTTTAATCTGTTTTGTAATACTCTTTTAGTTGTAGATACTATATATATTAAAAACATTATTAATAAATAAGATAATAAGATATCTTTAATAATAAATGATGTCGTTATAGTATTTTTGTCAACAGCCCCAGTTAAACTAGAAACTATAGTGGCAGGAAGTAAATTAGATAAAGATATTAAAATTCCAACTATTACAATGGCTACATAAAAATACCAATTTTTCTTAATAAACCACATCATACTTTTAATAAAACTAAACATAACATCACTTCCTCTATTTTTTAATTATATTACAAAACATTTACATTTAAAAGGAAATATTAGCACAAAGAAAAAGGGATTTCTCCCTTATAATATAATTATTTATATTCTTTTAAACGCCATTTATCATATTGATTAATTCTACTTTCAATAATGCCCTTTTTCCTTAATCTAGAAAATATTCTACGTACAGTAGCTATAGATATATTTAATTCATCTGCAACTTCTTCAAAAGTGACATACAGATTATCTTTAATCATTTTAATAATATTTTCAGCAAACACTAAAGTTTTTGGGTGCTCATTTGGGTGGTCACTATTATTAAGTTGTGTCATAACCTCATTATCATATGGTAAAGTAACTAATATAAAGCTATCGGTAATATTAAATACTCCTTCACCATATTTATCAATAACTTGTGGTATTTCATGACCAGTTCCGCTCAGCAAAGTCCAAATCTTTTAAAATTCTAATGAATGCTTCACTTCTAGGTTTACTAATGCCTTTATAGATATTTTCTTTTGTTTGCCAAATGGAAGGCCACCATAAGAAATTACTTCTATTCTGTCTTTATAAACATAAACAGATGGTACTCCTCCACTTAACCAGTCATTATGGGCAAGTGCGTTATAAACTACCTCTCTTAGGCAATCAATATCTACTAGATTTTTAGTATCTAGAAGTATTTGATCTCTTATTATTTCTCTTAATTCTTTCATAGTTTCATCAACACTAGAAACACCAGATATAGAACCATCATCATTTACACCCACATAAATAACCATCTCTACTATTTAGAAAAGCTACTATTTCTTTAATGAAATCTTTATTAATAGAACGTTTTAATTCAACTTTTTCTGATTCATGATATTTCATTTAGTTCACCGCCTTGGTAAACTTATTATAATAAAATTATTAAAACATTTCTATAAATAAACATAAAAAGAGCTATTTAGTTTTTATAATATTTTTTTACTTAAATCATCATTATATTTACTACTAAAACATTTATATATTAAATAGATATATGGCATACCTAAATTAGTTTCTAATAAAGAATTTATAATTAAAGTCATAAAACTAGCACTATTAAGAGGTCTTATACCATTTATTAATAAACTTACTTCCCAAGCAAATTGAACACTTATCCCTATTAATAATAACAATAATATATTTATTTTTTCTTTATTAAATAAATTCTTAATTATTAAGAATAAATAACCTATTATTAATATTATTGCCATTATAAAATGATATTTTGTTGTTGTTCTTGTAGTCATAATTTGATTTGTTATATCAAATGAACTTAAACTAGGACAAATTAACCACCACATTATAATTAATATTAAAAATTCTTTTAAATATTTATCTTTTTTCAAACATAACCAAATAAAACAAAAATTAGTAATACCATAAGACATGCTCATCCATAATAAAACTAATGCTGTAATCATTTCACTACTATTACCATTAAAGGTAATTAATCTACTATTTGAAATTAAATGGAAATAACCATAGTCAACAATAAAATATAATATTCCTCCTAACACTGACCATATAACAGTAGCATATCTTTTCTTTAATAATAATAGTCCTAATAATAAAACAATAAATAAGCTATCTAAAATTATATAAGCTAAATTTAATGTTCTTGTTGGATTTATTTCACTTAAACTATAAAACATACTTTTATTATATTTTTTTATTCTATAATGTCAAGCACATTTTACATTTTTTAATAAAAAGAAAGGTTAGATTTTTAAACCTAACCTCTCAATTTTCTTTATTTTTTACGGTTTTTTACAATTAAACCAATAGTTAATGGATCTTCTTGCCATCTTGCATATAGAATTAAATTTTCATTTGGCATTGTAGTAATATGTGCCGGATGTTTAAATTCAGAATCTAAATACCAACCAACAAAACGATAACCTAGCCGTTGTGGTTTTGGTAATGATACTTTTTCATCCTTCTTATATTTTAATTCTCTTATTTTTACATCACCTTTAGAGATGAATCTAATTCTAAATCTTCTATTCTTTATTAGAAGAACTATTAAGAATTGTAATAAGATGAAGGCAACAACACCAAGTAATACCCATAACCATGTCCAATCAACAATCTTATCAGTAATAATGATACCATAATAACTGAAATGAGTTGTATTAAATGTGATTGTACCATCTTCACTATTTGAATCAAATAATGTATAGCCACTTATATCATCTTTAATATTTACGATTGAAAATCTTTCATTACCTTTTAATTCTTCATTTGGTAATGTTAAGGCAATTCTTACTTGTCCTTCAGGTTGAATTGTATTACCATTTGCGTCTACTAATTTAATATTATAAAGACGGCTTATTCTACCAAATTCAGTTAATAATTCATTTGAACTATTAATAATATTAGAATCAGTAACTAATTCAATAATAATTCTTGTATCAGCTTGCAAGCCTTTACCATCGATTGAAGTCACAACTACATCAACTAATTCACCATTGATATTAGCACTTAATTTAACTTCTGTTATCTTATATAATGCAATAATATTTAAATCACTTATTACAGGTGAATTGAAATCATAAATACTAATACCATCTAAATACCAATTATCAAAGATATAACCTTCTTTTTGTGGGGTCGTAATAGGTTTAATCTTTTGACCATATGATACCTCGATACTACTAATTAAATTAGTTGTATCACCATTATAGAAGTTAATATTAAATTTATGAACTTCATATTTTGCATATAATCTAATAACATTATTAATATTATTTTCAATCAATGCTGTATCAATAACATCAATCTTATCACTATTAAAGTTACTATCTAAATACCATCCAATAAATGTATAACCAGCTTTAGTAGGGTTATAAAGCTCAATAGTTTTACCATTAGCAACATCAAAGGCTGTTAAATTAGTAATATTCTTATCACTATTTACACCACCATTTGTTTCATAAACAATATTATAATTTGTAACTTCAGTATAAGCATATAATACTAAATCATTAGTGAAATCATATATTGTATTATTATTAACAATTACTTTATCATCACCATCTAAATAATACCAATAATGGAATGTTATACCAAATTCTGCTTTAGGAATAGGTAATTTATCACCAAATTTAGAATTATAACTAATCATAACATCATTAAATGTTTGACCTTCAATATAACTATCTTTTGTATTAAATGATATCTTATATTCATTTGGTATAAACTTAGCATATAATACTAAATCTTTACTATAGTCTTTTGTAGAATCAATCTTAATCTTGTATTCATTATCAAGATACCAGCCAACAAATTTATAACCAACTTTAGTAGGATTATTAAATTCTACTATTTCTTCTACATTATAACTATTAGGATTATTAGAATTATTAATACCACCATCTAAACTATAACTAATATTATAATTAATTAAAGTCCAAATAGCACTACCTGTATAATCACCAACTAAACCAGCAGTATTAAATCTAGCAACACCATCAATATTCCAACCACCAAATAGATAGCCAGCATTTTCTAATATTGGTAATTGTTCTACTTTTTCTACGCTATATTTAATTTCCTTATCTCCTAAAATTAATGTATAAGTAATAAGTTCAAATTTAGCATATAATACTAAATCTTTACTATAGTCTTTTGTAGAAGTAATCTTAATATTATAACCACTATCAAGATACCAGCCAACAAATGTATAACCAACTTTAGTAGGATTATTAAATTCTACAATGTTTTCTACGTTATAATTATTAGGGTTGTTAGAATTATTAATACCACCATCTAAACTATAATTGATATTATAAGTTATAGTTTCATATTTAGCGGTTAAGTTAATATCACCAATTAATTCTTTTGTTTCAGTAATAATATTATTGTTTTCATCAACAAAGCCGATAAATTTATAACCATCTTTAGTTGGATTTGGTAATATTTGATTAACTTCAACATTATATTTAACTTCACTAATACCACTACCTCCATCTAAATCTAGAGATATAGTATAAGTTTCAACTGCAAATTTAGCATATAATACTAGATTTGTTGTATAATCTTGTGTTGATTTAATTTCAGTTTCAAAATTACTATCTAAATACCAACCAATAAATTTATAACCATCTTTACTTGCACTAGCAAATTCTACAGATTCTTCTACATTATAATTATTAGGGTTAGTTTGATTATTTGCTCCACCATATAATACATAGGTAATATTATATGTAATAGGGGTCCATATAGCACTAACTGTAACATTATTTGTTAGACTAGAAGTATTACTAATAATTTCATGTCCTAATGACCAACCACCAAATACGTAACCATCTTTAGTTAGAATTGGTAAATCTTTAACTTCTAAAACATTAAATTCTAATTTATCTAAATTATCACAATTAGTAAATGTTACATAATAAGTAATAGGTGTATATACAGCAGTTAATTTAATATCTCTTGCCGGTAATTCTGTAGAATCAGTTATTGCAATATCATTTAATAACCAATGACTAAATTCATAATTATCTTTTGTAGGGTTATTAATTTTATCTAATAAGCCACTTAAATCAGTTTCTACATAGATGAATGTTTGTGGATTACCACTTGCCTTACCACCAGCTAAATCATAATAAATATTATAAACATGTTTTTCCCAATTTGCAGTTAAGGTAATAGTTTCAGATTTATCAGTTAAATTAATAACATTTTCTAAATCAGAATAAATATTTCCATTATATGACCAATATGCAAAATCATAACCAACATAACTAAATTTATTAGCATTTAATTGTGCTAGTTTGTCATAAGTCATTTCTTGATCATCCATACTACCACTACCACCATTAGATGCAAATGAAACAATGTAAGTAATAGCTTTCCATTTAGCATAAACAGTAATATTATTTGTATAAATATAAGTATCTTCTACTTCATCTTCTAGATCAATATCAGTATACCAACCATTAAAATTATAACCAACTTTTGTAGGATTAGTTAAATTTATATCTTCACCATAATTAATATTAATAGATTCAAGATAATTACCACCTAAAGTATTATAAGTAATTGTATATTGATTTACTTCCCATCTAGCAACAAAATTAATTGAACCACTTGTAGCTAAATTAATTAATGTATAACCATTATGATAAATATTATTATTAAATGACCAACCAGCAAATGTATAACCATCTTTAGTAGGGATATTATGATTTAATACATAAGGATTATCATATGTTAAAGTAATAGTCTCATTAACTTCTTCATCAACTACAAAATTAATACTATAAGTATTTCTAGTCCAATTGGCAACAAGTGTTACAACATCATTATCTGTAGTTGTTAATTTAGATATTTTATCACTAGCTTTATAAGTTTCATCATTATATGACCAACCAGCAAATGTATAACCAATTCTTATAGGTAAACCTAATTCAATTTTTTCATTATAAGTAACATTAATATCATTAAATTTTCCACTACCACCAGCTAAATCAAATTTAATTATATAATTAATTTCACGCCAATTTGCAGTTAATTTAATAACTTCATTATTATTAGAAGTTAAATTAATTTCTTCTTCTCCTACATTATAAGTTTTACCATTTTCATCATACCAGTTTAGAAGTACATAACCAGTCTTATTAAATGGTGTATTTAAATTTTGAGGATCATCATATGTAAATGTTTGTTCAGAACTATCTTCACCATCAACAAATTGAACTTTATAGGTATTAGCTTTCCATATAGCTTTAAATGTTATAGTACCATTTAAGATAAACTTATCATTATTTTTATCAATAATATAACCTTCACTATCAACAAAATATTCATTACCATTAGCTTCAAATTTTAATAATGTATAACCTGTACGAGTAGGATAATCTACATGAATATTTGAACCATTTGGAACATCAGCCATTGGATCTATTTGATTTCCACCATTCATATCAAAGTATACATTATAGGTATCTTCAACAAATTTAGCATATAAAGTAACATTATTTGTATCAAGATATGGCATACCTGTAATTACTTGTTGATCATTTTCTTTAAACCAACCAATAAATACATAACCTATACTTGAAATATTTGGTAATAATTCATCAGTATAACTTGAACCATATTTTAGTGTCTTATCTTCAATTTCAGCTACATTATATTTAGAATCTATTTTATAACTAATTGTATATTCATGAGCATTAAATTTAGCATATAAAATTAAATTAGATGCTGTAGTACCTTTAATATAATTAAATTCATTATTTAATGTTTCATCATACCAACCAACAAAATCATAACCAGTTAATGTAGGTGTAGGTAGATTAATATTTTCACATTCAACATTATAAGTTATATCATATGATTCACCTATATTAGCTCCATTTAAGACATAAGTTATATTATAAGTGATAATGCTATAATTTGCAGTTAAGATAATAATATCATTATCGGTTTCAGTTAAATTAAATAATATATCACCTAATCTATATTGTTTACCATTTTTATCTAACCAATATAAGAAATTATAACCAACTTTTGATGGATTTGTTATATTAATTTGATAATATTCATCATATGTTAAATTGATAGTTGAAATATTATCATTGCCATCTACAAATTTTACTTTATAGCTTATAGGTTTATAACTTGCTTTAAATTCTATAATATCATCATTAATATCAGTTAAATTAACTATATCATCATCATTATTATAAGTATTTCCGTTATATAACCAACCAACAAATTCATAACCAGTCTTTGTAGGTCCTTCTACATTTAATGTTGCAGTTTGGCCATAATTTAAATTAATATCAGCAATATCATTAACAACATTACCACCATCTAAATTAAATGTAATAGTATATGTGTTTACTTGCCATATTGCATATAATCTGATTTCTTCATTTGTTGTAGATGCTAAATTACCAACTACTTCTAAATCATTATATAAAGCTGTAGTAGCTTCTTTATTAGTATTCCAGCCAATAAATGTATAACCAGTTTTTGTAAATGCATTAGCATTTAACGCTTCATATTCATCATATGTAAATGGTTGTTCAGCCATAGAACCACTACCACTATTTGCATCAAATATAATAGTGAATTCTCTTTCTTCCCAAATAGCATATAATATAATTTCAGCATTATTTATAGAACTTAAATTATTAACTTCATGCTTGTCTGAATATTTAACATCACCATTTACTTCAGTTGCCCAACCAATAAATTCATAACCAGTCTTTGTAAATGTATTAGCATTTAACGCTTTAGCTACATCATATGTAAATACTTGATTTGCCATATTACCTATACCACCATTATTATTATAAATAATAGTATATGTATTAGCTTGCCATACAGCTTTTAAGTTGACTGTTTTATCATTAGTTATAGTAAGTTTACTTAATTTAGTACCAACTTCATAAGTGTTTTTTCCATCTGTCCAACCAATAAATGTATAACCTTCTTTAGAAATTGTTGGAACATTTACTTCTTGAGTATATTTAATTCCATTAATTGAATTACCGCTATCTTCAAAATAAATATTATATGTAATTTCTTGCCATATTGCATATAAAGTTATATCAGATGTTGCAGTTAAATCTTCATTATAAACATTTGTATATGTAGCATCTTTATCATTTTTATCTTCTGACCAACCAAGGAACATATAACCTGTTCTTTGATATGTATTAGAAGGTAAATCAACTTTATTAGCATAATCAAATGTTATAGGATTTATACTACCTAAAGTAGCACCATTACCATCGAATGTTATTCTATATTGATTTGCTTTCCAAACTGCATATAATGTAACTTCATCATTATTTACATTTGTTAAATTAATTAAGGTTGCATTTGCAGCAAAATCTGGAGTTGTAGCATTACTATCTAATGCCCAACCAAGGAATGTATAGCCAACTTTAGTTGGTTCTTTACCATTTAACACTTCTTTTTTATCATATGTTGCAGGAATATTATCAAATGTTCCTTCACCACCAACTAAATCAAACTTAATAGTATACGTATTTGGTCTATTATAAGCGTATAAATTTAGTTGACCGTATTGAGTTGTAGCAAAATCATATTTATTTTCTGTTTCACCTTGAATATACCAACCATCAATTTGATAACCTTCTTTTTGATATTGATTTAATTCAAATACACCTAAATATACTCCATCACTTTCCATATCACTTAAATCATATGAATCATTTGTGATATTTTGAACTGTATAATAAGCTTTAAATTCATTATCAACATATAAATTAACAATCATTTCTGAAGAAACATAAGATACTGTGATTGTAACATTTTCATTTGGGAAAATATTATAATTATAATCTTCTAAACTTGAGCTATATTCACCTAATTTATAAGTTATACCATCTATTTCTAAAGTTGTTAAATTAGTTGAAATTAAAGATTTAATATTAATTTCTTTATTATAAACATCTTTAATTATTATAGTTAAATTAGATGTATTAATAGTTGTTGATATTTGAGTTTCAGAAATATTAACATATGAATAACTTGCTAAAGCTGTATTTAATTCTCTAATTATAGAAGCTACATGAACTTGTGGGATATTATTAATATTTAAAGTAACAGTTATTTCTTTAATTTCATATTTAGCTACTAAAGTAATACTATTATCTTCAGCATATCTAGCTATATCTTCTTTATTAGTTATTTCAATATTATTGTAATACCAGCCAATAAATGTATAACCTTCTTTAGATGCATCATTTAATACAAAATCATCATCATAAGTAAATGAATCATCATTATTATGAGAACCACCATCTACATTATATATAATATTATATGTATTAGCTTGCCAATTTGCAGTTAATGTAATATTACCAGTAGAACCTTTAGATATTGTATATTCCATATTTGGTGTAGTAACACTACCATCTGTCCAACCAATAAATGTATAGCCTATTCTTGTAGGTTCATTTATTATAATATCATTTGATTCAATATTATAAGATATAGGATTATCATTAGTTCCATCAAATATATTTTCATAATTAATTTGATATTCAATAGGTTTCCAATTTGCAACTACAATTATATTTATAGCTAAACCTATTGTTGAAGTTATAGGATTACCTTCATATGTCCAGCCAGTAAATTCATAACCAGCTCTTGTAGGATCTTTAAATATAACATTATTAACTACGCTATATTTATCAGCATTACCACTATTGTTAATACCACCATTTATTTTATATGTAATGTTGTATTCAACTGCTTCCCATCTAGCAACAACAACAATATCTTGTTTATAACTATATGTACTATCTTTTGTAATTTGAACATTACCATAATACCAACCAACAAAGCGATAATTATCTCTTGTAGGTACTGCTAAATCGCCTATTACATTTTGATATGTTACATTTTTAATATTAGATGTTAATTCATTGCCACCATTTACATCATATGTAATTTGATAATTATTAGGTGTCCAAGTTGCAGTTAATGTAATATCACCTATTGTACCTGTATTAATTACATAATTCATATTAGCAGTTGCATCAGTACTATCTTTCCAACCAGCAAATGTATAACCAGGTCTTGTAGGGTTAATGATTGTAATATTAGGACTTTCAATTGTATAAGTATTTGGATTATTACCAACATTAATTGCTGGATCAATTGAATCATCATTTAAATTATAATTAATATTATATTCAATTAGATTCCATTTAGCAGTTAATGTAATATCCCCTGTTGTACCTTTTGTTATTTCAGTTATAGGTTCTCCATTAACATCTAACCAACAAACAAAGGTATAACCAGGCTTTTCATCTACTTCTGTAGGTAATGTGATGCTATCATTTACATTATAAATATTATTGAAGTCTCCTGTAGCTCCATTATACTGAATATTATAAGTTATAATATCCCATTTAGCATATAATGTAATTTCAATTGATTCTTCTGCAAATAAAGTGATTTCACTAGCATCTCCATATACTACATCTCCATTTACTTCAGTTGCCCAACCAACAAATTCATAACCAAGTCTTCTAAACATATTTTCATTTAATTGTGTAGCTTTACTAGATTTAACTATTTGATCTTCCATATTACCAGTAACAGAATTATCGCTAACTCCATCATCAAATTTAATAATTATATCTTTTAATTCAAATCTAGCATATAAAGTTAATGGACCAGTAATTTCTTTACTTGTTTCATTTCCAAAGAAGTCTTGTTCTTCATCACTTACAAACCAACCAACAAATTCATAGTTAAGATCACTTGTTTTTTCATAATCAACAATATCAGATTTCTTTAAGATAAATCGGTCATTTTCATCTTTTAATACGTTTATTGAATCTGGTGTGGTTGTATCAACAACTTGATTAATAGTTACAACATAACCACCAATTTCATAAGATGCATCATATGTTTTATTAGTTATAGTATTTTCTACATTTTGCCATTCATTAAAGATATAAATCACATCATTAACTTCATAGCTATCATCAAAATAATCGCTATTTAATAGGCTATTTAATATTGAGTTTAAATCAGTATTATAATCTGTTGTTATTATAATAGTTAAGATAATATTATTATTTGAAACATTATTTGTTGTTTCAACACTATAATCATTTAATTGTTCTTTAATATAACTATCAATTTTATCTAATTCATCAACATTTACAATATTAGAAATAGTTAATGTTGTCTCTATTTTAGATATTTCATAATTAGCACTTATTGTAATTTCTTTATTAGAATCAGCTAATTCAATAATATCTTCTATAGTAGATAAAATAATATCATTATTAGTTAAACTTACAAGATTATAACCAGTTAATATTAATTTTTCTTTTAAGTCTTCTATACTATATTCAATATTGAAATCATCAATTATTACAGGATTATTTAATTCACTTGTAATAGTTAATTTATATTGAATTGTTGTAAATTGAGCATTTAAAATAATGTTTTGAGCTGGCATTAAACTAGATTCTGTAATTAATGTACCATCTAATAACCAACCACTAAATTGATAATAATCTTTCGTAGGACTTACTATATCTTTTATAGCATCAACTATATTAGTGTTATAAGGTACGTTATTGATTGTAGAAATAATTCCCCCATCAACCATTATAGTGATACTATAAGCATTATTTTCAAATACAGGGTATAAGAATAATTGATTATTTTTTAAATTAGTATAAGCAAATACTGATTCATTTGTTATTAATTTACCTGTATTATCAGCCCAACCTTTAAACACTTCTTGAGCATTATTAGGAAGTGTTATATCTTTAATTAAACCGTAGAATTTATCGCCACTAGAACCATATAATACATTATTGATCTTATTATCAGTTTCTTCATCATATATATTATTTTCATTTTTATCTAAAATAATACTATATTCAATTGGTTCTAAAATAGCATATAAAACTAAATTGCCAATTGTGCTACCTTTAATATATGTGAAATGTTCATTTGAACCTTCTTTTAAAGTCCAACCTTTTACAATATATCCATTTATAGTAGCTGTTTCAGTTGTAGGTAGGATATTTTCTGTATTTATTGTATAACTTGTAGCATAATTTTTATCAATTGTAGCTCCAATATAAGTAATACTATAAGTTATTTCTTCCCAATTTGCATATAGAGAAATATTAGCTGTAATTGTTGTTTCAGTAAATTCTTTATCATCATCTTTATTTAACCAATTTACAAATGTATAACCAACTTTAGTATAAATGTTATCTAATACAAAAATATTTGTACCATGTTCATAATATAAAGTTAAATAATCTGTAGATGTGCTATCTAAATAAACTTTAACTTCATATACATTCAATTCCCAAACTGCATATAAAGTAACAGTTTCGTTAAACGTTGAAGTTAAATTAACAACTTCTTCACCATCTCTATATTCTACACTACCATTTTCTTCAGTTGCCCAACCAATAAATGTATAACCTTCTAAGCTAAATTGATTATTAGATATGGTCTTTAATTCATCATATATAAAATCTTGACTTTCCATACTACCTGTAGCATTTTGATTATTTTTATTAAATGATACAGTGTAATTAATAGGTTCAAATTTTACATATAAAGTAGGTTCTTCTAAGTTATCATTAAAGTCATATTCATTAGTACAACTATCATCTATATACCATTTTTCTTTATTTAATGTATAACCAGTTAATGATAAATTATTAACTTCAGCCATTAAATCTTCTTTATTAATTGTATAACTACCATCTTCTACAGTAATAGGATATGTTATTACCTTATCAACTATCACTTTAGAATTAACGATATGAACAACATTAATAGTTAGGGCAAATTCTCCCTCACTAAACTGTAATGTATAATTTAATGGAGTTGTAATAATTTCATCATTAATATTAGGCTTAATTAAATTATATGTCTTTTCATTAATAGTATAATTATATTCTAAAGATTTAATTATATCGACTATATCAAGAATAGAAACACCATATTGTTTTTGATAAATAATAGTAATGCTATTTTCAGTATTATTAATTTCTGCACCTATAAATTTTTCTTCTAAATATGTTTTAACATTTCTTATTTGTGAAGGATCAATGTTTATTACATCTATAGTTAGTGTTATATCTTCTTTTTCCCAGACTGCATATAATGTAATTATTGCAGCTTGTTGAGCACGTAAATTAACAACTTCTTCACCATCTCTATATTCTACACTACCATTTTCTTCAGTTGCCCAACCAATAAATGTATAACCTTCAATAACAAATTTATTTTCAGTTAATTTTGTAGGTACATCATAAGTAATTTCTTGATTAGCCATTTCACCTGTAGGTGTTGTTCCTGAAATAGGATTTGCGTCAAATTTAATATTATAAGTAATAGGTGTCCAATGTGCCTTAACAATAATTTCTGCACCCGGATTATTTGTTAAATCAACATTTGAAATCTCAGTACCATTATATTCCCAATATGCAAATGTATAACCAGTTTTCTTACCACTATACTCTATTAAATTTAAATTATTATCAATTATCTCTTCTTGTGAAGATATAGATGGTGTACCTCCATTTGTATCAAAGATAATTGTATAACTATATTCAAATTCAGCAGTTAAAATTATAGGTTCTCTATTAGCTGTTAAATTACTATAAACATTATTTAAATTATAAGTAGTATCACCAATAACCCAACCAATTAATCTATAACCTTTTGGTAAATTATCAATTGTAGGCATCGTAAATGGTTCATCATATTCTATTGTTAGTTCTGTTGGTAATAAATTATTATCTAAGTTATCATTTGAATCAAAACTAAATCTTAAATTATATGAAATAGGTTCCCAAACTGCATATAATTCTAAATCATTAGGCATATTATATGCAAATACCTGTTCATCAGTATATGATATTTCACCATCTACTGAAGTAGCCCAACCTTTAAATTCATAACCTTCTCTTATAAATGTATTAGTTGTTAATGTTACTTCACTACCATATGTAGCACCATCATTTTCCATTAAACCTGAAGTTGCACCATTACCATTATAGATAATGTTATACTCATTAGGTTCCCATTGGCCTATAATTGTGTAATTAGTTACATTACTTAAATCAATATTCCAACTAGCTAAACTACCATTTGCAGGAACAATTAATTCATCACCACTATACCAACCAATAAATGTGTAACCTTCTTTAGTAGGAACATTTAAGTTTACTTCTTTATCATAAATAACATCAATTGATTTAGCTTCACTATTTTCATCATCTTTAACAATTATATTATATGTTTCAGCTTCCCAATCAATCGTAAAGACTGTTGCATCTTGAATAGTAATTTCAGAATCATTTGTTAATTGATTTGTACCATCTGTCCATATGCCATCAACATAACCAGGTCTCTCTGGATGTTGTAATGAATTTTCATCTAATTCAGCATAAATATCTTTATATGTTGTTCCATATGGATATGATAAAGGTTTAGATATGTTAGTAGCTTTATCATAGAATAAAACTGTATAAGATATTGGTTTATATTTAGCATATAATACAACTTCATTATTGTCATTAATATGATCTAATAAGTCTGTAACATCAATATATTCATTATAAATAGTTGCTGATTCATCTTCTAAATCAAATACCCAACCAACAAAATTATAATTATCTTTTTCTACTGATTTTATTTCTACCATTTGATCTTCACAAGTAAATGTACGACCATCTTCAGTATAACCATCATTATTATAATTAATTTTATATTCTATTGCTTCATATATTAAATATACATCAATGAATCCTTTTTCTAATGCAGCATCATCAAATAAGTTAATAACTTCACTAAATATATATTCACTTAATGGAGTATTACTTGTTCTATTTGGTGAAATACCTAAGAAATTATAATGTTGTTTAACAGTTATACTATTATCAAAATTAATTACTGTAGCATCATTATTTGGATCATATTTAAATGGATAAGATTTTTCAAAAATATTATTATCTAAATTATTACCAATAATATTAACTTTAAATTCTTTTTCAGTTGTTGTAATAGTAATAGTTGCTGTAATGCCATCTTCATTTTTAACTATACTATTAGGATATTCATTTACAAATTCTGCTAAGTTTGGCATTTTATTATTTTTAAAGAAATCAGTAAATAATGTATTATCAATTTTTAAAACTATTTCATAATATTTATAATTATAAACTAAATTACTTAGATCATTAATAGTTGGAATATAAGTAATTTCTGAATCATATTGATAAGAATTGCTCTCACCAATTTGTTCTTCTTCATATTCAAACTTAATGAAATATTTTACAGCTGTATAAATAGCATCTATATCATAATTTTGGGTAACTTCAAGATTATCTACATTTGTACCATTAATTTCATAATGGTCGATTGTAAATCCAGGAACACTTAGTTTAGCACTGTTATTTTCAATAAATCTAGTTATTGCTTCTTTTATTGTTTCTCCATGATAAGCTTCTACTTCTACAATATCATCTTTTATAGGTGTATTTATTTGTACTTGTATTGTATAAACCTTCTTTGAAATTTTTGCTGTTATGGTAGTTGCTTTACTAAATTCAATAGTTAAAATTTCTGAGCCATTATAACGTTGCCCATTATAAGTCCATTCATTATTAAATTCATAGCCTTCAAAACTTAAATCATTATATGTTTGAATCTTATAATATGTGCCATCTTCTTGCTTCAATGCCACAAATTGAATTGTTTTTTCAATTGAATTATCTAAATATATGTTACCACTAATAATAATATAATCAGTTTTATTAGCATAATCTACATCAACACTAAGTTCATTAGCTGGCATTGTATTAAAGCTATAAGAATTTTCATCTATATAATAAATCAGTAATTGTCCATTAATAGTTATATTATTTAAACTATTTAAATTTGTATTATATGGAATAGATAAACTATTTCCACTCCATGATAAACTTAAATTATTATCAATAGCTTCTAGTATATCATTTCTAATTTCATCAACATTCTCTAAAGATAAAGAGCCAAAATTAAATGTTAAAGTATAACTTTTTATTTGCCATTTTGCCTCAAGGACGACACTCTTTGTAACAGTATATTGACCTGTCAAGTTTTCTATAGTTGCGGTGGTAGATAAATCATCCCATCCTAAAAAATTATAACCATCTCTTGTTATAGAATAATTGTCTAAATTAATAGTTTGATCATATCTTAAATTTTCAATAGTATTATTATAACCAACACTTGTTAAAGTTATAGTATAATTTTCCGCATCCCATTGAGCGACAAATGTAGCATTACTACTTAATTGCGTAATTGTAGAAATTGTTGCATCTGTTGCTGCATATGTTCTAAATTTATTACCTGGATTTATCGGATTTATAGGTAAATTATTATTAGCAGTATCGTAATAATTAACTAAAATTACATATTTTTCAAGTGTTGTTCCTTCATTTGGTTCAGTGACTTTATTACCATTATTATCTAAATACCAAGATTTACCAGGTATTACATCATCTTTATTAAATTCATAATAACCATTACCAGCGTCAAAAGTTATTTCAATTTGTATTATATTAAGTTCTATACTAATAACAGCTTCTCTATTTTCTCCTAATTTTTCTAAGAATTCATTATCAATTATTGTTATAGGATTATTATTATATGTTGCGCAACCATATGTATAACCAACTATTTTGAAATCCTCATTAGATAAATCAACATCACCACTATTATATGTTACGCTTATTTCGCTATTAGAAATACTACCATTCCAATAATATTTAGCGTTATATTTAAATATAATATTATATCTAGCAGGAGTCCAATGACCTTGTAAAACTATTTTTTCTTTTTTAACGTCTCCATCAGTTGGAATAAAAGTTGAATTATTAACTAATGGTTGATCATTATAAACCCAATATGCAAAATCATAACCATTAATATTATATATAGGTAAATTTGCTGTATTAATAATTTCAGAATAACTTAATTGATAATTTCCTAAAGATGTAATAGGATTGCCTTCATTATCTTTAAATTCTATATTATAAACTTTAGGTTCTAATACTAATCTAATTGCTGTATATCCATTAATTGTAATAGTTTCAGGGTTTTTCTCTACGCCATCATAAAGAATATTATTAGCAACACTAATAGTAAACTGTTTATTATTAAATAAATATCCTGATGGAATAGTAAAATTATATGTTTCTAAATATGTTTTTAAGTCGCTTATAGTTATAATATTATTTTTACACCAAGAACTTATGTCAGGAGAACTTGAAGTAAAGTCGGCAATATAATTATTTAAGCTATCATATATTGCAATAGTATAATCTGTTGTGCTCCAAATAAATGTTACTTTTAAATTTAAATCAGTTGGATTGTTAGTATTTATTCTTACATTATATATACTAAAATTACCATTTGCATAAGTTGCGTCATAATTAGAAAAGTGATATTGACCTAATGTATTTTTTTCTTCTAATTGTTCTCTAATTTTAATTAATATTTCTTCAATTGAAGAACCATATTTTGCTTTTAATGTCAATATTCCATTTCCATATGCTAATGATGAATCTAATGTAGCATATGTTTCATCAAATGTAAGGTTATTTAAGTTTCCTGCATCAATAGTAATATCATAGGTTGTAACATTATATACAGCATAAACTGTTAAGTTATGTTCTGGCATAGTTCGTGGTTTTTCTGATTCTAAATTTGTTCTATCAGGATATATACCAACAAAATTATATCCTTCTGGGCTATTAATTATATTTATATAATTATCCTTAACCCATAACCAAGAAATATCAGCTCCATATTTTACACCTGTAGCTGTATATAAACCATTAATTACGCTAAATTTATAACCTCCAATTGTTACATCTATATTGTTAAATGATGCATTTGCTCCTAAATCAATAATTAAATTTGATTCTTTAGGTACAACATGACATACTAATGTAATTGTATCTAATCCTTCTACACCTAATTTATTGATAACTTCACTAATATTTTGAACTACTTCTCCTTCATAAGTCCAATATTGATAATTATAGCCTATAGAAGTAGGTATATATAGGTCAAATGCGCTATTAATATTATATGTAACATTTTGAGATTGACTAAATAAACTGCTATCTAACGAATTTTTGTCATCATCATCATTTATGTCATCATCATCATTTATGTCATCATCATCATTTACAAATTCATAAATAATACCTTTTTCTTTTACAGCACAATTAAGTGTAAAATCTAATGCCATTAATGAATCTAGATGAATCTCTGCTTTTGTTTCTCCGTTTAAAGATAAGGTTAAAGTATATCCACCTGTTGAATTAACATTTATTTCTAAACAATCAGCATCATAAGTAACACCATTTAAGAATATTTGCCAACTTACAAATTCGTAAGCATTGTTAATCACAATCTTTGGTAAATCTATTTTTCTACCATTTTCAGCATCAACGATATTATATTTAAAATTAGAATCACCATCTAATGAAACATCGCCATTTGCATATTTTTGTAAACCTGTTAAAGTAATATTATAATCATTAGGAGACCATTTTAAATATAATGTGATATCTTCTGATGATATAACTCCATCAAACTTTTCAGTGAAATTAGGATCTCTATACCAACCATCAAAATGATAAGATTCATATGTTAATTCTGATGCTAAACTATCTAAGTCTAATTCTTTATATCTATAATTGACAAAATTTAATTCAGCTTGATAAATGCCATTAACCAAACTAAATACAGCACCATCAGATGTTGTCATATTAGGGCTTTCAATAGTATTACCATTACCTAAATTTAAAGAAATGATTACAGTTGTACTCTCTTCAATAGGTTTATCAACATTGTCAACGAGTTTAACAGCTTCTTTTGATAAAAGGTGTACTGTTTCATTTTTTGAAGTTATTACTTTTTGAGATATTTGACTTTTTTCTTCAGCAAAACTATTAAACTGAGGATAATAATAATAATTATCATCATCATATGAATTCCAAATCCATCTAGAATCAAAGAATGTAGAATCTAAACCACGCGGTCTTGTATTTCCTGTTTGACAAATTAAATAAGATGAAGATAATTTTCTACCATTATTATTATTTTTTTCAAATCCTAAAGATACACTCGCATTTTCATCACCTATTACTTGAATAGTTGAATCAGTTTTACCATTATATTGTAAATCAGCATTAGCTATAGACGTATTATTAATATTAGCAGCTACACCCATACCAACTAAGCCACCTAGGAATGCATGTTTTTCAGTTAAATAATCTAATGTTCCTTTAGCTGTAACTTCACCAACATTTATAGCATAACTTAAATCTGAATAGGCAAAGATACCTACAACACCACCAACATGTGTCCAACCTTCTACTTTACCGGTGTTAATAACATTGTTAACAGTTTTATTACCACCATCAAATTGATCGTTAGTATTTTCTTTTATTGATGTAACACCAAGGATACCACCAACGCCTCTACCACCAACAGTTGGATTATTAGTATTATAACTAAATACTACATTATCTTGATTTTCTTGATATGTTCCTCGCCATGTAGCAGAAATATTACCATCATTCATCACTGTATCTAATGTAGAAGCACCAAACATTCTACCAACGATACCACCAACATAAGCATTAACTTGATATTTTGTTATAGAAGAAGTTCCATTAACACTATATTGATATTTAGCACCTAAACCTGCAGTTGCAGTAACATTACCAATATTAAATGCTGTATTTATAACACTATCACTTCTTGTATTGTCATCTAATGACATCATAGTACCAACAATACCACCAACGCCAAATTTAGCAGTAATACTACCACTATTATATGCTTCATTTATTATAGCATGCCATGTTTGACCAACTACACCACCAGCTCTACTACCTTCATAAGCATATAATTTTTCACTTTCAGTCCATGAACTGCCATATGGAACATTTGTTCTATCACCATTATAATAAACACTACCCATATTTAATACATCAGTTATTGAACCATTTGCATATCTACTTGATTCAATATAATAGGTACCAATCACACCACCAGCATTAACACCAGTAAATTCAACATTAGCCTTATTAGTCAAAGTTTTATAAGTTCCACCATAAGCAAGACCAATAATACCACCAACAGAAATATTACCTTTAACATTTCCACTTACTGTTAAATTACTAATATTTGCATCTTTTGTATAACCAAATAAACCAACAAAATTTTTATCAGAAATATTATCATCTATTGTCAAGTCTACTGTCTTATTATTACCATCAAAGATACCACTAAATGGAGTATTATTTGTATTTGCTACTATTGAAGCAAAATCTATATTGCTATTTGTACTAACCGATACATTTGCATGCAGATCACCAATTACTATATTTGTAACATTGATATTGTCTTTCATTAAGATAAAATAATAATTTGCATAATCATTAGCCTTATAAACTAAATTACGATTTTCATCTATTCCGTTATAATAATGATATTTATTTTCAAATATTCCATCTTCTATGCCACTTACGGTTTCAGCAAGAACTTTTAATCCATCTTCATCATATATTGCAAATGGCATGTCTTGATTAGTACCAATATCGCTAATATCATTATTAGATGAGAAAATATTTCCCCATTGTGCTTCTAGTGTAAATTCAGTATTACTACTATTACCTTGTAAAGCAATAATTGTTTCATCGTCTAATAGTTGGCCATTTTCCCAATAAATATCAGTGCCAGAAACTTTCCAATTTTTAAAATAGAAACCAACTGCATAAAATTGATTATCTGGAAGATATGTATTATTCAACAATTCTGTAAAATCAACTTTAAATTCGCCAAAGTCATCATTTGCTTTATTAGCAGTTGTTAATCCACCATTATCAAATATAAATGTAAATTTTAATGCTCCCCACTGAACACATAAATTAATTTCATTAGTTTTATCAGAGAATGAGCTTGAGTCTATATCAGCAGTAGTTGAATGTGTTTTAGAATAAACTTTATTTTGTCCATTTATAGAATAATTAATAAAATTTTTTACTTCATAACCTGATCTTTGAGCATATTTTAATAATGAACTTAAAGCAAGATTTTGATCAGATTCTAATCGTAAAACAAGTGTTTTATCACCAGTATGATACTCTACAGGATAATGTAATCCTAACTCATTTTTAATATTAACTAAATCTGTTGAAGTATATACATCTGTTAATGTTTCAAATTTATTTCCATCATAATTAGTAGCAAATGTTAAATTAATTTTTAAAATCATA
Organism: uncultured Acholeplasmatales bacterium; assembly: GCA_944324795.1. Classification (GTDB taxonomy): domain Bacteria; phylum Bacillota_I; class Bacilli_A; order Acholeplasmatales; family Anaeroplasmataceae; genus CALUXS01. The sequence continues at coordinate 93,638 of CALUXR010000001.1, forward strand.
TTGATGATTAATGAATTATTTCTAGTTTCTTGTTTAAAACTATCATTTTTATAATCACTACCTTCTATAGCATTTGCCAAATTAAAGTATTTAGTATAACCTAATTCTTCCGGATCATTATTAGCATTATATGTCGGAGTATAGATTATAGATGTATTTCTTCTATAAAAAATATCATGAACATAAACTTGAATTTTATTAACTATATCACCAGAATAATTATTAGCAGTAATTCGACCACCATTATAAGTTATATAACCAATGCTTTTTGCATTATTTAAATTTAAAGTACCTGTAGATACAGTAATATCTATGTTTTCATCCTCTAGATTTCTATTATCTTGAATAATAGCTTTACTTTCAATATTAATTGTTGATGAAACATCATTTACATAAATAGCACCATAATGACCAATATTTCCTGTAATAGTTCCTTTAATTATAGTTTCTGATTCAGCAGAAATATTGATTGCTCCTGCTGTACCAGTAGAATAGTTATTTCTTAATGTTGCATCGTCTTCTAAAATGAATGTTCCTCTATTATTAACAAACATATAGCCATTAGAAGATGAGCTATTACCATCAAAAATTATATTTTCTAAAGTTAAAATGCTACCAGCTTCAATAGTCATAATAGCATCTAAATTATCTGTATTAGATATATTATTAGCTAATGATAGGGCCAACCTATCATTACCACTAGAAGAAATTGTAATAGATTTATTACCAGTAACTCTAAATAAATCATTAGAATCTAAAGCTACAGGACGTATTAGATAAATTGTATCTCCATCTTTTGCCGCATTTACCGCTTCACTTAGATTATTGTATTGATTTTCTGGGATGTTCTCATTTATATATGCAATATAGTTATTATTTGATGTTACTTTTAAAGTATTACCATCTGCTATTAAATAATAAGTTGAATTATCTAATAAAAATTTTTCTGATTGAACAGAATTATTAAATTTAACTACAGGTGCAGAATATTGATAATAACTCCCCCCACTTGTAACACTATAATCTTCACTATAAGCTATTAAACCAACAATACCAGTAGCGGTAAGTTCACCAGTGACCTCAATTGGAGTTTGAGCATTACTTTTAGTAATATTAGCAAAAACAATATTATTTGATGTATCAACTTGAATACCACCAGACATTTTAATCATAGATGCAGATCCTGTACCAGCATAATTATAACAATATATACCATAACCGTTTTCAGGTTTATTCCCTATTGTTTTATTATTAGATATCGTACCACCCTCAAGTGTTAAAATACAACGATTGTCTCTACCATATGAAACATTACTGATACCACCACCATAAATGGCTGAATTATTTTTGATTTCAACATCCTTGACTATTAATGATTGGTTCCACTGAGACTGTTGAGTTCCAACAGAAACCCCACCACCGTATCCAGTTTGTCTCTTCCCTGGGTTTGCTGGTGAAAATGCACTATTATCTAATACTTGTGCTTTATCATTTCCATTTGCCTCCAATGTAATAGATGACGAGTTTGAACCAGCATTAGAAGAAATTCCACCACCATAAGTAGATCTATTTCCTTGAACTATACCACCACTTATTTCGACTTGTGATTCCCAAACACAAATACCGCCACCATAACCATATGCAAAATTATAAGAAACTTCTCCTCTTTTTATGTTTAAATCCGAATTATTTCTAACCATAATTCCAGCACCATCTGCAGAAAATGATAAAGAACCATGATTATACCCTACTATACCACCATACATATTAAACGTAGAAGTCTCCACTAGAGATACCCCGGCACCATCTGCAGAAGCATTCTCATTTTCAAATGTAGCTTCATGTGAATCATCTATTGTGTTATAACCACCTATTTTGCTCTCTTTCTTCATATATTTTATAGTTGTACCAGAATAGTTAGTATTATAGTTTACATTACCATAATACATATCTATATCAGCATAAATTGCTGATATTCCAGCACCCCCACCACTATTTGCCACATTTGCCATCGAATTATAAAGTATAGAAGCTCCTGCAATAGATAGTTTTGCTTTATTAGTATTATCATTTCCCTTTAAGCCAATAGCGCCACCTAAATGTTCTTTTGAACTATGAGTAGTATTATCACTAATATTATTTGAATACGGGAATTCGTCGAACCAACCACCACTATCAGGATCATTATTTTTCTTAAATTTATAAAAAATGTTATTATTATTTTGTAATACTACCCCTCGATATATTGATAAATTAGAGTTTGCTTGAGCCCTAATTAATGGATATTCTGATTTTATACCATTAGCATCATAACTTCCTCTACCGTATGTTTCTATTTCATTAGCGCTTAAATCCATTCTAGCTTGATATGCAGCAGTAACAAAGTTATATGTATCGCCACCAACAGGTGTATTACTTTTAACCCATTTTGCGCCACCATCAATTATTAACATATTAGAGCCTGATGAATAAAATTTATTATCTTCATTTTCTTCTTCATCTGTATCTACTATTTCTACTCCACCTAAAGATAGATTATTATTAGATGGAACTATTATTGAATGCCCATTAGCATTAATAATTGTATCGTGTAAAGGTACAACATATACATTACCATTAATTTCTATGTCACTTGTTAAAGTTATATCATTTGAAGAATTTAAAATATAATATCCTGAAGACGTAGGGAAAGTAGTGGTTATAGATGCATTAGTTTTTTTGCCTAATGTAACTTTTTCACTTTCAATACCAGAATAAATATAAAGCCCATCACCATTGATTAATCTTGATATATTTCCAGAGGTATGTAATAAAGCAGCATCATTGTTAATTACAAATAGTGTTGAATCAATACCTACTATATTGCCACCAATTAGATTCAACGAACCATTTACAGTCGTATTACCAATAAATGTAGTATCTAAAATTGCATTTTCACGAATATTCATACTATCATTGATGACAAGACTTGAATAAAAAGAACTATTAAGATTTGTTGTCTCAGCTTTTATTTCTCCTTTTAAATCAACATTTAAATCAAAAGATAAAGAAGATTGTGGTTCAAGTATTATTTTTCCTAATTCTAATACTGTTAATTCATAGCCTAAATTTGTTTTACCTATTTCAAACGGGGCAGTTTCAGATTTCAGAACAATACTCTGGCCACTTGAAATATAAATAGTATTAGATATGTCAGTGTCACTAGATAATTCAATCGTAGTTGTAGTTTCATAATCACTAGGAGCATTATTGATTGCTGTTATTAATTCACTACTATTAGCGACCAATTCTACTTTTGATGAATTGTCATCATTTTCATTTTCTATTTTTGGTGTAAATACATTATTAATAGCAAACGCTAAAATAACTACTCCAATCAATAAAGTTAAAAAGACTAAAATACTCTTCTTTTTCATAATTTAAATCCTCCTATACCAGTTATATTTAAAATTTATTAAAATTATAAATTTTGTTAAAAAAGCAGTTCGTAATCTATAGATTACGCACTAGTTCATCATTATTATAAATAAAAACGTTTTTTCTAACAATAAAAGTAGAATATAAAAAAAACATTTTTCAGCGAATGTGCTATTTTTTTTTTTTTTGCTTTACATAAATTTAATTTTTATTTAATTTAAATTTACTATATTTTTAAATGAATTTATTAATAATGGTGTTAAATAAATGTTTTTATGTTTAAAATTTTTTAAGTAAATGTAAATATAATTATAAATAAATTTTTTTACCGAATAAGTTTATTTTAATCATTGTTTTTTCTATTTAATTTAAATTAATAAAATAAATTATTATATATATTTTAAAAAATGGCTCAACTAAAGGATAAAATATTATTTGATTATATTATAAAATAAAAAAGATGATTTCATTTTACCTAATTTAAAGGTAATAAATCATCTTTTAATTTTATTTAAATATTTACTATTCTTCTATTTCATCATCAAATTCTAAATCATCATCTAGTTCATCATCTTCTGATATGATATCTGATTCTTCTAATGGTTCATCACTGTTCTCTTCTTCATTGTCTAATACATCATTTTTATAATCTTCTTCATTAATTTCATCTTCTTGTTCTTCTAATTCTTCAGTAGGAATATGAGGGCAATCAAATGACGTTTCATGAAGTAAACCAGTACCAGCTGGGATTAGACCACCAATTATAACATTTTCTTTAAGACCTTTTAATTCATCTTTCTTACTTGCTATAGCGGCAGAAGTTAAGATTCGTGTTGTTTCTTGGAATGAACATGCAGATAAGAATGAATTTGAAGCTAAGGCTGCTTTAGTTATACCAAGTAATATTTGTTTACCAATAGGTAAGTCACCATTAGTAATTAAAGCTCCTTTAACTGCTTGTTTAAATTCTGCAAGAGAAACATCACGACCAGGAAGTAAATCAGTTGAACCTTCATGATTAACTTTGATCTTTCTTAGCATTTGTCTTACGATTATTTCAATGTGTTTATCAGAAATTTCAACACCTTGAGAACGATATACTTTTTGAACTTCTTCAACTAAATATTTTTGAACTGCTTCAGTACCTTTGATACGTAATAATTCTTTTGGATGAATCGGACCTTTAATAAGTCTATCACCACGAGATACATGATCTCCTTCATTTACTAATAATTCACTAGTAACTTCTACTACTTCTTTTTCATCACTAATTTCTTCATTGTCTGGTTTAATGATGATTTCAAGACCTGATTTAGTTCTTTCAATTTTTGTTATAATACCATCATTTTCAACTAATGTTGCTTTACCTTTAGGTTTACGAGCTTCAAATAGTTCTTGTACTCTTGGTAAACCTTGAGTAATATCGGCTGTAGAAGCAACACCACCGGTATGGAATGTACGCATTGTAAGTTGGGTACCAGGTTCACCGATTGATTGAGCGGCAACAATACCAACAGCTTCACCAACTTCAACTAGTTTATTTGTAGCTAAGTTACGACCATAACATTTCATACATACACCATTTGTACAATTACATGTCAAGTTCGTACGCATATATACTTTGTTGATACCAGCTTCTTTAATTTTTAAAGACATTTCTTCATCAACCATTTCATTGCGTTTACAAATTATTTCCCCAGTTATAGGGCTTATAATATCTGAAGCTGCGAAACGGCCAATTGCTCTTTCATAAGCTGGATACATTACTTTACCATCATCACCTAAGATATCAGTCAACCAGAAGCCTTTTTCAGTTCCACAATCTTCACAAGATATAATTACATCTTGAGATACATCGACAAGTCTTCTTGTTAAATAACCAGATTCAGCTGTTTTTAAAGCTGTATCTGTAGAACCTTTACGTGATCCATGGGTTGAAATAAAGAATTCAGAAACTGATAAGCCTTCACGGAAGTTAGCTTTAACCGGAACTTCAATAGATTCACCAGCTGTATTAGCCATCAATCCACGCATACCAGCAAGTTGGGCAAAGTTACTTGATGAACCACGACTTCCTGAATCAGCCATCATGAAAATTGCGTTATCTTCATGTTTTTGTAGTTCAGCCCAAACACCATTTTCAATATCAGAACGCGCTCTATTCCATTCTGCTTTAACTTGATTTTTTCTTTCTTGTTCAGTTAATAAACCAAGTTCATATGCTTCTTGAATTTGATCAACTTTTTTATCAGCTTCATTAATTCTTACATCTTTACCTTCATATAATAGGACATCGGCCATAGAAATAGTAATACCTGATTTAGTTGAATAATGGAAACCTAAATCTTTAAGTCTATCAACCATGGCTGAAGTTTCAGTTGTTTGATGACGTTTAAATACTTCGGCAATAATTGAAGCTAAGAATTTCTTTTTAAAAGGTTTAACTTCACCATATGCTAAAAAGTCTTTAATAGAGCCATTTTTTGGATCATATAAATATTTTTCTGGCAATGCTTTAGTTAAGTTTTCATCACTAGCTTCATTTAAATATGGGAAATCATCAGGAATAATAGTGTTGAAAATCATTTTACCAACTGTAGTAAATAAATATTTACCTTTAATATTTGTATTAGCAAATCTTGAAGAAGGTAGGTAAGAAGGATCAACAAATATACGTGTATGTAAAGTTATTTGATGATTTTTATAAGCTAAATATGCTTCATTATAATTCATATAGAAGTGACCTTCATTAGGTTCACCAATTCGTTCAATAGTTAAATAATAATTACCAAGAACCATATCTTGAGATGGTGTAACTACTGGTTTACCATCTTTAGGATTTAAGATATTATTAGAAGCAAGCATCAATAATCTAGCTTCAGCTTGAGCTTCTAAAGATAATGGAACATGGACAGCCATCTGGTCACCATCGAAGTCAGCATTGAATGCTGTACAAACAAGAGGATGTAGTCTTATTGCTTTACCTTCAATTAAAACTGGTTCAAATGCTTGAATACCAAGTCTATGTAATGTAGGCGCACGGTTTAAAAGAACAGGATGTTCTACTGCTACTTTTTCAACAAGAGGCCATACACATTCTTCTTGACGTTCACATTTCTTTTTAGCTGATGGAATTGATAATGATTTATCAGCTGCAATAAGTTCTCTTATAACATATGGTTTAAATAATGTTAAAGCCATTTCGCGTGGAATACCACATTGATACATTTTTAAACTTGGACCAACAACGATAACAGAACGACCTGAATAGTCAACCCTCTTACCAAGTAAGTTTTGTCTAAAACGTCCTTGTTTACCACGTAACATATCTGATAAACTCTTTAAATGATGATTCTTATCATTACTGCTCTTACGTTTTGAATTATCGATTAAAGCATCAACAGCTTCTTGTAACATACGCTTTTCATTTTTTGTAATTAAATGTGGGGCGCCTTGTTCAATTTGTTTCTTTAAACGATTATTACGATTTAAAATTCTTCTATATAAATCATTTAAATCTGTTGTAGCAAATCTACCACCATCAAGTGGTACCATTGGTCTTAAATCAGGTGGAAGAACTGGTAATATACTTAATACCATCCATTCTGGTTTGTTATCAGAATGTAAGAATGCTTCAACAATTTCAAGTCTTTTAATAGATTGATCTCTTTTTTGTTTAGATTTAGATTTTAATTTAATTTTTAATTCTTTTTCTATTTTTTGTAAATCAAGATTTAAAAGTAATGTTCTTACAGCTTCAGCACCAGTTAAAGCTACGAAACTATTACCATATTTTTCATATAATCTTGAATATTCTGCTTCATCAATAATACCATCATCAGATAATTCACGATAATCACTATCACTAATTTTACCTTTATCAGTGATAATGTATGAAGCATAATAGATAACACTCTCTAATTTTTTATTAGGAATATCTAATAATATGGCAAGTGGGCTTGGTGAATTCTTTAAAAACCAAGTATGAACAACAGGACTAGCTAAAACGATATGTCCCATTCTTTCTCTTCTTACTTTAGATTCAGTAAGTTCAACCCCACATTTATCACAAACTTTACCTTTATCAGCACTTCTTTTAGATTTACCACAATAACATGTGTAATCTTTAGAAGGACCAAATATCTTTTCACAGAAAAGACCATCTGGTTCTGGCTTTTGTGTACGGTAATTGATTGTTTCATGTTTTTTAACTTCACCATGAGACCATTTTAAAATTTCTTCTGGAGAAGCCAAACCAATTTTAATATATTTATAATGTTTTGCCATTATGACCCTCCTCTACATATGATATTTAGAAATAACATCTTCAACGCCTAAATCAACGATTGAACGATTAGCTTCATCTTCACCATCTTCATTGATTAATTCAACTCTAATAGCTAATGATTGTAATTCACGAGTTAATACTCTAAATGATTCAGGAATTGATGATTCAGGAATTTCTTTACCATCTGTAATAGCGCTAAATACTTTATTACGACCAACAATATCATCAGATTTTACAGTTAACATTTCTTGTAACGTGTGAGCAGCACCATAAGCTTCAAGTGCCCATACTTCCATTTCCCCGAAACGTTGACCACCATTTTGAGCTTTACCACCCATAGGTTGTTGAGTAACTAAAGTATATGGACCAACAGAACGCGCATGTAATTTATCATCAACCATGTGACTCAATTTTACGAAGTACATGATACCAACATTAATTTTATTTTCAAATGGTTCACCAGTACGTCCATCATATAATACTTGTTTACCATCAATAGGAAGACCTGCTTCTTTCATAATATCTTCAATATCTTCAATTGAAGCACCATCAAATACTGGTGTAGCCACTTTACAACCAAGTGTCTTAGCCGCAATACCTAAATGTAATTCAAGAACTTGACCTATGTTCATACGTGAAGGAACACCTTGAGGATTTAACATAATATCGATAGGTCTACCATCTGCTGAATATGGCATATCTTCAAGCGGTAAAATGTTAGAAATAACACCTTTATTTCCGTGTCTACCAGCCATCTTATCGCCGACTTTAATTTTACGTTTTTGAACGATATAAACTCTTACAACTTCATTTACACCAGGTCCTAAGTCATCACCATTAGATTTCTTATAGTGCATAATAGATTGAACTATACCACCACCACCGTGAGGAACTCTTAATGAAGCATCTTTAACAAGACTTGATTTTTCATTAAAGATTGCATATAAAAGTTTTTCTTGCGGTGTTGGATCAGTTTGACTTCTAGGAGTAATTTTACCAACTAAAATATCTCCTTCTTTAACTTCAGTACCAGGAATAACTATACCATTACTATCAAGATGACTAACCATATCTTCACTAGAATTAGGAATCTCTATTGTAAATTCTTCTTTACCAAGTTTAGTATCTCTAGCTTCAATTGAATATTCATCGATATGAAGTGATGTATAAACATCATCATAAACCATCTTTTCGCTCATTATAACAGCATCTTCGTAGTTATAACCATCCCATGTCATGAAGGCAACTCTTACATTACGACCAAGTGCTAATTCACCATTTTTCATAGATTGACCATCAGCAATAACTTGACCATGCATTACTTCTTCACCAACACTTACAATAGGACGTTGCATTACAGCAGTTGCACTATTAGAACGTAAGAATTGATATAATTTATATTCATGTAAATAACCATTATCTTCTCTTACTTTAATAACTTTAGCATCTACATATTCAACAAAACCATGTAATTCACAAATTAAAGCTGAACCACTATCTTTAGCAGCTCTATATTCCATACCTGTACCAACAATAGGAGCTTCAGGATTAATGATAGGTACTGCTTGACGTTGCATGTTCGCACCCATTAAGGCACGAGTCGCATCATCGTGTTCTAAGAAAGGAACGCACGCAGCAGCGACAGAAACAATTTGTTTAGGAGAAATATCCATATAATCTACTTCTTCCTTAGAACATATTTCTGTTTCACCATCACGACGAGCAATAACTTTTTCATCAACAATATGATAATTATCATCAAGTTTTGTTGAAGCTGAGGCAATAACAACCCCATTTTCTTCATCAGCAGATAAATATCTAATATCATTAACATCAACATATTTTTGACCATCTTCACCCATTTTTAAAGCAAAATAAGGTGATTCGATGAAACCAAAATCATTAACTTTAGCATAAGTAGCAAGTGATGTAATAAGACCAATTGAAGGACCTTCTGGTGTTTCAATCGGACACATTCTACCATAATGTGAATTATGAACATCACGAACTTCAACGCCGGCTCTATCACGCGCAATACCACCAGTACCAAGCGCAGAAATACGACGTTTTTGAGTTATTTCAGCAAGTGGATTAATTTGATCCATGAATTGTGATAATTGGCTTGAACCAAAGAATTCTTTTAATGCTGATGTAAGTGGTTTAATATTAATTAAAGATTCTGGTGTAGCTTCTGCAATATCAACAACACTCATTCTATCTTGAATGTTCTTTTCTAATTTTGCAAAACCAATTCTAAATTGATTTTTTAATAATTCACCAATTAATCTTAAACGACGATTACCTAAATGATCGATATCATCAAGTGTACCTATACCTTTATATAAATTAAAATAATAAGATAATGAGGCAATAATATCAGACATTGTAATATGAAGAACTGTTTCAGCATGTAAATTACCAATAACTTTAACTACTTCTTCAGTTTTTGGAGAATATACATATAATATTTCACAAATAGGGTCATCACATAAAGTGTTTCCTAAATCAATAACTTCTTGGAAACCTTCTCTTGAATTTTGTAACTTTTCTAAAACTTCGCCTTCAATTATGCTACCTTTAGTAGCTAAAATTGTTCCACAAGAAATGATTTCACCTGTATTGATATCAGCAAAATCTTTATTAGCTATAACGTCTTTAGCTAATTTTAAACCTTTAACCCTTTGGAAAATATCAAGTTTTACATTATATTTATAACGACCTACTTTTTGTAAATCATATCTTTTAGCATCAAAGAAACGTTCTTTAATTAAACGTCTTGCTCCATCTGTAGGAACATTCTCTTCCCCAACTCTTAATTTTGAATATACTTGTCTAACCGCATCTTCGCTATTAGTTGAGTCATCTTTTTCAAAAGTAGCTGTAAAATGTTCATCATTACCAAATAAATTAGTTATTTTTTCATTTGTATCTAACCCAAATGCTCTTAAAATAGTTGTTAATGGTATTTTTTTAGAACGGTCTAATTCACCATACCATACACCACGACTACCTTCTTCATAATTGATCCAAGCACCACGAGTCGGAATGATTTGACCAGCATATTTTACTTCGCCAGACTTCTTATCTACTTCTTTAGAATAATAAGCACCAGAAGAACGAACAATTTGTGAAATGATAACTCTTTCAGCACCATTAATAATAAATGTACCAACTGGTGTCATATATGGAATATCACCCATAAACAATTCTTTTTCTGTTTGTTCACCAGTAGTAGTCTTTTCAAGACGCACTTTTACCTTTAATGGACGTGCATAATTAACATCACGTAGTTTAGATTCAACAATATCATATTTAGGATCTTCAAAATGATAATCACCAAAATAAATCTTTAATGAATCATTAAAAGATTTAATAGGAGAGATATCTTCTAATAACTCTTTTAAACCAACATTAACAAACTGATCGAAAGATTTAGTTTGAATTTCAACTAAATTAGGAATCTCAATATCAGTTCTAATTTTTGAATAATTTCTACGTTCTGTTTTACCGTATTTAACGATTTTGTAACTCATAGATACACCCCTTTAATATCTAAAAATGGTAGTTAAGGCGCACTAACCCCACCATTTATGCATTTTAAAATTATACAATAATGTTGTCAAATAGTCAATTATTTGCGATAAAAAAATCAAAATAAAATAATATATTTTTATTAAAAAGTTTATATTTAAATACCACTTTTATCTTTAAAAATAAATATATTATGTTGTAATTAACCTAACAAGTAAATCATATTTTAATCTAGGAGGAAAAATCATGTTTTATGAAGAAAGCAATAAAATTAAAAGAAATTATGATTGATGACATAGATAAAGAAATAATTTCTTTTTTAAATACTAATGGTGGAATAATATATAAAGGTATAAAGGATAATGGAGAAATTATTGGCGTAAAAAATGAATTAAAAGACCAATATGATTTGCAAATTTCTAATATAATTAGTGAAGAAATAAGTGGAAATGGCAGATTATTTATAACTCATTACTATGATGATAATAATGTTTTAGTTATAGAAATACAAAAAGGTAATTCTAAACCTTATTATCTAAAATCTAAAGGGCCTAAACCAACAGGAGTTTTTATAAGAGTTGGTAGGAGTAAAAGACAAGCTACAGAAGGTGAAATTTTACAGATGATAAGGGATTATTCTAATATATCTTATGAAGATGAAATTTCACAAAATCAAGACTTATATTTTAATGATGCTAAAAAATATTATGATTATAAAAATATTAATTCTATAGAACAAAAAATGTTTACTATCGGTCTTAAAAATAATAAAAATCAATATACAAATTTAGGATTATTAATAAGTGATGAAAATCCTATGGTTGTAAAAATGGCAGCTTATGATAAAGATTTAAATTTTAAATATAAAAAAGAATTTAAAGGTTCATTATTAAGAATTGTAGATACTATTCTTAATGAAATAGAAATGTTTAATATTACTTCTGCTATAATTCCTGAAAATGGTTTGATTAGAGAAGAAACCACATCATTTCCTGGCAAAAGTTTACGTGAAGCCGTCTTAAATGCTATATGCCATGCAGACTATAGTATTCCTTCAAACATTAAAATTGAATTTTTTGATGATAGATGCCAAATTACAAACCCTGGTGGCATTTATAGATATAACTTAGAAGATATTATGCTAGGAATTCAATCATATAGAAATCCTAAATTATTAGCTATTCTATACCGTTTAGGTTATATTGAAAATTATGGTATGGGAATGATAAGAATTAGAGAAGCTTATAAAGGTTTCAATTATAATGATTTGTTCGTTAATTAAATCCAATGGTTTAGAGTTATATTACCAAATATGAATTATATAAAAGAACATAAATTAGAACCCAATAATCTTAATTTTGAAGCCAATATTTCAAAAAATGAACCCAATAACCTTAATTTTGAAGCCAATATTTCGGAATTAAGTAGAAAAATATTATCTTTATTATCAGTCAATCCTATGACTAATAAGGAATTATTAGAGCATATTAATGCAAGTAAAAGTACATTACTAAGAACAACTAAACAACTTAAAGAAATAGGAAAAATAGAATATATAGGCTCTAATAGAAAAGGATATTGGAAAATAAAATAATTAATTTAAGGCATTAGATAAAAATGAAATACACTTGAAAATATAATCAATAAAGATAAAAAGTCTGTCATTTGACAGACTTTATTATATAATATCCTTTATCTTTATTAATGATTTCAACTTTATTAAATAACTGCTCTAAATGTTTAAACGAACTATCTTTACCTTGTTTTTTTTGAATTACAATATATAACTCACCACTATCTACTAACCTATTATATGATTCATCATATAAATTAAATACTATTTCTTTTCCAGCCCTTATTGGTGGATTTAATAATATTTGACTATATTTTAGTTCCTTTGGTAAAGATGAAAATAAATCACCATTATAAACATTAATTTCTACTTTATTTATTTTAGCATTATAAACAGCTAAATCAGTAGCTCTTTGATTAATATCAGTCGCATAAACTTCTTTATTAGTTAAGCTTTTAATAACTATTCCTACTACACCATATCCACAACATAAATCTAAAATAGGATTCGGATCATCGTTAATAATTATACTATTTACTAATAAATTAGTTCCAAAATCAACATAATCGCGACTAAATACACCATGGTCTGTCTTAAAAGTGAAAATTTGATCTTTATAATGATATGTTATTAATTTAGGTTCTGATTTAGAATCTGGATTTTTACTATAATAATGATTCATAAATTAAAGAAAAAGCCTAGTTTTACTAGGCTCTTAATTACTTAACTTCTACTTCAGCACCAGCTGCAACTAATTTTTCTTTAATTTCATCAGCTTCAGCTTTAGAAACTTTTTCTTTAATTGGTTTTGGAGCATTATCAACTAAGTCTTTAGATTCTTTTAAACCTAAACCAGTAATTTCTTTAACAACTTTAATTACACCAAGTTTAGCAGCACCTGGAGCTTTTAAAATTACATCAAATTCAGTTTGTTCAGCGGCAGCAGCAGCACCAGCACCTGCAGCAGGAGCAGCAGCAACTGCACTTGGATCAATACCAAATTCTTCTTTCATAGCGTCTACTAATTCTTTTACTTCAAGAATAGTCATTTCTTTTAATGCTTCAATAAATGTTTCTTTTGTTAATTTAGCCATTTTATTTTCCTCCTATTATAATTAAATTAATTTGCGGCTTCTTCATGTTCTTCCACATACATATTTAAAGCAACTGCTAGATTTCTTACTGTACCTAACATACCAGCTGCTAATTGAGTTAATAATGTTTCGTATGATGGAAGTTTTGATAATTCTTCTAATTGATTTACACTATAGATAGTGCCATCAACAACCCCAGAAACTACTTCTACACATTTGTTGTCTTTTGCAAATGAATAGATTTCTTTAGCTGGAGCAACCATATCTTCACTTGCGAATGCAATCGCAATTGGACCAGACATAGCATCTGCAAAAGCATCATAGCCTAATTCAGTAGCGGCACGACGTGTTATATTGTTTTTGATGATTGCTACATCACAACCATTAGCACGCATAGCTCTTCTTAATTGTTGAAACTTTTCAACTGTTAAACCTTGATATTTGAAGGCTACAACAGCTTTAGAACCTTTCATTTTTTCTACTAAATCAGCAACTAAGGCTTTCTTTTGTTCAATAGAACTGTTCATTTTACACCTCCGTAAAAATTAAAAATCTTCTCTACCAAAATAGCAAAGAAGATTAATCTTTTACTACCTCGGTAGAAATTAAGTGCTTAAAGCACACCTACTGTCTTTGGTAAATTATTATTTTCCTGCAGCAACAATTGAATCAGGGTTAATTTTAACACCAGGACCCATTGTAGAAGCTACAGAAACATTTTTAATGTATGTACCCTTAACTGTAGAAGGGCGAACTCTCATTAAAGTATCATAAACAGCTTTTAAGTTTTGAGCTAATTTTTCAGCACCGAATGATACTTTACCGATAGTCATTTGAATATTACCTACTTTATCAGGACGATATTCAACTTTACCGTTTTTAATTTCTTGAACTGCTTTAGTTACATCCATAGTAACTGTACCAGTTTTAGGGTTTGGCATTAAACCTTTAGGACCTAAGATACGACCTAAACGACCAAGTTCACCCATCATATCTGGTGTAGCTACGATAATGTCGAAATCAAACCAACCTTGTTGAATCTTTTGGATGTATTCAGAATCACCCACATAATCAGCACCGGCTGCTTCGGCTTCTTGTTGTTTTGCACCACGACATAATACTAAAACACGACGAGTTTTACCTGTACCATTAGGTAACACGATAGCACCTCTAATGTTTTGTTCTGCCTTACGTGGATCAAGATTTAAACGGAATGCTACATCAACAGAAGCATCAAATTTTACAGTTGATGTTTTACAAGCTAAGTCTAATGCTTCAACAGCGTTATAAACTTTACTAGAATCAACTAATTTAGCTGCTTCTTGGTATTTCTTTCCTCTCTTCATATTTTCCTCCTAAAATGTGGTTAAGCGGGAATTTCCTCCCACAAATTTAGGCTGTATAAACAACCTTCAATTAATCTTCTACTGTAATGCCCATATTACGAGCAGTACCAGCGATGATTTTAGTTGCCGCTTCGATGTCATTTGCATTTAAGTCAGGCATTTTCATTTTCGCAATTTCTTCAGCTTGAGCTTTAGAAATCTTAGCTACAATGTTCTTCTTTGCGTTGTCAGAACCTTTTTCAATACCAGCTGCTTTCTTTAATAAATCAGATGCAGGTGGAGTCTTAACAACAAATGTGAAAGAACGGTCTTCATATACAGAAATTACTACTGGTAGAACATATCCCATTTTATCTTTAGTTTGATCATTGAATTGTGAACAAAAGCCTGGGATATTAACGCCTGCCTGTCCTAATGCTGGACCGACTGGAGGCGCTGGATTAGCTTTACCGGCTTGAATCTGTAATTTAACTACTTTAACTACTTTCTTAGCCATTTTATTTCCTCCTTCTTTCAATGATGTGGTTAAACGGTTTTAACCTCCCACTGACGTACCAAATACGTGCTTTAGCATTATAACAAAACTAAATACAATATGCAAGATAAAATAAATGCTTTTTTTAAAATTTTTACATTAAAAAAGGAAGTATTGCTACTCCCTTGGTTTCTTAAAGAAATTGAAACTAAAATATAATATTAAAACTATTAAAGCGTATATTATAGATAGGTGAATAACGACATTGCCATTGATTATCGAATAAACAATATCAAAACGTTCATAATGATAATTATTATTAATGATAGCTGGTTTAATTATTAAACAAATATCACTAATAAATAAAGCTAGGAAAATTAAAATAATTAATTTTTTTCTAACTACATTAAACAATTTTACGCACCGCTTGAGCGTCAAATTCGCTTGGAATAGATGAACCAAGCATATCGATTATAACTGTTACAATATTCTTGTCTTCATCATATTTTTCTACGACACCTTCAGTATCTATAAATGAACCACTAACGATTTTAACTTTATCGCCAGGTAAGAAAATGGTTTTTTCTTTTAATCCCATTTGTTCTAATATTTTATCCATTTCATCTTGAGGAATTGGAACCGGCTTTGTTCCATGACCAGATGAGCCAAGGAAACCAGTTACTTTTGGTGTATTACGAATAATAAACCAAGTATTATCATCAATACCTTCATCGCCAACTTCCATTTCTAAGAAAATGTAACCTGGAAATAATTTAGAAATTTTAACTTTTTTGTTACCAGCTTTATCAAAGGCAGGCTTACCATATTTATCTAATACTTCTTCTTCTTTATCTGGAGCTAATATACGACAAATCTTATCAGCTATTTCCATAGAATTTTTTCTTGATTCTAAATCATCTAAAACACTATTTTCATATCCAGAATAAGTTTGTACTACATACCATCTTTTCATATCTTACCCCATAATTTTAGCTAAAACAGCAGTTATAAACATATCAAATAATAAGAATAATAATGCTAATATAATAATGAATATAAATACTCTTATAACATTACCAAAATATTTCTTTCCTTTTAACCAACTTACTCTTTTAATTTCTGGAAAAGCTGGTTTAAAGAATGGATAAACTGCATAAATTAAAGCTAAGCCACCAAAAGCTACCATTATCCATGCAAATATATCAGCTATTGGTCCAATTAAAAATGCATCTGGATTGATAGTAATAGTATCAGTTAAAATTAATACCCCTAATAATAATACTAAAAGTGAAATTATAAAGAATACATAATTTTCCCAACGATAATCTTTACTTAAAATTTCTACTAATTTTGACTTCTTTTCTACTTGTTTTTCTTTAGTTGCCATATAATCACCCTTTACTTTGTTTCTTTATGTATAGTATATTTATTACATTTAGGACAAAACTTTTTTACTTCTAAACGTACATTTTCTTTTTGTGAACTTTTTGTAGTAGTATAATTTCTACTTAAACATTCTTCACAAACTAAGATAACTTTTTTTCTCATAATAAAAAACCACCTTAAATAGTGTCTATATAATTCTACATTTTTTTAGA
Organism: uncultured Acholeplasmatales bacterium; assembly: GCA_944324795.1. Taxonomy (GTDB): domain Bacteria; phylum Bacillota_I; class Bacilli_A; order Acholeplasmatales; family Anaeroplasmataceae; genus CALUXS01. The sequence goes on from CALUXR010000001.1 coordinate 110,960, forward strand.
TTATAAGTCAAACTCTATTCTTAATATTTCTTTTATTTTTTTTAATTCTAAATATATTTTTGAACTTTTAACCCCTAATTTTCTACTTATTTCTCTAATAGGAGTATTATAATAAAAGATTTCTTCATAAATATAACGCAACATTTCATCTTTAAATAATGATGAATATTCTAAAATAGTTTCTTTAAAAGTATTATTATCTTTAATATTATCATCTATTAAGGCATATTCTTGTTTTTGCCATTTCTTCTGATAACGCCATAAATGTCTTTTTAAAATTAAATTAAAATATGACCAAAAACTTTTATTATAATCATTATTAAAAGTTTTAATAGCTTTCGTCAATAACAATAAACCTTCTTGAATACAATCATCTAAATCAAAACCACGAAAGCCTAATTCTCTTGCTTTTATTCTAATAAAGTTACAATATTTATGATACATAAGGTTTAAGGCTAGTTCATTACCTTCTTTAATCAAATAGATTAATTCGTAATCATTCCAGCCTAAATACATACTTCTCCTATTTTAACTTTTCTAATAAAATACCCGCACTAACTGAAGCATTTAAACTATTAACATGCCCTTTCATATCGATGCTAACAATATAATCACTAGCTTTTAAGATCGTTTTACTAATGCCAAAGCCTTCACTTCCAATAACTAAACAAATATTACGTTCTTTTGAAATATCTTCTAACTTATCTTTACCAAAGGCTTCTGCACTAATAATCCAATAACCATTATCTTTTAAAATCTTAATAGCATTATTAAGACTATTAACATAACATATAGGTACATATTCAATTGCCCCTGTTGAAACATGAGCTACTACTTCGGTAATTGGAACACTTCTATTATTACCTAAAATAATACCTTTAAATCCAAAAGCATCAACACTTCTAATTATAGCTCCTAAATTTTGTGGGTCACTAATACCATCTAAAATTAAGACTCTTTTATTTTCTTCTGCCGTCAAAAAATAAGAAATATCATAATTTTTATAATTTTCTCTAATTAAACCTATACCTTGATTATTAATACCAAACATTTTATTTAATTCATCTTTAGTCTTTATTTGATATTTTTGATTATGATCATTTAAAAAAGATATTAATTTATTATCTTTACCATCAACATAAATCTCTTTTATAGGTGCATTATTTAAAATGCTTGCTTTACAAGCATTCTTACCATATATTTTAATCATTTTATGCCTCTTTCTTTCAATTTGAATTATAACAAACTATTTTAAAATAAACAATAATAAAAGAGGAATTGCTTCCTCTTCAATTAAAATTTTGATAAAACATTTTGAACAGCTTTAATAGTTTGTTTTAACCATGGTACAGCGCCCGTTAAAATGCGCATTAATGGGGCAGATGCTAAACATAATGTAACTAAAATTAGTAGAGCCGGAATAGATAATCTTTGAACTACTCCTCCAACTTGAATGCTATAATCAGCCTTATAATCAGTACGCATATCATTAATAGTTAAATAACCATCTTCTGTAACATTGACTGTAGTTTGAGAATTACCACCATCTGAAACTGCTTGATAATTTGTATATTCACCATTAATAATATAATGATCAGCTGTCGTAAATTCAATATTTGGAGTAATGATTCTAACATTAGTTTGTAGATATATATCATTACCATTTGAATTAGCGATTCTAAAACGATAATAACTACCATTAGCTTGAATTAGTTTATCACTAAATCCTTCTGCTTCTAAATCAGCTTCAATAAATGAATTTAAATCGCTATAACCAAGTTGACTTAAATTAACATTTATAGATTCATTACTAGTTATAGAATTTATAGTTTGAGCATCTAAAATTATATAATTTTTTTCAGATAAAGATACATTTGGTTTAGAAATTTTTAATTGAACATTTTGACTAGTATTTGAATCAAAATAAGTAATTAAATTACCATTTACTAAAACATTTAAATCTTTATCTAATGATATTGAATCAATTGTTGTAAAATCAACTTCAATATCTGGTCTATCTATACCATTGATTACTAAATAACCACCATTAGATACACTTATTTTTGGCAACACATTATAAATAGGTTCATGAGTTACTTCTGTCAATGTGCCATCTTCACCAACAGAACAAATTGAAACATCACCATTTTCTGAAATATCTAAAGTTATTTTATTTAGATTTCTATTAGTAAAATCAACTAAATTAGTATTAAAACCACCAGCATATAAATTATTATCCATATCTACTGATAATACAGGATTAGGGATTTGCCAACCTTGACCATCTTTTAAAATTCTTGTCACTGTATTATCATCAATATAAGCAGTTAAAATACCATTTTCTGAACTTGCTTCTCGGTATCCTGAAGCTGACTTAGTATCATAAACTATTCCATCTAAAACAAAATTATAATCTTCTGAAATCGCAATTTGCGGAATACTATCTAATCTTGTTATTTCAACAGTATCAGAATTATATTCCATAAATTTAAATATCGGCCTTATCTCAAATAAACTTGGTAAGAAAATAATACATAATATGAATAAAGAATATGAACAACCACAAATCACCTTTCTTAAGCGATTAAATGGTTTACAAACTTTAAATAAAACCATTAAACATGTATTAGTAGCAACCACAATAATAATTGTTGAAGATGTCATAAAATCATAATTTAAATATTCAACCAATTGGAAAGTTATCATCGAACATATAAGGATCGTTATCGCACCTGGCAAGGCACCTTTAATAATATTTGGTAAAAACCTACTATCAACTTCATTATTATTAGGTTCTAAAACAAGGAAGAAGGCTGGTATACCGACTACGAAGAAATCAATTATTGATAATTGGACAGTACTAATTGGATAAATACCACCACTATTTAAAGCTTGTAAAGCTAATAATAAACTAAATATTGTTTTAGTTAAAAATAGACAGGCAACCCTTGAAACATTATTAATAACTCTTCTACCTTCAGCAACAACCTTAGGCATTGAATTAAAATTAGAGTCAATTAAAACTAAATGACTAGCATTACGAGCCGCTTCACTACCAGAAGCCATAGCAATTGAACAATCTGCTTCTCTTAATGCTAAAATATCATTTACACCATCTCCTGTCATCGCAACAGTTTTACCTGCTTCTTTTAAAGCTCTTACTAAGATTCTTTTTTGGTCAGGAGATACACGACCAAAGACTGTATATCTAGTTGCAGCACGAGCTACATCTTCATCACTCATACCATCTAAAGAGATACATTCTTTAGCATTACTAATACCTGCCCTTTCGCTAATTTTCGCTACAGTAAGCGGATTATCACCAGAAATTACTTTAACTTCAACACCACTTTGTTTAAAGTAAGATATAGTTTCAATAGCATCAGGACGAATATTATCTTCAATTAATATTAAAGCTACTAATTTTATTTCTCCTTCAGGCAATGTTTCATTTTCAATAAATCCTTCTTTATGGGCTAAGGCTAAAACACGATATCCTTGTCGTGAATAATTATCAACCTCTTTTTTATAATCTATGAAATTATCCTTCAAAACAAATTCAGGAGCCCCCATAATGAAAGTACCATAACGTTCAAAACTTACAGCATTATATTTTCTTTGACTTGAAAAATGAATTAAAGAATGATATTTAATTTTTTTATTTGAACCAAATCTTTCTTCTAATGCTTTTTGAGTTAAATTATTTTCTTTTAAAGCATTTAACATACCATTAATTACTACTTTAGTAGTTATACCAAAGCCATTTTCATATTCAATAACATCTTTAACAGACATTGTTCCATCAGTTATTGTCCCAGTCTTATCTAAACATAAAACATTAACTCTAGCTAACATTTCAATACAATATAATTCTTGAACCATAACTTTATTTTGAGCAAGTCTAATAACACCGACAGCTAAAGCAACTGAAGATAATAACATTAATCCAGATGGAATCATTCCGATCATAGCTCCAGCTGTTTTTCTTATAGCTGTTATATATTCAACACCATTTATAAAATATTGCATATAAAATAATAGCACACCGATCGGTATAATTATTATAGCCATTATATATATGATAATATTTAATGAATGTAATAGATCAGATTTAGGTTTTTTATAAAGTTTAGCTTCACCAGATAAACGAGAAATATAATTATCTTTACCAACTTTATTAACTCTTGCTTTACAATTGCCACTAACAACAAAAGAACCAGAATATAATGTATCTCCTTGTTTCTTTATAATTGCATCACTTTCACCAGTTAACAAACTTTCATTAACTTCTACATTACCATTAAGTAAAATAGAATCGGCTGGTATTTGTTTTCCGGCTTCTAAAACTAAAATATCATCAAGGACAACTTCTGATACTGCAATTTCACTTCTTTTACCATCTCTTATAACAAATGCGGTTGGAGCTTGTAAAAGAGATAATTTATCTATAATATTTTTAGCTTTAATTTCTTGAATAATACCAATTATAATATTTGCAGAAACAATAACTACAAAGAATAAATCAGTGAAAGCCCCAACAGATATTAAAACACCTGCAATAGCGAAAGTTAAAATATTAAAGAAAGTAATTAAATTTGATATAATAATCTTTTTAATCGATTTAGTAGAACCTGTTTTAGTTTGATTAGTTAAATCTTCTTGTTTTCTTTTTTCAACTATATCGCTACTTAAACCAACATTAGGATCAGCTTCATATCTATTTAAAATTAACCCTTCTTTTGTTTCTTTCTTTTCTTGTTTTTTTAAAGCTTTAGCTTTCTTTTGTTTCTTTTTATTTAAGAATTTTTCAATGTTTGGAGAAAGTTTAATTTCTTGTGTCTTTTTAATTTCATTTTTATTAGCTGAAATATTAATTTCTTGTTTATTTAAAATAGCTTCTTCTTTTTCTTCTTTTTTCTCTTTAGTTAAAATATTAACATTAACTTTTGGTTCTTCATTAATTACTTCTTTTTTCTTTTCTTCTTCATTAATGCTTTCTTTCTTCTTTTTTTGAGAATTAACTACTTCTTTTTCATTATTAATATTAAATAAATTTACTTCATTTTCTAATAAATTTTCCTTTTTTTCTTCTATTACTTTAGGAGTTGTTTTTCTTTTTCTTTTAGGTGTAGTTTCTAAATTTTCTTCTTTAGCCATTTTATAACCCCTTTACTATATCTATAATTTCTTCTAATCGTTCATTTTTATTTAAAAGATAAAGATAACCGATCAAAGCTTCAAAACCAGTAGCTTTATGGTAACTTGCTAAATCTTTATGAACAGTATGAATTTTACTATTTCTACCTCTTAAATATATTTCTTTTTCATCATCCTCTAAATAATCATTTTCTAATAGATAATCAACATACCTAGCTAAAGTTTCACCATTTACTTTACTAGTTACGAATTGGTGAAGGTTTTTAACCTTTGTTAAGCCACATTTAAGAGCATAATTGCGCATATATACTTCAAATACAGCATCACCTAAATAAGCTAATGTTAATCCATTATATTCCATTATAAAATCCCTTTATTTACGAGTATATTACGATATAGATCAGCTTTTGTAAAATCTTTACAAGCTCTTGCTTTAGCCCAAGCTAAATATGTATTTTTAGTTTCTTCATCTATATCTACTTCATAATATAAAATACCAAATATATCACTAATTGTTTTAAATGTATTAAATAAAACATTTAATTCTTTTTTGTTTTGTCTAAATGCTAAATTAATATTTTTAACTAATTCATCCATTAGAGATAAAACATTTTGAACATTAAAATCATCATCCATATAATCCTTAAAATTAGACATAATGTCTAAATCTAAATCATCAGTTAAAAGTTCATTACAATATAAATAATAATATATTTGTTTATAAGCTCTTTGCCATTTTTGATAAATAGAAGAAAATTGTTTAAATAATTCATCTTGATAATTGATATTAGCTCTATAAGGAGAGAATAATAATATTAATCTTAAAGTCATAATATCTTCATTAGTTTTAAAATCTTTAACAAAAATATAATTCCCTAAAGATTTACTCATCTTAACGCCCTTTAAATCAACTCTACCAACATGTAAAAAATAATTAGCTAAATGTGTATTATATAAAGATTCACATTGAGCAATTTCATTTTCATGATGAGGGAATTTTAAATCCATACCTCCGCCATGAATATCAATTAAATTGCCAAATAATTTATGATTCATTACAACACATTCAGTATGCCAGCCAGGTCTTCCATCACCAAATTCACTTGGCCAAGTAATACCAACTGTAGTCTTCTTCCATAATGTGAAATCAAGAGGATTTTCTTTAGCATTATCTACTTCAATTCGCGCACCTTCAACTAAATCTTCTTTAGTTTGATTAGATAATAAGCCATAATCTTTAATTTTACTAATTCTAAAATAAACATTTCCATCTCTAACATAAGCATAACCTTTATCTACTAATTCTTTAATAAATTCTAACATATCACCTATATAACTAGTAGCATGTGGAATATAATCAGGTTTTAAAGAATTAAGACGTTTTACATCCTCAAAATATGCTAATTCATAAAAATCAGCAATTTCTTTTTCACTTTTATTAGCTTCAAGAGCTTTCTTTATTATTTTATCATCTATATCAGTAATATTAGAAGCAAATTTCACATTATATCCACAATATTTTAAATATCTACGCAATAAATCATAAAAAACAACCGGACGCGCATTACCAATATGAATATAATTATAAACGGTAGGACCACAAACATAGATAGTAACTTCACCATTTTTTATCGGTTTAAATTCTTCAATTTGATTTGTTAGTGAATTATAAAATCGTAAACTCATACTTCCTCCTTAATATAGAAAAAGGAGCTTAAAGCCCCTTCTTTATTTTGCAATATAACTATTATAATAATTATATATTCTTTCACCAAAAATTTCAGCTGTAACATTTGTATTAGAATTATTTGTAATTTCTTTCAAATTTGTACCTGTAATTGTAGGTGTAATATTATTACAACTTATAATATTATTAGTTGTTAAATAATCTAGGGTTACATCTGTTGCAAATATTTGACCATAAATTAAACTATAATTTGGCTCTTTAACATCAGTAGTTTCACCATCTTCACTACCTGTCGTATCACTTGTAGTTTCCTCAACATTATCAGCTGTTGATTCATCTTCATCAGCAGGTTTAATAGGTCCATTTATTGTTAAACTATCTAAATAAACAAGTGAATTAGTAATTTTAATATTATTACCTAAATCAGCAATTAAACCAGCAACTAAAACATCATATACATCTTTAGCATTAACTTCAATTGAACCAAAGAAAGCAACTTTATCTAAACCTCTATTGACATTATCATAAGAAGTACCAATAAAACCACCAACAGCTAAAGAATATTTTTCTAAACCAGCTTCATAAGTTGCAGAAGATGATTTAGTAGTATTAACTACAATTTTACCACTAGCATAACAATCAGAAATGAATGAAGCTGAAGTACCAACAAAACCACCAACATTAATATTTACATCATCGCTAATAGCCGCTCTAATTTCTTGGTCTACTGTAATATTACAATTAGCACTATTACCTGTAATTGTTTGAGTTTCTCTTATTGAATCAGATAATTCAACTTCACCAATTAAACCACCAATATTAGCTAAATGACGAGCATCAACATCGATTGTTATATTAGAAATAGTACAATTTGTAACAGCGATATCTTCTTTAATACCACCAACAAAACCGACTAAACCACCTACATTTTGTTTATATGTTAATGTATATGCGGTTGAATTAGCTTCAATCTTACTATTCGTTATTTCACAATTATTAATAACACCTGTATTATAACCAACTAATAAACCAGTATTCATTTCACTAGTTCTTTCTGATTTTAAACTCATATTATCAATTTTTAAATTTTCAATTGTACCATTATTAACACTAAATAAACCATTATATTGATTGTTAGAACTTAATGTAATATTTTTAATTGTATGACCAGCGCCATCAAAGCCACCTTCAAAACGACGTGAAGTTGAAGTAAACATCGGTTCTACAGTAACACCTGCAAAATCTAAATCACTTTCTAATACATAATAACCTTCTCTATCATTTGTCATATCTAAAAATTCACTAGTATTAGTAATAGGAATAGGGTTTTCTTTTGTACCAATATCATTAGTCATTAAAACTTCATCATATAAAGTATAACTTCTACCATCGATAGTTAAAGTGATTCTAACTGTATATTCAGTTTGTTCTTCTAAATCATCAAAAACTAATTCTTCAGCTACATAGCTAGATGCATTGCTAGCTTCTGCATCTTCTGAAAATGATTGAGACTCTAATTGTTCTCCTACTTCACTGCCATCCATCTCATAAATATAAGCATATGGAGTATATTCACTAAATATACCTTGAGACTCATCTTTAAATGAAGCTTGTAAAGTGATTTTATTATTACGGGCAATTGGCGTAACATTTACACTTACATTGCTATCATCTTGACAACTAGCTAGGCAAGCAATACTAAATATACTCAATATAAATATGGCTAATTTATATAAACCTTTCATAAAAAACCTCCATTTATGTATAAACTAATTTCTTAGCTATTTTTCAATTGCTAGTAGCTATTATACATTAAATTAATAGTTTAAACAACATTTTTTTATTTTAAATTAAAGCAATTTTTTTAAAACACTAAAATTGACTTATTATATTATGTATAATATAATTACAAATGTTTGAAAAAAGGGTGATTAGATGAAACAAATAGGTTTAGATATTGGTTCAACAACCATTAAATGTGTTGTTTTAGAAGATGGAAATATAATCTATTCTGATTATAAAAGACACTATTCCCATATAAAAGATAACATTGAAGAAAAAATAAAATATTTATTAGATAATAAAATTGTTAATAACAATACTCCTCTTGCAATATCTGGTTCAGCAGGGATGGGTTTAGCCGATGGAATTGGCGTTCCTTTTATTCAAGAAGTTTATGCTACAAGAGTCGCAGCAAACAAATTGATACCTGGTACTGACTGCATTATTGAACTTGGTGGTGAAGATGCTAAAATCTTATTTTTAACTAATGGTCTTGAAGTAAGAATGAATGGTTCTTGTGCTGGTGGTACAGGTGCCTTTATTGACCAAATGGCAACCTTATTAAATATAAATATAACCGAAATCAATGGTATAGCTAAAGGTCATCAAAAGATTTATTCTATTGCTTCTCGTTGTGGTGTTTTTGCAAAAACTGACATTCAACCACTTTTAAATCAAGGAGCATCTAAATCAGATATTGCAGCATCTATTTTTCAAGCTGTAGTAAACCAAACAATTGGGGGATTAGCTCAAGGAAGAGAAATAACAGGTAAAGTAGCCTATTTAGGTGGACCTCTAACTTTCTTATCTGAATTGCAACAAGCTTTTGATAATGCCCTACATGTAAAAGGAATTTGTCCTGACAATTCTTTATATTATGTTGCTATTGGAGCGGCTTTATGTGCTAAAGAAAATGTCGATTTAAATGAACTATTAACTAAGATATCTACATATACAAATAAATCAACATATGCCTTTAATACGCCATTATTTGCTAATGAAAAAGAACTTGAAGAATTTAGACAAAGACATAGATTAGCCTTTGTCCCTACCCTACCTTTAGAAGGTTATACTGGTCCTTTATATCTTGGTATTGATAGTGGTTCTACTACTTTAAAATTTTTACTAATGGATAATGATTTAAATATTAGATATTCTAAATATTTACCTAATAAAGGCAATCCAATTGAAGTATTAAAAGAATTGTTTTTAGAATTATATAATAAATATCCTAATATTAATATTAAAGGATCTGCTTCAACTGGTTATGGTGAAGATTTAGCAAAAATGGCCTTTAATTTAGATGGCGGACTTGTTGAAACTATGGCTCACTTCTACGCTGCTAGAAAATTTATGCCTGATGTTGATTTTATAATCGATATTGGTGGTCAAGATATCAAATGTTTTAAAATAGAACATCAAACTATTTCTAATATTTTCTTAAATGAGGCTTGTTCTTCTGGTTGTGGCTCTTTCTTACAAACATTCGCAAATGCTTTAGGCTATTCAATTGAAGATTTTGCTAAACTTGGCTTAATGGCTAAAAAACCTGTTGATCTTGGAAGTCGTTGTACAGTCTTTATGAATTCAAGTGTTAAACAAGCTCAAAAAGATGGAGCTACTATCGATAATATTTCAGCAGGACTTTCAATAAGTGTCGTTAAAAATGCTTTATATAAAGTTATAAGAGCTACTTCTGCTAAATCTCTTGGTAAACACATAGTTGTTCAAGGTGGTACTTTCTATAATGAAGCTGTTTTAAGAGCTTTTGAAAAAGAATTAGGATTTAATGTTGTTTGTCCTAATATTTCTGGCATAATGGGAGCTTATGGTGCAGCATTATATGCTAAAAGTTTAAATTTAGATAAATCTAGTGTTTTAAATATAAATCAAATTAAAGAATTTAAACATGATACTAAAAACTTTAATTGTGGTCTTTGTCAAAATCATTGTTTGTTAACAGTTAATATTTTTAATAATTCTCGTTTAATTAGTGGTAACAAATGTGAAAAACCACTAACTAAAAAAACAACAAATACTAATATGAATTTATATGAAATAACAAGAGAAAAATTACAAAGTTATAAACCAATGCCTAGTAAAAGAGGTAAAATTGGTCTTCCTTTAGCTTTAAATATGTATGAATTATATCCTTTTTGGTATACATTCTTCACAAATCTTGGTTTTGAAGTTCATAATAGTGGATTTTCTACTCATAAAACTTATATATTAGGTCAACATACTATTCCAAGTGATACTGTTTGTTATCCTGCTAAACTAGTTCATGGTCATATTGAAGAATTATTAAATAATGGCTTTACAACAATATTTTATCCTTGTACTTCTTATAATATCGATGAAGGTAAAGGTGATAATCATTTTAATTGTCCGATTGTTGCTTATTATCCTGAAACTATCTTAAATAATGTTAAAGCTATAAAAAATATAACTTTTATTTCTGACTTTATAGGAATTCATAATAAAGAATTATTTATTAAAAAGATCCCTATTGTTTTAAATAAATATTTTAAAGGTATTTCTAAAAAAGAAATAAAAGATGCTGCAAATAAAGCTTATGATGAATATGCAAAACATCTTACATATTTAAGAGATAAGGCTCATGAAATTATTACTACAGCTAGATTAAATCATAAAAAAATAATTGTCCTAGCCGGAAGACCTTATCATTTAGACCCTGAAATCAATCATGGTATCGATAAGCTTATCGCCACTTTTGATGTTGGGATTGTAACTGAAGAAAGTATCAGTCAATTAACTCCTAAATCACCTGTTAATGTCTTAAATCAATGGACTTATCACGCTAGACTTTATGATGCAGCTAAATATGTGGCTAAACAAAAAGATTTTGAACTTGTTCAACTTGTAAGTTTTGGTTGTGGCCTTGATGCTATAACAACAGATGAAGTTAAATCAATTTTAGAAGAAAAAGATAAGATTTATACACAATTAAAAATCGATGAAATAACTAATTTAGGTGCTATTAAAATTAGACTTAGAAGTTTATTTAGTGCTTTAAAAGAACAGGAGGATAAAAATAAATAATGGAATATCCTAAATTTACTAGTTCAATGCGTAAAACTCATACAATTTTAATCCCTTCTATGCTAGATATTCATATGTCTTTATTTGCCAATGCGTTAAGAGGAAATGGTTATAAAGTAGAGGTTTTAAAAAATGAAGGTCCTAGCGTTGTCGAAGAAGGCCTAAAATATGTTCATAATGATACTTGTTATCCAGCTCTATTAGTAATAGGACAATTTATCGATGCATTAAATCATCGAAATGACACTCATAATGTCGTATTAATTATCACACAAACAGGTGGTGGTTGTAGAGCATCTAATTATATTCATTTACTTCGTAAAGCTTTGATTAAAGCTGGCTTTGGTTATGTACCTGTTGTAAGTTTAAATGCATCTAATCTAGAAAAAGATAGTGGCTTACAAATTACATTCCCATTAATAAAAAAAGTAGCTGCCGCTATGACTTATGGTGATTTCTTAATGTATTTAAGAAATAAAGCTCGTTCTTATGAAATTAATAGTGGGGAAACTAAAGCTCTTACCGATAAATGGGTTAAAGAATTATCAAGACAAATTGATTTAAAACAAGGTTTATCATTAAGAGCTATTAAACATAATTTATTTAAGATTGCTAAAGATTTTGACAATATTAAATTAGATTTATCGCAAAAAAAGCCTCAAGTTGGGGTTGTTGGAGAAATATATGTTAAATATGCAAGTCTTGGTAATAACAATTTAGAAGATTTTTTAGTTAGTCAAAATGCTGAAGCAATGGTACCTGGTCTTTATGGTTTCATTTATTACTGCCTATATAATCAAATATATGATTATAAGATTTATGGTAGTGGAAAAATTAAGGAATATGTTGCAAAATTTATCATTAAATATTTAGAAAGACGTGAAGATTTAATGATAAAGGCAATTAAAACTACAAAATTTACACCAATGAAATATTTTAAAGAAACTAAAGAATTATCTGAAGGTGTTTTATCACACGGAACTAAAATGGGTGAGGGCTGGCTTCTTACTGCCGAAATGATGGAACTTGTAGAAATAGGTTATGGCAATATTGTTTGTGCTCAACCTTTTGGTTGTCTTCCTAATCATATTTGCGGTAAAGGCGTTATGAAAAAAATTAAAGAAATTCATCCAAATGCAAATATTGTAGCTATCGATTATGATCCTTCTGCTACTAGAGTTAATCAAGAAAATAGAATAAAATTGATGCTTGCAATAGCGAAAGAAAATATTAAAGATGGTGAACCTGCCAAAATATAAAAAAAGCCTTAACTAGGCTTTTTTATTTTATCATATCATTTTTAGAAAGTGATTCAATTGGTGCTTTTTTCATGATTTTTTTATAAATTATAACAAATGTTTCTAAAAATATTAAACCACATAAATATCCACCAATTACATCAGTGAAATAATGAACACCTAAAACCATTCTTGATAAACCAATAAGTAAAATTATCAAAATTATACTTACAATAACTATTCTTTTAATACTAATTTTTAAATAATTACTTTTATATATAAAATAAATAATTAAACCATAAAATACAGTTGAAACCATTGAATGACCTGATGGATATGATGTTGAATGTTCAATCATCCATTGTAATTCAGGAATAGGTCTTTCTCTTAAAAAGAATATTTTTATTAATTCATTAGCTAAATAAGTTATAATTGTTGCCCCACATAAAAACCAAAATCTTCTATCAAAACGAGTTCTGATGCCAACCAAGCACGCTACAGTAACTACAATATAGAAAAAACCTAATTCTGTAATCAACCTAAATGTAAAATACCAAAAACCATACTTTGGCCCTCTAAAATTATACATACTATCCCTTATTGTTAAATCAACAACGTTTAATTCTTCTTCAAAACTTATATAAATAGATAAACAAATAAATAAGATTAAAGCAATTATTAAAGTTAAATATTCATAAAAATCATGATTAAATATTTTGTTCAAATTTATCTTCTCTTTCTTTATATAATTTTAAAATATCTTCTTTTATGCCTTCTATTCTAGCACAAATATAACTAATAAAGTTTGAATTTTTTATGAACTTAAAAAAATCATCCTTATTTAAATATTTATAATCAATAACTTCATCTTCTTCTAACATCAACTTTTTATCTTCATCTAAAAATACAATATATTGATAACAATAAAATAGATCTTTTAAAACTATAGGTAATGCAATAAGACTATCTTCACTAACATCTAAACCTGTTTCTTCCTTTAATTCTCTTCTAGCTGCCGCAAGAGGTGTTTCATAAGCTTTGATTCCTCCACCTGTAACTTCCCACATTAAACCAGGTTCTTTATTTGGATGTCTTTTAGTAACTAAAAATTCGCCCTTTTTATTGACAACGATTATCGTAACTATTCCCATATATTCGCCATCTTCAAGTGGTACACCTCTATTTAATATTAGACCTGTTTTATGACCTGAAGCATCTAAAACTTCAAATTGTTCATTAATGTGCCTCATTTATAACAATCCTCTTTTCTAAAAGTCCATAAATATTTTTTTGTTTAAATAAATACATTAAGATAGTACTTATTACAAGAGCTATAGTAAGTGGTAATAACACATATGCTTTTCCCATTTTTAAACCTAATATAAGGCTTGTAAGTGGCGTCTTACAAACACTATTATAGACTACCATCATACCAATAACACAAAATAAATTATTATATTGATAAACATCTACTATAACATCTTTAAAACAGATAGTAATAAAATTACCAATTAAACACCCTAAAGTCAACATCGGTAAAACAAGGCCCCCAGATACAGCTAAACTATTTGAAAATGCTGTTCCAAGTAAGCGATAAAGTAAATAAAATGTTACCATAATTAAGCTGTTTGAAACTAAAGGATTAGCTAAAATATTACTACCAGAACCAACCATATATAAATCTTTAGTTTTTAAATACATAAATAATAAAGAAAATATTGGGGTTAAATATAAAAAATATTGCCATTTTTTAGATATATCTTTAACTTTAACGATCGCTAAAACATATAATCTACCTACAATAAAAGCTAAAATTGTCAATATAACTATTATATAAAAATATTTAAATTCTAAATAATTAGAAACATTAATCGGTAATAAATTATGAGGATAAATGAAATACGCAATTGTTGTGCTTATTAAAATAATAAAGAAACCTTTAATTAAAAAACTTGCTTTAATAAATATTTTATTTTCTTCTATCAAATGACAAAAGCCAGCTAATGGAGCTAGAAAGGCTACAGCAAAACCAGCACTAGCACACGATGCAACTAAATCTTTATCATTATTTTTAAACAATTTATTAATCATTCTTCCTAAACTTGCAGATAAGGTGATTGATGGACCTTCACCACCAAAGACAAAACCACAAAAATAAGCATAAAATGAATCAAATAAAACGAATAAAAACATCTTATTAGGACTAAAATTAAGTTTATCCTGATAATAAGCTTCATATTGAGGAATACCACTGCCTAAATAACCTTTATGTTTATTATTTAAAATGATGATTATAAATGATAATATTATAGAAATTATAAAAGAAATTGATATTAATAATGAATTATTAGAAGTAAATATTTCATCACTTAAATTAATTATTTCATGAATAATAAATTGATAAAATGAAATAAATAAGCCTACAATAATTCCTAAAATTATTATTTCTAATATTAAATAAACATATTTTTTAGACATGATATCACCTCTTTTAAACAAATCAATTATAACAAAAATTAAAAAAATTAAAAGAAAATTTTAAATATAAAAGGGAACCTTTTATTAGTTCCCCTTATTTGTACTACCAAAGCCACCAACTCGTTCTTCTTTAACATCATCATCAATAGTAATACCATATTGTAAGAAAATACCTTGAGCAAAACCATCACCTTGTTTTACTTCTAAAGTTTTATTACTATTATTTGTCATTTTAATGAAAATATGGCCTTCATTTAAAGCATTATAATAATCAGCATCGATAACTCCTACTGTATTATCTAAAGCTAAACGATATTTAAACCCTAAACTAGAGCGTGGCAAAATTAATAAAACATAATTAGCTTGCATCTTACATCTAATACCAGTTGGAATTTTAATCGTTTCGCCTGGATTTAAAATGAAATCTATTGGACTATAAAAATCATAACCAGCACTAGATATCGTAGCTCTTTTAGGTAATTTTAATTTTTTATATATTTCTATAGCATTTTCTAATTCTGCTTTTTGAAATTCATTTTCAGAAACAAATTCAAATTTAGCTATTTTTTCCATTACTAATTGCTCCATCATTAAATAATATTATTCTTTTTTCATCAATTGTTTTTTTAACATCGATAACCCTTTGATTACTACTACCTACCCAATGTAATTGAGGGTCAAATTTATCTATTTCAAAACGTCCATCACAAATTACATCTAGCATCGGAATAAATGGTAAAGATGAAATATCTTCATATAAATAACCTGTATATAACCATTTAGTTTTATTAGGAAATTTAGCATTAATTTCTGCTACTAACTCCCCAATATCCGCTACGTTTAAAGGATGCAATGGGTCACCACCACTAAAAGTGATACCATCTACATAGTCTTTAGCTAATTCATTAAATATTTCTTCTTTAGCAGCATCATCAAAAGGTATACCACCATTTATATCATGGGTGATTGGATTATGACATCCAGGACAATGATGAGTACAACCAGCAACCCATAGTACAACTCTTAAGCCGTAACCATTTAACATATCATCTTTAGTTATATTATGGTAACGCATTACATACTCTTCCTCTCTTTAATTTCAGCCATTTTAGCATCATTTAATCTAGTATCTCCTGCAACTCTAGAATATGATAGATAGCCATTCATTCTTTCTATTTTAGTTAAATTACGGCTTCCACAAACAGGACAAACATCCATATCAAGTTCTTGATGTCCACATTCTTCACAATATGCTAAACTTAAGTTTACACCTTCATAAAAACCCATATTCATAGCTCTATGGATTAAAGATTTAATTGCTCCAATATTATAATCAATCGGATATTTTACATATTGAATCTTACCACCATTAGACAAATCCCAAAATCTCTTTTCTAAATTTTGTTTTTGAATTGGTGTAATATCTTCACTAACATGACAATGGAAAGAATTTGAAACATAAGGACGGTCAGAAACTCCCTCTATTATGCCATATTTCTTTCTAAATTGAGTAATTTGTAAACCACAAAGTGACTCAGCAGGTGTACCATATATAGCATATAAGATACCATCAACTTTTTTATATTCATTTATTTTTTCGTTAATATGCTCTAAAGTATTAACTGCAAATTCACCATCTTCTACTAAACTTTTACCATTATATAATTCTTGTAATTCATTTAAAGCTGTATAGCCAAATGAAGCTGTCATAGGTTTTAATAATGGTTTAATTTTATCATTTGGATTTAAATGACCACCATAAAAACCACCTTGACAGTAACCAAGTGGATTAGTTGAAGCTTTCATTTCCCCTAAATAATTATATGTTCTAATATGAAGTTGTCTTATTAATTCTAAATAATAATCTAACACTTCATAAAATGGTTTACTTTCTTGACGTGATTTAGCTAAAATCATCGGTAAATGTAGACTGATAGCACCAATATTAAAACGTCCAACAAAAACAGGTTTATCAAGTTCATCAGCAGGTTCCATACCACCACGCTCATACCATGGCGATAAGAAAGCTCTACAGCCCATTGGAGAAACAACTCGCCTATATTTTTTATACATACTTGCAACATATCCTTCACCAGTTAAACTTAGCCAATCTGGATACATTGTTTTTGATGAACATAAAATACCTTCATTAAAGAGATCTTCATTAACTTTTCCTTCACCATGAAGTTCTTCATCATATAAGAATACAATTTTTGGGAATAACACTGGTCTTTTTCTACCTTTTTTACCTTGACCACCACGACGAACTTTAAAGCATTCAACACTTGCCATCTTAGCAAATCTTTCAGTACCAAGCCCTAAAGTGATGGTAATAAAAGGATAATCTCCTCTACTTGAACCAATTGTATTAAATTTATATTCTAGCCCTTGCCAACCTTGACGAAAATCATTTCTAACATCTTCAAAAGCTTCTTTACATGCTTTTACTTTTGAAAGGCCTAGGCCAATATATTTAGTATAATATTTAGTATAAGATTTTTCAGCATAAGGAGCTAAAATTTTATCAATTTCAGGAACTGTAAATCCACCATATTGTTGAGCTGCAGTTGATAAAACTAAATCCCCAATAACATCAAAAGCAACATCTAAAGTCTTTGGTTCATTATACCAAAGATTTCCCATTTCAAAGCCACCCTTTAAAACATTTTCTACATCAAACAAACAACAATTCATCGTATCACGACGTGCTGACATATCATGAATATAAATATAGCCATCATTAATAGCTTGTAATTCCTCAACATTTAAGAAAAACTTTTTATATAATTCTTTATTTAATTGATTATAGATTAAACTTCTTTTTGTAGACACAAGGGCACTATCAGTATTGCTATTTTCTTTATCGCCAATATACATAATAGATTGACTTTTAGAATAAACTTCATCTAACATATGAACAAAATCTTGTTTATAATTACGATAATCACGATAACTTTTAGCAACAACAGGGAAAGTTTCTTCTAAAGCTCCTTCAACAATATTATGCATTTTACTAATATTAATTTCTTTTAATTGATTTGATTCAATTGAATTTAAAACTGTTTCTATTATTTTATTTAAATCTCCATCACTAAATTTAACTAAAACTCTACTAGCAGATTTCATTACTGCTACTTTTATTTTTTCTGGATCAAATTTTTGAATGGTTCCATCTTTTTTAATGATAGATATATTTTTAGTATCTAACATAATTAACAACTCCTCTATCGTTTACGATGAGCATATAATAACATTTAAATACTATGGATTCAATTGTTTTTTTAAGAATTAAAATTTTTAAATGAAAAAGCCGTTTTCTATAAAATTTATTTATAGCTTTCTGCTTGACTTTTACTTCATTTTGCACTTAATCATAGGCAAAACATCATCAAAAATCCTAAATTTAGCTAAATTATATCATATTATTATAAATTTTTTTTATAATTTACATAATAAAAAACAGGCATATAAAATACCTAATTTTATCCATCTATCCTAATTATATCTATAATATCTTTTTTATTGTTTTTATATATAGGAATAACTATAGCAATAAAAGAACTTATTAAAGTTATTAATAAAACAACAATAACTTCAATATAATTAAAAGATAATGGGAATACTGTTAAATTTCCTCTATTTACTTCAAGTTTATTAAAACAACCAACTAAAATATAAGTGATTATTGAAGATATGATTGTTGAAATAATAGATACTAAAAAGCCACTTGTAATATAATATATCATAAAAGTATCTCTATTTTTAATACCTAAAGATTTTAATATTCCTAATTCTCTTTGTTTATGTTTCATACACATATTTATATATGAATATATTAAATAACAAGTAAAAAATAATAAAATTATAGCTATTGGTAAAAATATCTTAACAAAACTACTTGTAAATTCTTTTAAATCATGAGTATTTATTAAATTTTTAATAACAAAATGTCCTTCATTATATTCTTCTAAAAATTTAAATAACTTATATAATTTATTAGGATCATCAATCATTTTTGATATCATATAATAAGAATCATAATAATCAAATAATTTGATATTAGTATTATAAGATTCCTCATTAATAAAAGATACATAATTTAAACTTAAATAGTTAGTTTTATCTTCTATTTTGGTTTTAAAAACACCTGAAATTTTATATGAATAATAATTAAAACGACCTATTGTTTCTTCTACGCTTATTTCAATTGTTTTGCCTATTAAATCATCATATTTTAATATATTAGTACCATCAATATATCCTTGTTCTACATAAAATGAAAATAAAACATCAGATATTATAATTTCATCTATTTCAAGTGGAATCTTTCCTGCAATAATTTCAAGATTATTATCTTTAAAATCTTCTTCATTATATATAGAAAGGTAACTTGAGAAATTATTGTTTAATTCTTCTTTAAAATTTAAATTTATATCAATTGTATTTACACCATTAGTTCTTGGTAAGATAGGAATAAAACGTTTATTAGTTATTTCATTAATTTTTAATATGTTTTTTTAGAATAAATCCTATTAGATGATATAGCTAATTCATCATATCCCTTATTAATAGCTTCTTTACATGCATATTTATCAACATTAAATTTTAAACAAGAAATGGAAAATGCAACACCTACTAACGGCACAATAGATAAAATAATTATGGCTATAAGACGCGATATTTTAATTGTTATACTAGAAAAACCAAGCTTGATAATAGTCTTGATAACTTTTTATTTTTATTTAAATTTTCCTTTTTTTCATTAATATCATTTATTTCTAATGAATCATTAACAACGTGACCATCTATTATCTCTATTATTCTATTAGCATATAATGATGCTTTTTCTTTATCATGACTTACTACAATTACTAATTTATCATTAGCAATTTCTTTTAATAATTTAAATATATCTTCACTATTTTTACTATCTAAATTACCTGTTGGCTCATCAGCAATGATAACATCAACATTTTTAGCTAAAGCACGGGCAATCACAGCTCTTTGTATCTCAGCACCAGATAAATCACGAACTTTACGATGTTTTAGATTATAAATATTAAGTTTTCTTAGTATTTCATTTATTTCTTCTTCATTTATATTATTACCTGTAATTCTTACTGCAAGCATAATATTTTCATAAATTGTATATGAATTGATTAAATTAAAATTTTGAAAAACAAAACCAACTTTTTGATTAATATAACGATCAATATTATCCTTAATTAAGATTATACCATTATATGTAATAGTCCCTGTTGTAGGTGTTAATAAACCACCAATTATATTTAATAGTGTTTGATTTACCACTACCAGAAGGACCATATATAAAATTTAATCCTTTATCTTTAAATATTAATGATGTCGTCTTTAAAGCTTCAACTTTATTATATTTATCAATATTATACGTTTTCGATATATCTTTTAAAATAAGCATATAAACCTCTATTTATTGTAATAATATATTTCTTTTGTTATATTAACAGCCACATAGATATCTATATTTGTATCCCAAATATTATAATCACCAAACCATGTTTTTTGATACTGTTCAATATAAATTTCTTTTCCTATTATATCTGCCATACATATAACTTTAGCATAATCATAACCATTCTTTTTATCAATAAGCATATTATCTAATTTATCATCAATTATGTCACTAGAATATAAATCTGTGCCAAGTATATGTATTGCTTTATTGTCAGTTACATTATCATTCGTTTTTAAATGTTCATCACATTCACAAATTCCTAAAAAATCTAGTACTAAATCGGCATACCCACATGGTAAATCACTAGACAAAAAAACGGCTTCTGGATGAGGAATTTCCTTATTAAGTTCAATACTTTTAGAACTGTTAGCTATATAAACTTCTTTGCTAACATCAAATAATTTTACTTTACCATAATAATTAGATTTATTTGTTGAACTTAAATTAATTTTATAATAATTATCTAAAATTCCAACTCTAAAAATGCCACCTATATGATTAGCATTAACATCTAACTTATTTTGAATAGATGTTGGATTAATGTATGTTCTTGATGTGGCTGAAATCAATAATATCAATAATGGGACAAATAATATAATCATTGCTTTTTTCATATATTTTTCATTCTCCTCTTCTATATTCTTCATAGTTTTACAACTTTTACCCATTTAATTCAACATTAAGGGTATGAAAAAGGTGCTCAATTGAGCACCTATCAGAAAGGAGTTTTATTTCAATTTTTTCTCTAATTCAGCTTTTAAATCTTCATAACCAGGTTTACCAAGTAAAGCAAACATATTCTTTTTATAAGCTTCAACACCTGGTTGATTAAATGGATTTACACCTAAAGTATAAGCAGAAATAGCACATGCATATTCAAAGAAATATACTAAATAACCGTAACTTTTTGGTGTTAATTCTTTTAACTTAATTAAGATATTAGGAACACCACCATCATAATGAGCAATACGTGTGCCTAAAGTTGCTACATGATTAACATCATTCATAGTTTTACCAGCTAAGAAATTAAGACCGTCTAAATTATTTTCATTAGCTTTAATTTCAACATCTTTATTTAGATTTTCTAATTCTATAACTGTTTCAAACATTGTTCTTTCACCATCTTGAATCATTTGACCAAGTGAATGAAGATCAGTTGTAAAATTAGCAGATGCAGGCCATATACCTTTATGATCTTTACCTTCTGATTCACCAAATAATTGTTTCCACCATTCAGCAAAATAAGCAAGGCGTGGTTCATAATTAACAAGAATTTCAAATTTACGACCATGACGATATAATAAATTACGAACTAAAGCATATTCCATAGCAATATTATTTTTTACATCTTTATTGCTAGAAAAATCAAGATAAGCTTCTTTAGCACCTTCTAAAATTAAATCAATATCTACACCACTAGCCGCAATTGGAAGTAAACCAACTGGAGTTAAAACACTAAAACGGCCACCGATATCATCAGGTACAACAAATGTTTCATAACCTTCTGTATCAGCTAAAGTTTTTAATGCTCCTTTAGCTTTATCTGTCGTAGCAAAAATACGATGTTTTGCTTCTTCTTTGCCATATTTATTGATTAAAGCTTCTTCTAAAATTCTAAAAGCAATGGCTGGTTCAGTTGTAGTACCAGATTTAGAAATTACATTAATTGAATAATCTTTATCCTTAATATAATCTAATAATTCATTCATATAAGATCCACTTATATGATTACCAACAAAGATTACTTCACAGCCATTATTACCAAAATATGGTTTAAATAATTCAACACATGATCTAGCTCCTAAATATGAACCACCAATACCTACAGCAAGTAAAATATCAGAATGGTTACAAATCTTGCCAGCAGCTTCTTTTATTCTATTAACCTCTCTACTATCGAATGTGATAGGTAAGTCTAACCAGCCTAAGAAATCATTTCCAGCACCCTCTCTACTTTCTAACACTTCTCTTGCTTTTTCCACTTCTTTTACTAATGCTTTATAATCAGCATCAGAATAGAATGTTTTAGTTAGACTAGTATCTAATTCTAAATATTTCATTTTATTTCCTCCTAGTTTTCTTACAATAATTATAGCGCTTTTACAAGCAAAAAACAATATAAGAAAAATAAAAAGCATTCCTATCATTTAAAGGAATGCATAGTCTTTTTAAGCAAAACAAAAATAACCTACTATAGCAAAAATAAGACCAACAATTATACCGCCAACAACTTCAAAAGCTTTATGACCTAATAATTCTTTTAATTTACCTTTTTTACCAAAACCAAGTTCAATTCTTGTTTGTTCATCTTCATTTTTAACTAAATTATTTAAAATTTGAGCATGTTTTGAAGCTTCAAGTCGGACGCCCATCGCATCATGAATAACGATACATGCAAATATTAAGGCAACAGCGAAACTATATTCTAATTTTCCACTATCGCTCATTTGAAAAAAGCCCATTAAAACTACTAAGGTTATTACTGTAGCAGTATGGCTTGATGGCATACCACCTGTTGTAAATAAGGCTTTAATCATAAGTTTTTTTTCTTTAATTGAAAAAATTATAACTTTTAAAAATTGACAAAACAACATCGATAATAAACTAAATAAAATAACTTGAACAGTTCTTATCCCAATCAATTCTTGTAATTCGTTATACCACGCATCACCTTCTAGAAACATCATCTTCATCACCCATTTCATCTGTATCATTTACTACTTCAATAACTTCTGGTACAGTCTCTACAAGCAAAGCTTCAATACCATCTTTTAAAGTATAGTCGATAGCTACACATCCCATACAAGCTCCAAGTAAACGAACATGTACCACACCATTAATAAAACTTACAAACTCAACATCGCCACCTTCAGCATTTAAATAAGGACGAATACGATTTAATTCTTTTTTAATTTGATTTTCAATATCAGCTAAAGTTCGCATTATTTAGGAACCCCTCCTTCTATTTTTCTTTCTATTATTATTAAAATCTCTTTTTGGTGGTACAAAACCTTCACTAGCTACCACCGTAGTCACATCATCTTTTTCATCTTCATTTACAGCTAATTCACTAGGTAATTTACCAAGTGGCACTTCATTTATTCTATTCATATCTAATACTATTTTAGGTTTATTTTTATTAGAATTTTCTAAAATTAAATTTTCTTTATCATAATTTTCTTTTTCAATAACTAAATGTTTTGGCGTAGGTATATTATTTACTTCTTTATCTTTTAAACTATCAATTTCATTAGCATTTTTAGTTCTTCTTAAAACATAATAAGGAGCTTCAAAAACACAACTTTTTTCAATATATGAGGGAATGTCTTTATAATAATTTTCTTTTTTACTATCTGTTGTAAAGCCTTTTAATCTTAATAATCCATCTGATAAATCACCTACAATATAAGGATATTTATCAAAACATTCTTCAATATAGGCTTCTTCAAATTTTTCTAAATTAAATGCATCTTTAAAAACACTAACCAATTCATATATTCCTTTACGACTTTTAATAACCATCGTTAAAACACCTCAATATATTATACAAAATTTTTCTATTTTTATCTACTAATAACTCCTAAATTATTAAGTAACTTACGTCTATATAATAAATAGAAAGAAATAATTAGGAATATAGCAGCGCCAAACCAAGCTAATACTTCTGAATAAAATAAACCACTACTTCCTATTGCTAGAGGAATAGTATAAGCACAAACTACTCTAACTATTAATTCTAAAACTCCTGATGTCATTGGTATAATTGTATTAGATAATCCTTGAATAGCACTTCTATAATTATATAATAAATATAAACTAAACAAGAAATAAGCCATTACCTTTAAATATGATGTACCAACTTCTAATACATAATTATAATCAGTTGTGTTTTTATCTAAAAATAACATTACTATATATTTACCAGCAAATATAATGATTAAACTAATAACAAGAGATGTCAAAACTGATAAAACAGCCCCACTATTAGTTCCTTTTTTAATGCGGTCAAATCGCTTAGCCCCGTAATTTTGACTAACAAATGTTGTGATAGCAAGACCATATGATGTCGCACAAACTTCAAGTAAACCATATATTTTATTTCCGGCTGTAAAACCTGCCACAAATAATGTTCCATAAGTATTTACTTTACCTTGAATAGCAAGTCCACCAAGAGAAATTATTATTCCTTGTAAAGCAACAGGTAGTGCTAATAACATCAATTCTTTAATTATCGCTTTATCAAGGGAAAATCCTTTAAATGTAAATAAACGATGACGAAATACAAAGAAAGTAGTTACTAAAGCACTAAAGCCTTGCGCTATAACTGTCGCAATAGCCGCTCCGGCAATTCCCAATTTAAAAGTTATAATAAATAATAAATCTAATACAACATTTAAAACAGCTGCTACAATCATTGCGATAAGAGGTGATTTAGAATCACCAAAAGAACGTAAGATACTACTTGTCATATGATAAATCATATTAAGAGGAATCCCTGCAAAGATAATTCTAATATATATTTCTGCTAAATCAATTATATCTTCTGGTGTATTAAGTAATAATAAGAATGGTTTAGTTAAACTTTCAGATAAAATTAAAACAACAATTAAAATGATTAATGATAAAAACAAACTGTTTTGAATTACTTTATTTAAATTTTCTTTATCTTTTTTTCCATAAGTTTTGGCTATTAAAATACCAAACCCTTGTGGGAATAACATGATAATTGACATAAATAAGTAATTAAGCCAATCAGTTGAACCAACAGCCGATAAGGCGTTAGTACCAACAAATCTTCCAACAATTACACTATCAACTGTATAATAAAGTTGATTAAAAAGATTACCAAGCATTAAGGGTAATGCAAATAATAATATAATTTTGTAAGGTTTTCCTTGTGTCATTTGTTTTTCCACTCTATCACCGCCATCCATTCATTATAACTTAAATTTACTTTATAAAAAAGAAAAAAAGATTAGCATGCTAATCTTTATTTTTATATTTATAATATTTATAAATTATTAATGAAATAGCTATA
This sequence comes from uncultured Acholeplasmatales bacterium, assembly GCA_944324795.1. Taxonomy (GTDB): domain Bacteria; phylum Bacillota_I; class Bacilli_A; order Acholeplasmatales; family Anaeroplasmataceae; genus CALUXS01. Next base: position 136,897 of record CALUXR010000001.1, read on the forward strand.
ATAACTACTACTATAGCTATAATTATTCCTATTTCTTTATGTCCTAAATTTGGCATAATCCACCTTCTTTAAATTCATATATTTTATTACAAATACTTAAACTACTTTTTCTATGACTAATTATAATAATAGCCATATCTTTACTATATCTTTTTAATGAATTTAAAATGATACCTTCATTTATTGCATCTATATTCGCTGTAGCTTCATCAAGTAATAATAATTTAGGTTTTCTTAAGAAAACTCTTGCTAAACCAAGACGTTGTTTTTCACCTTCTGATATATTATCTTTTAAATCACTTATTTTAGTATTGAAACCATCTTTTAAACCTTCAATATAATCAAATATTCCTGCATTAATACAAGCCTCAGTAATTTCTTCATTTGTAGCATCACTTTTAGCAATTTTTAAATTATTTAAAATTGTATCATGAAATAAATATGTTTTTTGACTAAATAAATTAATATTATTATATAAAGATTCTAAACTATATTTTTTAATATTCTCATTATTTATTAATATTTCTCCATCATTTACTTCATAAAAATGCATTATTAAATTTAAGATGGTAGATTTACCAACTCCACTTGGTCCTAAAATACCAATAATTTCTTCATTTTTAAGATTAAAATTACAATTTCTTAAAATATCTGTTTTATCATATTTAAAATTAACATTTTTAAATTCTAAATTCTTAAATTCAAAATCTAAATTACCATAAGTTAAATTATTCTTTTCATTTAATAATTTAAATACTCTATCTGCAGATGCGAAAGTTTGAGCTAAATTATTTGGTAAATTAGCTAATGCTAAAACAGGACCTAAAGATGTTGTTAGAGTTACATAAGAAAGAATAATAAATGGCGAATCTATAATATTATTTATATATAATATATAAGATATAATAATCATTAATACATTAAGCATAATAATTATTATATTAGTAATATTTGTAAATATATTATTTTTAATTTCTAATTTATTATTAATTTTAATTAATTTATCACTTTTATCTTTTACTAATTCAATATATTCATCTTTTTTATTTTGACTAATTATTTCATATCCACCATATATAGAATCTAAATAAAATTCTCTAAAATCACCTAAATTAAAACGATATTTTTTACCATCATTTTTATTAAACACATAAAACATTAAAGGAATAATAATACCTATTATTAAATATGTTAATAAGGCTATTAATGCTAAATAAACATTAATATATATGCCTAAAAATATAATCATAATTAATGATACAATCAAAGCTATTAAAACTGGAGTAATTGTATGAGCATAAAATACTTCTAATGTTTCTACATCGCTACTAAGCATTTGTGAAATATCACCTTTAGATTTATCTAAAAATTTAGCTAAACTTAATTTTCTAAGTGATTTAAATATTTTAATTCTAATTATTGCTAATAATTTAAAAGCCATATAATGATTGCTATATTGCTCAAAATAGCGAAGTATTCCTCTTAAAATACCACTTATAATAATGATTGAAAACAATAATCCATAACTTAACGAAACATCTATTCCAAGGAATTTAATTATAGTTATTGCGGCAAATAAACTAATATTTATAGCTAATAAATAACCTAAAACTCCCATAAATACTGCAAGTAATATATATAAACTAAAAGGTCCTACTAAAGCGATTAATTTATATATTAAACCTAGTTTTTTTCTCATTTTTTAATCTCCTCTAAACTACTTTGATATAAATAAAGTTCTTTAAATTCTGAATTTTCATTTAACAACTTCTTCGGACTTCCTTCTTCTACAATTTTACTATTTTTTAAAAAATATATATAATTGCTTGCTAAAACATTTTTAAGCCTATGAGTTATATTTAATACAATATTATTTAAAGCTAATTTTTTTATTATTTCTAATATTATTTCTTCACTATCTTTATCAATATTAGATGTAGCTTCATCAAAAATATAAAAATCATAAGGTTTAGATAAATAATAAGCTAAGATTAATCTTTGCTTTTCACCACCAGAAATATTGCTTCCTTCATCTTTAATAATAAAATCAAGACCACCATTATTTCTTATCACTTCATCCATTTTTACTAATTTTAATAATCTCCACATCTCATTTTCACTTAATTCATTATTATAAAATAAAAATTCATCTTTAATACTTTTATGCATTATATAAGTCGTATTAGCTACATAACAAACTTTTTTATAAAAACTATCTACATTAATTTTATTTAATTCTAAATTATTATTTAATATAATATGACCTTTATAATTATTATTGATATTTGCAAGTATTTTAGCTATTGTTGATTTACCACTACCAGATATACCTACTATACTATATAAGCCAATATTTAATTGCATATTAATATTATTTAAAATTAAATCTTTATCTTTATAATTAAAACTTAAATCTTTAATCAATATATTATCAATTTTATTATCTATTAAAATATTAGCTACTTTTTCCTCTTCATTTAATAATTTTATAACCTTTTTACCAGCTGTAGCTCCATTCATAGCTACATGAAAAGCACTACCTAAGCGTCTTAAAGGCAAAAAGAATTCAGCACCTATTAAAATCATAAATAAAGCAACATATAAATCAAGACCATTTTGCATACTAATTAAGGTTAAAACAATTCCTAACCCTGCTCCACCATACGCAACTAAATCCATAATTGTAACTGAATATAGTTGCATTACTAGAACCTTCATTGTTATTTTTCTAAATTCTTCAGATTTTAAAGCCATATCGTTTGTTCTTTTTTCATCATATAAGAAGATTTTTAATTCTTTTAAACCTCTAACATTATCTAAAAATGAATCTCCTAAACCTAAATAAATATCCCAATATTTATTAAATATTTTTTTAGCCCCTTTAGAAACTAAAATGATTGAAATAGGAATTAAGGGTATACATATTAAATAAACTAAAGCCACCTTATAATCAAAGCATAAAAATAACATAAATAATAATATTGGGGCAATCATAGCATAAAAGAAAGATGGTAAATAAAATTCATAATATAATCTTAATTGCTCAATACCTTCTGTTGATAATTCAGCCATTTCTGATATCGTAAAAGGAATATTAGTATTTAATCTTAAATATTTAGAATATGTATCTATTCTTAATTTCATAATCACATAATTAGCTAATTTATGACTATAATAATTAGCTAATAGAGTAAATATTATTTTAAATAATAGACCTATAAATAAACTTATTAAGGAATAGATTAAATGATTATTTAATTTATTTATTGTATTATATATTAAATATAATATACTTGAAGTAATTAATATATTAAAAATAAATGCTAAAACATTAAATAAAACATTTAAAATTAAATAATATTTTTTATCTTTAATATAATTTAACAATTCTTTATCAAACATTTCTATCCTCCTGTAACCTTAAAAATTCTTTCTTAGTTACTGGTTTTACAAATATTATAAAATAACTATATTTTAGAATTATTAAAGATGTTAATATAATTGTAACAACTAAATTATCAACAAAATACATAGTTAAAATTAACATAGAACTTACTAAAATCAATAAAATCAATTCACATTTTAAAGTCATAACTTTATTTTTTTGAAAAGTCTCTAAATGCTTTTTATATAATTTAGTATTTAAAAACCAATTATTAAATTTCTCTGAACTTTTAACAAAACAAAAACTAGTTAAAAGTAAAAATGGAACTGTTGGTAATATAGGTATTATTACTCCTATTACACCTAAAGATAATGATATAAATCCTAATATCATTAATATTAATCTTAATAATTTATTTTTTACCATTTTTTCTCTTCTCCTTTATAGTTTCTTTTAAATGTTTAATTGCGATGATTGGATGATAAAATAACATTCTAGGACCACTAAAGCGCATAACTTCTTTTATTTTTTCTCTCATTATTGGCTTATAACAATGAATTTTACAGTTTGAACAAAATGTTTTTTGATCACCAAAAGGACATTTACTAAGCCTTAAATTTACATATTCTAATAATTCATTACAATCATTACATAGTTCTTTATTTTTATGTTTTTTCTTACAATATAATTTAATCATTAATTCAACAACTTTTCTTTCTTCTTCTATTTTCATATTTCCTCCTGTTAGCAAAAGCTAACACGTTTTTAAAAATAAAAGTTAGTTTTATCTAACTTTGTAGTCAAAAATAATAGTTAGATATAACTAACTAAAAAGATTATACAAAAATATTAAATTTTGTCAAGCTACTGTAAAGTGTGTTTAACTTTTTTCTTTACATTATATCGATTTATGATATAATTTTAGACGTTTGGAGGATAAAAATATGAATGTTTTCAAAAAAATATATGCAAGAATATATCAATTTTGTTTCAAACTAGCTATTCCTTTTTTACCTTATAAAAGTCCTAAAATTATAAATTTAAATGAATTAAATGAAATTTTAAAAAAAGAAAAAATAAATAATTTATTTATTATAACTGATGAAACAATTTCTAAGTTGATTGATAACATTTTAAATCAAATTAATATAAATTATGTAATATATGATAAAGTTTTACCAAATCCAACAATTAAAAATATTGAAGAAGCAAGAGAAAATTATTTAGATAAAAATTGTGATGGCATCTTAGCAATTGGTGGAGGTAGCGTTATTGATTCAGCAAAAATATTAGGGGCTAGAATCGTAAAACCTCATAAAAGTATCAAAAAAATGGAGGGGTTACTACATATATTAAAAAAATTACCACCACTTATTGCCATTCCTACTACAGCAGGGACTGGTAGTGAGGTTACTTTAGCCGCTGTCATAACAGATGAAAAAACAAATCACAAATTTCCTATTAATGATTTTTGTTTAATTCCAAAATATACAATGTTTTTACCAGAACTAACAATCAATTTACCAAAATTTTTAACTGCTACTACCGGAATGGACGCACTAACACACGCAATTGAAGCTTATATCGGCAATTCTACAACTAAAAAAACTAAAAATATGGCCATTCAAGCAACAAAATTAATAGTTAATAATATTAAAATTTGTTATAATGAACCTACAAATATCAAAGCTAGAGAAAATATGCTTTATGCATCTCATTATGCAGGTATAGCCTTTACAATTAGTTATGTAGGATATATTCACGCTATAGCTCATTCGCTTGGTGGTAAATATAAAATACCTCATGGACTTGCTAATGCGGTAATTTTGCCAATAATCTTAGAAATATATGGGAAAAAGATATATAAAAAATTAGCTATTTTAGCAAGAGAAGCTGGTATTGCTCAAAAAAATACAACAGATGAAATAGCAAGTAAAATATTTATTGACTGGATATATAAAACAAATGAAGTTTTCAATATTCCAAAATATATAAAAGAAATTAAAAATGCTGATATTATAGAAATGGCAAATTATGCTAATCATGAGGCAAATCCACTCTATCCAGTTCCAAAATTGTATGATAAAAATGAGCTTGTAAAAATATATTATATAATAAGAGGTCAAAATGAATAACATTAAAGAAAAACAAAAAGAATTTTATAAAACAGGTAAAACTATATCTTATGAATTTAGATTAAACGCTCTAAAAAGGCTAAAAGAGGCCATTATTAATAATGAAGACAAAATATATGAGGCAGTTTATAACGATTTAAATAAGAGTAAGGGTGAATGTTTTATGACTGAGGTCGGTCTTGTATTAAGCGACTTAAATTACCAAATTAAACATTTAGGAAAATTCATGAAACCAAAAAAGGTAAAAACTCCTTTAGCACAATTTAAGTCTAAAAGTTTTATTAGCCCTCACCCTTATGGTAATGTTTTAATAATATCACCTTGGAATTACCCAATTTTATTATCGTTAGGACCACTTATAGGGGCAATAGCTAGTGGAAATACAATCATTTTAAAGCCTTCAGAGTATAGTCCTCATACATCTAATATATTAAAAGAAATAATAAGTAATACTTTTGATGAAAAGTATATTAGTGTTATTTTAGGTGATAAAACTATTGCAAGTTCTCTCTTAGAAGAAAAATGGGATTATATTTTCTTTACAGGTGGGACAAAAGTAGGTAAATTAGTTTATGAATCTGCAAGTAAAAATCTTACCCCTATAACTTTAGAATTAGGTGGTAAAAGTCCCGTTATTGTCGATAAAACAGCTAAAATAGATTTAGCTTGTAAAAGAATAATTTTTGGTAAATTTACTAATTGCGGACAAACTTGTGTTGCTCCTGATTATATTCTTGTAGATGATAAGATTAAAGATCTATTTATTAATTCTTTAATTAAATGGATAAATATCTTTTATAAAGATGCATTAACAAATAAAGATTACGGAAAAATCATAAATTTAAATCATTATGATAGATTAATTAGCTATTTAAATGATGAAGATATCCTATATGGCGGCAAAAGTAATAAAGATTCATTAAAAATAGAACCAACACTAGTTAATATTAAAAACTTTAATTCTCCATTAATGACAAATGAAATATTTGGACCAATTTTACCAATTTACGGATATAAAAATATTAATGAAATTTATGACATTATAGATAAATATAAAAACCCTTTAGCCCTATATTTATTCACAGAAAATAAAAAAATTGAAAAAGAAATATTAAATAAAATTCAATTTGGTGGTGGTTGTATAAATGATACAATCATTCATCTAGCAACGAATAATTTAGCTTTTGGTGGAGTTGGCGAATCAGGAATTGGTAAATATCATGGTAAATATAGTTTTGATACTTTTTCTCATGATCGTTCAATCGTTAAAAAAGCCACTTGGCTTGACCTTCCAATTCGTTATGCTCCTTTTACTAATTTTAAAAACAAATTAATTAAAATATTCTTAAAATAAAAAAACGGAAATTCCGTTTTTTATTTTTCTAATAAATTGATAATTTCTAAAGCGTTAGTATCTGGTTTAACCTTTAATTTTTTATTTATTATATAACCATTTTCATCGATCAAAAAACTACTTCTTACAACTCCCATATAAGTCTTACCATACAATTTCTTTTCTTGCCATACACCATATTCTTCCATAACTTTATGAGATTCATCTGATAATAAAATAAAAGGTAAATCATATTTAGCTATAAATTTAGCATGTGAAAGACTATTATCCTTACTAATACCTATTATAATAGTATTCAATTCTTTAAATTTATTATATTCATTCCTAAATCCACAAGCTTGTTTTGTACAACCTGGTGTATCATCTTTAGGATAAAAATAAATTACAACTTTTTTACCTAAAAAATCATGTAATGATATTTTATTACCATCTTTATCAGGTAATGTAAAATCTATTGCTTTCATCTTTTCTTCTAACATAAAATCTCCTTAAAAATATAAATTTTGATCAATAAATATAAATATAATAAATAATATTAATGTAGTTAAAATAAATAATAAATTTTTATATTGTTTTATAAAAAATAAAGAAACAATTAAAACTAAAATTCCCATAACAGCTATTATAGTCCCAATTATCCTTAATTCTTCTAAAAATAAAAAGCCAATCGAAATCATCTCTAATATAGTTGCTGACATAGCAATAACATTTTGTTTTTTATTATATTCTTCCATATAATCAACTCCAAGCAAAATATATTATATATTACTTATTATATAAATACAAACTTATATTAAAATTAATATCTATATATTTATCTTGTATCTATGCCATAATTTAAATGTTATAAAATCAATTTTTTTAAAGCATTTAAATACTTACTATTTCTTTTTACATCTTCTTCTGTAATTTCTTTAAGCCTTGATAAATTTAAATTATCTAATATATCTGCAATCTTAACTTTTTTAGCTATTTCATTTTCTTTACATCTGATAATAAATTCATCATAACTTTCATCTTTTCTTCTTGTTAAGGCTAAAACAGCATCAACTATTTTTCTACTAAAACCACTATTTAATAAATATTCTGCTGTAACATTTGTATCTTCAATAGTATCATGTAATAAAGCAACTACAATTTCATCTTCATTTTGTAAACTGTTTGCTACTCTTAAAGGATGATTAATATAATCTTCTCCTGCTTTATCAACTTGTCCTTTATGTGCTTTTGTAGCAATTTCTAAAGCATATTTTATTTTACTAGAATCTCTATTCATTGTAATAATACCTCGTATAATTTCATTATAACATAATCTAAATTATTAATCTAATTTTTTTCTCTAATACTCCTAGTTCAAAACGCTTAGTTTTTAATTCTTTAATAATATATTCAAAATCAAACATCTACTTTCTATCCTTTACCATTTTGATATTTATTGCTTCTTGTAAATCTTTTATTAATTCTTAATAACCTTTAATATCTATTTTTTTAGTGTTTTGACCAGAACATTCTAGTAATTTAATTAATATTTGTTTTTTCATGTTTTTCTCCTTGGCACATATTTTTATATTTGTTATAATTCGTTTGCAAGACAGTGATACAATAAAAAGCTATTCTTCTAGAGAAGTTATCAAAGCTTTGCTTAAAGATGGGTGGTATGAGGTTAATTGTGTTGGTTCCCATCATCAATTTAAACATCCCATCAAACAAGGTAGAGCAACAGTTAAGGATCCTGATAAGGATATTCCTAGAGAAACACTTAAAAGTATCGAAATGCAATCAGGAATTAAGTTTTCTTGATTGTATTTCCTTGCACACTAAGAAAAAAGGTAAATTTATGTTAAAAGAACGTTATATATATCCTGCAATTTTTAACTATGATGATAATGAGATTAGTATTATATTTCCTGATTTAGGCGTTGCAACTTCTGGCACCAGTGAAGATGATGCTTTTTTATCTGCTAGAGAACTTTTAGGATTAACTATGTTAGGATTAGAGGAAGATAAAGAAACAATTCCTACTCCTTCTAAACTTCAAGATATTAAATTAAAATCTACAGAAAAAGTCACTTTGATTGATGTTTATATGCCCTCATTAAGAAAAGCTAATATTAATAAGTCAGTAAATAGAACTGTAACATTACCTGCTTGGCTAAATGCTAAAGCTTTAGAATATAATATTAATTTCTCACAATTATTACAGGATGCCATTAAAAAAGAATTACATTTGAACTAGTCAAGCAACTAGTTCTTTTTTAACCCTTACCAAGTAAAGCGTGGTATTTTACTTGTCAATAGACCATAATGATTATTTTTACACCTACTTACTCTAAGTTATTTTTAAAACAAAAAAGCTCATAATTGAGCTTTAATTTTCTAAATGGCTTTGTGCTATCGCTTCAATACAAAACGATACTCTTACTAGAAAAATAACACCTGAGGAACTCGTTGTGATGCAAATGCACCCTTTTGGAAATTATACATTTGTTATTCAATACGATGATCAGCAAGTAAAATCTTACTTTTGAAATACTTTTCTTGAAAATTAACCGCTTTTTTAATTTCTTCTTTAGAATAGTTTACATCTTGGCCACAAACTACCAATTTATCTTCAATATCATTTTTTCTATTTATTATTGCCAAAACTTTTCCCTCAAATGTTTTAATTGGTTTATCGATTCCTAAAATATAAGCGTCCTGATATTTGCCATCTAGCGCTTTAATTTCCTTAATATATCCATAGTTTAATGGATAGATAATTCCATCATGGTCGTATCCAATTGGTCGATCTATAAACACTTTTACTTTTTGCCCAATTAAGGCTTTGAGCTTTTCGGTATATAACAAGCGCTTAGCAACCTTATAAGCTTTTTCTTGGATTGAGGAATTATCATAGCCAATGCTATCCATCATTCTTTCTGCTGCATAAACAATGTCAAAAGTGTGATAAATATTGTAATATTTGATGATTTCTTTAGCGTTAAAAAGCTTATAGACACTTTTGCTTGATAAATTATATTTTATACAAATGCATCGGTAAATATAACCTATCCAAAACATTTGATCAGGACTATACTTTATTTCTCCATAGTGACTCTTACCAAATTCCTCATCGATGATATTAAAAATCTCTTCCATAGTATCTGAGCGATATAAATAAACTTTATCATCAAATGATCTAGCAATAGAAGAATAGATAAAACGCCTTATAAAAATCGGTGAACTATAGTTAGTTTTAATAACTGATGCTTCAAATATTTTGGCCTGAGCTTGGCATAATTTTAATTCAATATAACTAAGTGGTCTCATTTAAGTATCTCCTCGATATATCTGCCTTTATTTTTATATTGGATACGGGCAATTTTAACTTTTTGGGAACCATTATTTGTTAATGTAACCCTATTGTCGAGACAACTGGCTTTTTCTTTCTGACAGACAAACATTTCTTTAAGGAGTTTGATATTCTTTAAAGCCTTATTTGTTTTCAGTACATATTGAAAGCCTAAATTAGTTGCCGCAAGTGCATGTCTGCATTGTTCATCCGTAATCTCGTTTTCTACAAATTCAGCAATTATATCAAACATTCTATTATCGGCAATTGGAGCAACAATAACATCGTAATTAGATATTTTACTAATGAGTTTTTGAATCAAAGAACTATCTTTGTAATCGTCAAGCCATCCTCTAAAATATGCAATGGTAATCATCCATTCAGTATTTACATTAAACTTATAAATTTTTAAGTTATTTAGATTTAAGTTAAAGCAATAAACTATACTCTGATTTAATACTGAGATATAGTTAGCTCCTTGCTCAAAAGTCTCACCCAAATAAAAACCCACTCCAAAATCGTTGGTTGATTTAGAATTAGTAGCAAAATCAATAGGCATGGAGAATGATCTTTTAGCCCAATGAAACAAAACAATGTTTTCACTATTTTCATATTCTTCCTTTAAAAGTTGTTCATAGATGTTGTTTAGGACGATACCATTATCGTAAGCAAAAGAATACACTTTCTCTAAATTTGCATTCCCAATACCTTTGCGTCCAAACTTCCAATTATTTATTGTTTCTAGAGAAACGCCTAATTTCTCTGAAAGATCGGACTCGTTTATTTGCAAGACCTCACTGATAATTGTGATTTCATTAGTTAAATTCATAAGACATCACCTCTTCTAACTTAATTATACAAAAGTTTAAATACAAGTTAAACAAAATTTAAAACTTGTCAATGTAAAAGTTTAAAAACAAGTTTCTATTACTAGCAAAACTCCAAAAATTAAAAAATGTCCGATTTCTCGGACAAATATCGTTCACTTTGATACCCTTATTTTGTATCAAAATGTTAGTTATAAGATGTCTTTGTGCTATCGGAATGATACAAAACGACACCCCTACTTGAATATTCTTCTCTATTCATTATTTTTGTCACTCCAATAAGGTAAAGGTCGCTACGACATCGTCGTCTCCTAATGCCTCTTCCCAATAAGTCAAATCATCGACATGCCCAAGCATCGTATAACTCCAGGTGTTAGATCCATAGAACATCACGATTTGGTTTCCTTGATAAAGAACGATATCCCCTGGCTTAGTCGTGATACGAGTATTATCGGTTGTCAGGCTTCTTCCCAAAGGACCGACTTTCTCAAAACCGCCGTAATCCTCGAAATTGATTGTTATCTGTTCGTTTCTTGCCATTTCGACAAGTTCGTGCGAGGCATCGTTTTCTTCTAGTGTCACATCGAATTCATAATCTTTAATCTCAAGTTTTAACTTCATTTCGTTTTCATCCTCATTTGATTCATTCTCGCTTTCCTGATTTTCGTTTGTTGAACTTCCGGTTTCATTAGTAGTTGGTCGAGTGCTATTGCAAGAGCTCAAACATGCTACAAACAAAAAGATTGGCAATATCAAAAGTGTAACTTTCATGTTATATCATTCCTGATACACTTATTTTAAATTAGTTCTAAGGAAGCTCTCGATCTTGTCGAAAGGTATGATGTCCAGGTTGTCGTAAAGGTCCGTATGAACCGCACCAGGAATAATTAATAACTCTTTATTCTCTGGATTCGGATTTCCCTTCATCATGTTCTCAAAGGCCTCTTTTCCCATATAGCAGGAATGGGCTTTTTCGCCATGAATAATTAAGACTGCCGAGCGTATTTCATTCGTGTATTAAAGAATAGGCGCATTCAAGAAAGACATCGTTCCGATAAGATTCCATCCATCCGTAGAATTAAGCGAACGAGGATGATAGGCACGTCCTTTGTAGTATTCACTATAGTCTTTGACATAAAAAGGAACTTCGTCAGGTACTGGTAAAGAAATACAACCTCCCGCTCTACCATAATCACCGCTTCCATAGATTTTTGTTCTTAGATTACTATAAGTGTCTCTTATTTTATGACGCTCTACCTCGCTGTCGTTTTGATCAAAATACCCTTTTGCAGCAATCCTACTCATGTCATACATCGTAGAGACGATCGTCACTTTTATTCTCGTGTCGATGCTTGCAGTATTCAAAGCCAATCCTCCCCAACCGCATATGCCGATGATTCCGATGCGATCAGGATCTGCTTTCCCATATGTCGATAAGAAATCTACGGCTGATTGAAAATCTTCAGTGTTGATATCGGGCGATGCGTTATAACGAGGATAACCACCACTTTCACCAGTGTATGAAGGGTCAAATGCAAGTGTGATGAATCCTCTTTTTGCCATCTCCATCGCATATAATCCGCTGGCTTGTTCTTTAACCGCACCGAATGGACCACACACTGCTAATGCAGGTAATTTATCTTCGTTAATGTTTTTAGGCGAATATAAATCACCAACCAAATCGATACCGAATCTGTTGTGGAATATGACTTTCTCATGGTTTACATTCTCATCCAACTTGAAAGTCTTGTCCCACTCTTGTTCCAAAACAACGTTTTTATTCATAATTTTTCCTCACTTTCTAGTCACTTGATGTGCTAATATATTTATAAACCCTAAACCTAACTTTAGGTCAATACATAAAAAGGAGAAATTTAAAATGACATATACGATCGGTGAGATTTCCAAAAGATTCAACATCTCAATATCCACTATCCGTTATTATGACAAGGAAGGTTTACTTCCCGACATCAAACGTGAGAACGGCATAAGAAAATTTAGCGAACAAGACGTGGAAACTATATTCATAATCGAATGTCTCAAGAAGACAAACGTCGAGCTGAAGGACATAAAACGTTTTATCATGATGGTCAAGCAAGGCGATTCTACTATCGATGAAAGGCTTAATTTCTTCAAAGAACAAAAAGAAAAGACGTTGAACCAAATCAAAGTGCTTAAGAAAGCCCTCCAGATGCTCGAATACAAGGAATGGTACTATACGAAGGCCAAGGAACTTGGATCGACAATAGAACTTGAAAACAATATCGATTCATATAGTCCAAAAGAAATTAAAGAGCTCTATGAATTGGCTCATAAACAATAATATTTGGAAGCAAAAACCCTACAAAACCCATATATTTTTTGAAAAACCGAGAATTCCAAAATATTTATCCCGTATTTTTCGTGAGTCCCTCTTGCTCGGTACCCCAAGGACTATTTAAGACCTACCTGGGGGAGTTTTAAGGCGCCATTATTTATATTTTTCGCTAAGTTGAATATTCTAGTAGCCTAACGTTTTTCTAGTAGGGTTATCGTTTGTCTAGTAGGACTAAAATTAGAAAATCCGTAGTTTCGAGCCAATTTATATCTACTAGAAAAAAGCAACATAATAAAAAATGCCAGATTTCTCGGACAAATATCGCTAATTTTGACACCCTTTAATTGTATCAAAATGTTAACTATAAGCTGTCTTTGTGCTATCGCTTTGATACAAAACGACACCCCTACTAGCAAAATGAAACCCTTACTAGATAAACGAAACCCCTTAATATATACCGATTCTAGATTCATTGCTAAACATGATAATTTTCAATAATAAAATTGGCAACACCATCATTTTTGCAAGCATCAATCTGATAAGTTGCATATTTAAGTAGTTCAGGAAAGCAATCACCCATTGCAATAGAAAATGGCAACATTTTAAACACTTCTAAATCATTTGGGCCATCTCCAAAATAAATTACTTGATTAAGTTTTAACCCTAAATAGCAAGTTAATCTTTTTATTGCGTTTATCCTTGAACAACCCTTTTTCTGTAAACTTACTGTCTTAGTGTTAGCCCAATAATAGTAATCAAAATTCGTTTTAAATTTCTCTAATTCATTAGTTTCAACATCAAATATTATTAGATTATAAAAAGTTGAAGCGTGCCCTTCTTTTTCGGCAATGAAACCATTGTATAATGCTTTTTCCTTTGCGTTTTTGCTAGAGAAAAAAGTTTCATATGGAGTATATGTTAAATAATCCCTTTTTGTGATTTCGACATTCATAGGTTCATCAAGTAGGATGTTGTTTTCACACATTACAAAAGAACCGTTATTTAAAATATAAAAATCAAAAGTAAAATCAATAATATCTCTAATATGATTGAAAGTTCTCATGGTGCAAACACCAACTTTATATCCTTTTTGTCTAAGCAAATTAAGAGCTGCGATTGTACTTTGAGAACATTTAGTATGGACTTGTTTGTCAAATAGTGTCTTTCCAATATCAAAAATAAAGACTTTAATATTATCTAGAAATTGTAACTTCATCGTATTCTACTTCTTTCGTTGAGATTAGATGATTACCATAAATATCTTTCAAAATTGGAACTTTTACTATATCACCACAATGCCCAGTTTTATAAACTTCCCCATTATTCATAAGAATTACATTACTATCCAGAATCAATGCAATATTAGGATTATGGGCGGATAAAATAATAGTTTTACCTTCCTCTTTAAGCTCTTGTAAAATGTTGACAATTAGGCTTTGATTTTTCAAATCTAATGCACTCATAGGTTCATCTAAAAGAATTAATGGTGTATCTTGCAAATAGGCAGAACAAATATATACTTTTTGTCTTTCTCCTCCAGATAATTCATTAAGTTTTTTATTAAGTAGTAATTCAATATCAAATTTAGCAGCGGCTTCATGCATTTTTTCCACTTGATCCTTTTTAGGCTTTTCATAAAACTTTAAATCACTCACAAAACCAAACAAAAGAAAATCTTTAACTAGGAAATCCTCTTCACTGCTTGACAATTGAGGAACATAACTTATCAATTTAGCTTTTTCATTGTTTTTTAAATTATTTAGGCTTTTTCCATTAATAAATATTTCTGATGTCTTAGTTTTTAAAAGTGAAGCAATTAATTTTAATAAAGTAGTCTTACCACATCCATTTAAGCCGAGCAAAACATTTATTGTCCCTTCTTCAATTTTCAAGTTAATGCTGTTTAAGACTTTTTGATTGGTTTTATATGAATAAGAAAGGTTTTTAACTTCTAGTAATGTCATTTTTATCCCCTTTCTTAAACGCTAGTATTCCAATAAAAATAGGTGTCCCAATAAAACCAGAAACTGCAGACAGCGGAATCTCTGAGAATGTAAAACTTCTTGAAACGATGTCACATATCAACATAAATATTGCCCCAATGAATATAGTCAAAGGCAGGCTTTTTGTTGTATTTCTTCCAACCAATAACCTTGCAATATGAGGAACCACTAAGCCAACCCAACCGATAACGCCTGCAAAAGCTACAGAAGCCGAAGTAAGAATGGTAACAATTACTATGAGTAATCCTTTATAGAAACCATAATTAAGGCCCTTTGATTCCGCTTGTTCTTTTCCTAATGCAACTATATTTATTCTCCATCGGATAATTATTAAAATCACTATACAAATTAATGAAATTGGCAACATGATATAAACATCATTCATTACAACGTTTTGAAATGAACCCAATAGCCAAAATGTAATCTCACCGAGCTGACTATCAGTATCCGCCATAAATTTAATGAAGCTTAAACAAGCCTCTAGGAATCCACCCATTATTATCCCTGATAGCAAAAGAATAATTGGTGATTTATTTTTAAATGCTCTTGCAATGAAAAGAGTACATACCATGGTCAGTATGCCGAATGTAAATGAAAACAGACAAATTACTATACCTGACATTCCTATCAATATAGAAAGAGCAGCTCCTACACTGGCACCGCTTGAAACACCCAAAAAATCAGGTGAAACTAATTTGTTTTGAAACAAATCTTGATAAACAAGGCCAGAAACAGATAGACCAGCGCCGACTAATATGGCCATCAAAGACCTTGGAAGCCTTAAATTTATTATGACGCTTCTATCGGTTGAAAACTCATTGTTAGATGTAAACAAAGCATTAAAAAAATCATTGAACCCAATGGTATATTTTCCTACCATCAGAGCAACAAAAAACAAAATTACTAGAGCGATTGCAAAGCCTACAAAGATAAAGATCGATTTCTTATTCTTTCCAAATGAGAGGATCCCCATTTATATCAAGCCCCTTTAAAATATTGTTTGTGTCTGAGTCGCTTAGTTGGTAAGAGAAATACTTTGAAAAGCACTCTTTGGTAAGCGAAACCATGTCATAGTCAAATAAATCTGGATATAGTTTGTTTGCCATATCATAGATAAAAAGAGGACTTTCTGCTGCCGTTTGCTCAAAACTTACAAAACCAACAGGAATATTGTAAAGTTCTCCTTCAACTACTCCTTTAATTCTATTCCATGGTTCTTCCACTTTAATTTGCTTTAATAAATACTGTTGATATATTCCACCAATAGCGACAATATCTGGATTAATTTCTAAAACAGCTTCTGCCGATGGCCTATTTGTTTCAAACCTATTGCAAATAAAATCGATATTTAATAAATCATAGACATACTCTAAAAGCGATTTGCCTAAATCTGTATATCCTAATCCCCTATCTTTGTCTCCACATACATAGTACAAAGTTCTTTTCTCTTCCTCATAAATATCATTTTCTTCGAGTATTTGTGTAACATCGCTAATTGCTTTATTGAAATCAGTCTGCCACATATCGACCCGATTATTCACTTTCTCGCCCCATATAGTTCTAACAATTTCAGAGAAAGCAAATACATAATCTCCGTAGCCTTCTTCTGCAAATTGACGAACGCAAAGAGCGTTAAGACCATGCTCTCTTAAGTTTTGAGCAGTTGCTGGCTCAGGGATAAAAATTAAATCCACTCCTCTTTCAATAAAAGTTTCAACACTATTATCATAGTCATAGCCAAATAGGTCCTTTGATTTTGGATAAATGACTTCAGCCCATGGATTATCCATAACGCTATAATATGTTCCATCTAGAACATCACCTAATCCGAAGGCAATCATCAAATCTCCGGTAGAAGGAGATACTGCAGCAACCTTTTTTGGATTCTTGGGAACCCAAACTTCAGCGCCGCTCATATCAGTAACCAAAACTTCATTCTCATGATTATTAGTACCACATGAAGACATTAATGAAATCGATATTAAACATATCAAGAGAGATAATATTTTTTTCATAAAACACCTCAAAAAAACTAACTTCTTATTTAATTTTAACATAAAACTTCGTTTTTTTTACCTTTTTTAAATTAAAAACGTTTTCGTACAAAAAAACTAGGATTTCTTACTTCCTAGCCTTAACTTTCACTTTGTATCCTGAATTAAAAATAAACTCTATACTTTTATCTCGATGAACAACCGCTTTATCGACCATGATGTTGAACAGCTCTTCATCGAATTCGGTTATCGCATCAGACTTCCTTCTTAGATTCGAAATGAAGGTGTTTATCTTGTTTCTTTTATCTATCACTTCTTCTTTTTGATGCTCTAAGTCTTTTAACTTTTGAATTAGTTTATCGTATTTGAGTTCTAGTTCTTTTTCCTTTATTCCGTCAGTTTCATTAGAAGAATGAATTAAGATTTCAACATCCTGAACTACTTGTTCTAATTCTTCGTTGACTTCTTTTATTTTATCTTCGATACTTTCAACACTAACAATTTGATTAAGAACTAATTCTAAATTTTTGAGAATTTCATCTTTGCTTGCAATCATTTTGTTATAGGCATCTACAAACATCGCTTTTATTTTTTCTTAATTTAAAGTTAGGATTAGCCATTGAGCTTTATTCTTTTTATCACCTAATTATTACTTAAACTAAATGGATACACATCCTTTAGAACATATTGTTGGCCCCTTCCTTCACCCTTAACATTACTATTAACAGCTTGGGGTTCACTACACTTGGCGGTAAATACCCGTGGTAGGACTTTCACCTACTAGATTAATACCACGCCGGCACACTAAAAAAGCGCTCACGCTTTTATACGTGAACGCCTTAATTTTGCTATTTAGTTTTCTTCGTTTTAGTCTTTGTCTTTTAACTACATTCGGTGGCTTAATCCGTTGTTGCCTTACCGCCAGTTTCGGATATATCGCCTTTTAGAAGTGTGCCCGTAAATTTGCCACGTTTTACATCATTTAAAACTTTATATTGGCCCGCATTTAAGTTTTCTATCAGTTTTGTATCGTCATTGTTTTTTTCTGCTTCTTTAATTAATATGGTAATTTCTTCATAGCTGTTCTCTGTTAAATTCATAACTACTATTCGTTTTGTCTTACCTAATGTTGTATCTTCCGTCGATTCATAGTCCCTTATAATAAATGAACGGGTATTCTCGTCAACCGCAGAAATCAAGCCTTCAGCAGCAAGTTTCTCATTAACCGCATCCAATAATACTTTTCGCATCTCTTGTATTGTAGGGTCATAACCAAAAGCATATTCAACAGAATATTTGGCGCCGTTGACATAAGGAGTCCCTCTGTCGAATGCTTCGTCAAGTTTTGCGGCGTCAGGGTTTTCGGTTAACAAATCCTGTAAAGTTATTTCCGTTTTAGGTTCAACGCAAGATATTCTGTAAAGCGTCGAAATTATTGCGTTATCGTAGAAGAAATGTAGTTTTATGCAATCGATAATACCGTTTTTATCGCTATCAACGATTTCCCATTGATCGATTTGAACGCAATTTACATCGTAATTCTTACTAAATGTATTATATAGCATATCTTCGAGCAAATGGTCGTTCAATGTTTTAACGACGACTGCCTGATACTTTTCGTTACCCTCTTGCATAAGTTCATTCAACGTAGTAGGGAGAGTCTCTTCGGGTATAGCCCTATAACCGCACACGCAAACGCCGTCCGCATTATACGAATGTTCCGCTTTGCCGCTTATCTCGTCGCAGTTGATACACTTGTGCCAATGATGAGTGTCGTCGCTTTCCCATTTGTCAGAAAAGGTATGGTCTGTTGTTGCAATTTCTTCCGTTTTTGTCGCCTTACATACGGTGCAGGTATAAGTCATTTCACCCTTTGCCGTGCAGGTCGGCTCTTTCGTTATATTGCCGTTATCCCAAGTATGCGCGGCTTTGTCGATTACCTCGTCGCAGTCCGCGACCGTGCAGGTGTGCCAATGCTCGCTATCGTTATGCGACCATTGCTCCGAATAAGTATGCGTATGCGTGCCGTTCCCGCTCGTAGTTTCGTTGCCGCCGTTGCAAGCCGCAAGAGAGAATGCGAAAACAACGCTCATTGCCGCCGTTATGAATGCAAGCAGTTTCTTTTTCATTACTAAACCTCCTCCAGACATTGTAGTTTATGTGTAACTTTTACTGCAACGTCGAAAAAATATGATTTTACCCCGCAAACAGACACTATTTGTGTATTTATTATAGCATACCCGCCGTAAAACACACAACCCCCTGAATGTAGTAAAAGTACATTTTTCTAGTAGAACAAAAATTCTAAAGTCTGTCGCTTTAAACTAATTTTTCTCGGGTTTTCGACACTATTCTATATAATTTTTCTACTTTCGTGAGATTTTATATACTACGTATATAAGTCTCACTAT
>CALUXR010000002.1 GCA_944324795.1 uncultured Acholeplasmatales bacterium
TACAATAAAAAATCAAGAAAAACAAGCAAATTGCTTACTTTTCTTGATTTTAGTTAGATTTTTTTACAAAGATATCGGTGCAAGGCCCTTTTTGTGTTGTCTAAAATTATTGAAATCAACGTTTTTTAAAAATTGTAACTTTTAACTTGATTTAATTATAGTTGACTCCTTTACTTTAATTTAACGCGCCTAGCGTGTTTTTTCTACATAAAAAATCTCAAGTTTATTTACTTGAGATCGTTTCTGTTTTAGTTACATATTTTTGATTAGAAGCTCTTGGATTTGGATTTGTAGATATTAATAATCCTTTTTCTATTAAAGGTATTAATATATTTTGTCTAAAATATGGACGTGATGAAATCCCAATATGTTCTTGAATTTCTTTTCTTTTTCTAGGTTCTTTACAAAATTCTAAAATTTCTTGTTCATATTTAATTGGTTTATTTATATTTATTTTTTCTTCTTGTTTAAATAATTGTTTAAATCCTTCATAATCTAAAGGAATTGTTTTATTATTTTTTCTAATATAACAAGTTAATGATTTATCTTTCTTTTGTAAAAATGTAGGTTCATCACTTTTATTTATATCTAGGCATAAATACATTTTATTTAAAATGTTATTTTTATAAATAACATAATCAGGAGTAGGAATAATATTATTTTTTAATATTTCTTCTAAATATTTAGCATCTTTTTCTATTTTATCTAAACCAACAATATCTCCATTTTTTAAAATACCAAAATAAACACTTCCACCTTCACTATTAGCTAAACTAACGATAATTTTAGCCCATTTTTTATAATTATTACGATTTAATTTCTTTTTAAAAATAACATTTTCATCATCTAAAATATCATTAATTTCATCTTTAATATTTTTCATGTTTTTTCATTCCTTCCTTTATTATTTTTAATGCTAAATCATAATTGTTTTCTAAACTCTTTTTATAAAATATAGTTTTTAAATTATTAGTTTTAATAATAAAACAATTCTTTTTTTCTATAATTTTTAAAATATCTTGATATTTAAAATCAATTTTAACTTGTCCTATACTATATCTATAAATACCTAAATATCTATCATTATAAAAATACATATCATATCGACATTTTTCTTTAATGCTGTTATTTATTTTCTTTTTTGCTCTAAATATTACATATATTATATAAACAATACTTAATAAAGATATTAAATAAAATATTAATGAATAAATTATATTAAATTTTAAAATAGTAAAGATTATAGCTATTATTAAAACAACTATAGCTTCTATAATATATATTACAAATGTCTTAGTTTGTTCATGTAAAAAATTTTTAAATAATTCATCTTTAGTATACAACTTCTTACTTTCTAAAAGAAGATTATTATTATCCATATATCCACCTACTTGTTCACTACATATTATAAATATATTTATTTATAAAAACTAGTGGGAATATCTTCTTTTTCAACTAAAATTTGTAATTCATGAATAAAAATTTTTTCTAATAATTTATAAATATCTCTCGCTTTAATAGTTGTCATTATCGCATTATTAAATTTTGTTTTCTTTTCAAGTCCTAATTCTAAAAATATTGGGTCTAATTTTTGATAACATTCTGAAACATGCGGATGAAGTGTACAATAATGTTTATGCATTTTAATAGGAAAAATATTATTGTCATAATCTATTATTTTAAAATTAGTGATGTTTTCTGCTATTCTGTTTTTAACATCAAAACTTTCTTCTACACTATGGATATAGGTATTTTTGACGTGATTTACCCCAATTAATAATATTTTAGCATCTATATCAAAAAGCCTTCCATATACTCCTTTAGGACTACAGGGAGTGTCTATGTTTTCTTCACCTTTTAAATATTCTTTAGCTAAATTACCAATTCCTGCCATACTATGAGTTGGATGAAGAGAGCGAATAACACCTTCTCTTTTTAAAAATAAGGTTGGCAATATTCCGACATTTGGTATACTGTTTTTAACATCAAAAACATCCCCATCATTTTTTATATATCCCCATGTATGTGTAGGGAATAATAATAGACCATCTTTAAAATAATAGATTAAGGTGTCTAAAATATCAACTGCATCTAAACCAATACTTTTACATGATGAATGAATTAAAACTTTATCTGTCCTTTTTATATTACTATTTTCTAAATCTTTTATTAAACTATCTATTATCATAATTTGTTCTCCAATATATTTTTAGCTTTTTCTAAAAAAGAATTTTCACCAATTTTATTTATTTTAAAAAACATTGCTTGACTTCCACCACTTGAAACCATACTAATTGCTGTTTTATCATTTTCACTAACTACTAAAATTGTCAAAGTTACTCTATTTTTACCAAAAAAACTATAACGTTCAAAAACAAACAATTTAATTTTAGTATTTATTGTACTCATATCTATTTCACTTTCTAAATTAGTAGATAATGATAAATTTGTAATTTCATTTTTAATAATATTACAAGCATCATAAAAATTACGATTAAAAGTTTTTTTATATTCCATATTACTCCTAAAAAAAGAGAAGCTATTTAAGCTCCTCTAATAATTTATCTATTTCTAATTCATTAAAACATTTAATGCCATGTTTTTTTAATAATCTTGTTGTTATACCAGAATCATTTAACATATTCCCAGTAAAACTACCATCGTAGATTAAATTAACTCCACATGAGGGACTTTTTTCTTTTAAGATAGCATATTTTATATTGTTTTCTTTAGCTATTTCTAAAGCCTTGTAGGCCCCTTTTTGAAATTCTAAAGTAACATCAATATCTGAAGCATTAATCACTTTATCTTCACATATTTCACTTGGTAAACGAGGAATAGAAAGCCCACCAAACACTTCTGGGCATATAGGAATAAGTTCAAACTTATCTGCTAATCTAACAACTCCCTCATTTAAATTATTTTTACCATTATATTTATAATTTTCACCAATTAAACAAGCACTAACTAATATTTTCATTTTTTAAATATATCTCTTCTTATTATAGTTTCATTTCTTTCAGGCCCAACAGATATTATATCTACTTTAATATTAGTATATTTTTCAATTGTTTCAATATATGTTTTAGCCTCTTGTGGTAGATCATCATAATTTCTAATATTATTTATATTTTCTTTCCATGGTTTTAACTCAATATAAATAGGTTTGCATAAAGCATATTCTTTTAAAGTTGCAGGAATAGTATTAATTTCTTTACCATTTAATTTATAGCCAATACATATTTTTAATTCATCAATTCCTGTTAAAACATCAAATAACATTAAAGCTAATGAATCGATACCAGATATTCTTTTAGCATAATTAACAACGACTAAATCAAGATAGCCTACTCTTCTTGGTCTTTTAGTAACTGTACCATATTCATGTCCTTTTTCTCTAATTAAATCACCAAGTTTATTTTGTAATTCTGTAGGGAATGGGCCTTCACCAACTCTTGTTGTATAAGCTTTACAAATCCCAACACAATGATCAATATATTTTGGCGCTATACCAGCATTTACCGGTACTGAAGCCGCTGTTGGACTAGATGATGTAACATAAGGATAGCTACCATGTTCTAAACATAACATTGAACCTTGAGCTCCTTCAAATAAAATATTAGAATCTTTCTCTATTTCTTCATTTAATAATAATGATGTATCACAAACGTATTTTTTTAATTTTTTACCATATTCTACATATTCATTATAAACATCTAGAAAGCTTAATTCTTCAAGTCCTAACATTTTAAGTTCTTTATTTTTAATTATTAAAGTTTCACTTAAAACTTCTTTAAAACTTTCTTCATCAACTAAATCACCAATTCTAATCCCTATTCTATTTACTTTATCAGCATAACAAGGTCCTATTCCTTTTTTAGTAGTACCTATTTTATGATTTCCTTTTAATTCTTCATAAGCACCATCAAGCATAATATGATAAGGCATTATAACATGAGCTCTATTAGATATAAATAATTGATAATCTTTTATTCCTCTAGCTTCTAAATTAGCTAATTCTTTTAAAGTTTCTTTAGGGTTTATAACCATTCCATTAGCTAATACATTTTTAATATGTGGATTGAAGATTCCAGATGGTATTGTTTGTAAGGCAAATTTTTCATTTTCAATCATGATTGTATGCCCAGCATTATTGCCACCTTGGCTGCGAACTACGACATCAGCTCTTTGACCTAAAAAGTCAGTTACTTTTCCTTTACCTTCATCGCCCCATTGACTACCTACAACAACAAGTCTCATTCTATTTATCTCCTAAACGTTTAATAATATCTCTTGCAACCCAAACGCCATTCGCACCGGCTTGAGCAAGACCGCGAGTTAAACCAGCTCCGTCCCCACCAACATAAAAGCCACTTATTTTTGTTTCAAAATTAGAATTTACAACCGGTCTAGCAGAATAAAACTTAGCTTCAACGCCATAAAATAAAGTGTGTTCATTAGCGATACCTGGTGTTACATAATCTAATGCTTCAATCATTTCAATTATTGATTTCATCGTATTATATGGTAAAACTAAACCTAAGTCACCAGGAACAGCTTCTTTTAATGTTGGAGTTACAAATCCTTCTTGTAATCTCTTTTCAGTAGTTCTTCTACCTTTTTTAATATCACCATAGCGTTGAACAATTACTGAACCACATGATAGTTGATTTGCAAGACGTGAAACTTCATGAGCATATTCATTTGGTTTGTTGAAAGGTTCTGAAAACTTATGTGATACAAGTAAGGCAAAATTAGTATTACTAGAGCCAAGTTTAGGATCTCTATAGGCATGTCCATTTGCAAGTATTGTTCCACTATGATTTTCTACAACAACATAACCGCTTGGGTTTGAACAAAATGTTCTAACTTCTGTTCCTACAGAAGTTCTATATACAAATTTACCTTCATATAAATTTTGATTTATTTCTTCCATTATAACATCGTTAGTTTCTACTCTAACCCCAATATCAACTTGATTATGAGTAAGTTTAATGTCATGTTCTTCACAAATATTTTGTAACCAAGTAGAACCATCTCTACCAACCGCAATAAATACATATTTTGCAGGTATTTTTTCCTCACCAATTACAATACCTTTTATTTTATTATCTTCTATAATAACATCAGTAACTTCAGTTTTGAAACGCATTTCAATCTTATCTTTAAGATAATCATAAATAGCTTTCATTATTTGTAAATTCATTTCTGTCCCTAGATGTCTAACTTCAGCTCTTAATAATTTTAAGCCAACTGCATAGCCTCTTTTTTCGATTTCCCGCACTTTATCAGTAGTCGGATTAGTAATAGATTCTGTTGCCCCATATTTTAAATTGATACTATCAACATATCTAATTAATTCTAAAACTTTATCAGCTGGTAAATAATCAGTCATCCAACCACCAAATTCACTAGTAATATTAAATTTTCCATCACTATAGGCTCCTGCTCCTCCAAAACCATTGGTTATTGAACAAGCTGGGTAGCATCCTGAAACTCCATTTTTATTAATTGGACATTTATCAATTTTATGTTCTAAAACCGGACAATGTCTATGATAAATATCTAATCCTTTATCAACTAATAATATTTTTAAATCTGGTCTTTTCGTAATTAATTCATATGAACTATAAATACCGGCAGGTCCAGCGCCAACAATAATAACGTCATACATATCTTTATCACCATTTATAATTATACTTTATCTATTATTTATTTTCTATATTATTTTTTACATCTAAAAGATAATTTATAATATCTTCCATCGCTTTTAATATACTTTCTTCTTTTCTTGTTTCTAAAATAATATTTGGATGAATATATCTAACAATAATATTTTGATGTTTCTTTAATAAATTAAACCATAAAACACCATTAATATTTTTACTATTATCTTCTGCCATTTTTAAAGAAATTATATTATTATCTTTAATTTCAATATCTCTAAATTTAAATTCTCTAGCAATATTTTTAAATAACTTTTCATACATATAATGATAGGTATCATCATCAATATATCCAAAACGATCTGTCAATTCTTCTTTTATTTTCTTAAAATCTTCAATATTTTTAATAGATTCAATCTTTTTATGAACTTCAATTCTAATATCTTCATTAGAAATATAATTTTCACTAACTGTTAAAGAAAGAATTGGTTTCTTTGTAAGTGGATTATTTTCTATTTTTTCAGGTGTTATATGTTTTACTTCTTCATTTAATATCTTCATATACATCTCAATACCAACCGATTCAACAAACCCTGATTGTTCAGCTCCTAATAAATCACCAGAACCTCTTATTGATAAATCGCGCATCGCAATTTTAAATCCACTTCCAAGTTCATTAAATTCTTTTATTGTCTCTAATCTTTTTTCAGCTTCTTTTGTTAATATTTTATGAGGTTCATACATCAAATATGCATATGCTATTTTACTAGATCTACCAACTCTACCTCTTATTTGATAAAGTTGTGATAAACCAAGTCTATCAGCATCATTAATAATTAATGTATTTGTTTCTGGAATATCAATACCTGTTTCTATAATAGTTGTACATACTAAAACATCATATTCTTTATTAATAAATGCATAGATTCTATCTTCAAGTTCACTACTCTTTAACCTACCATGAGCAAATATAATTCGTGCATTTGGACATAATTTTTTGATTTCAATTGCTTTTTCTTCAATTCTATCAACACTGTTATATAAATAAAAAACCTGACCATGGCGCGCTATTTCTCTTTCTATAGCATCACGAATTATTGCATCATTTTGTTCGATAACATATGTTTGAATTGGGTATCTATTTTTAGGTGGGGTTTCAATCATCGATAAATCTTTTATTCCAAGCATTGACATTTGTAAGGTTCTTGGAATAGGGGTTGCTGATAATGTAATACAATCTACATTTACTTTCATTTCTTTAATGCGTTCTTTATGAACAACTCCAAAACGTTGTTCCTCATCAACAATTAATAAACCTAAATCTTTAAATTTAATGTTTTTATTTAATAATTTATGAGTACCTATTACAACATCAATTTTTCCATTTTCTAAATCAGCAAAAATCTCATTTTGTTTTTTTGTTGAAATAAATCTATTTAATATTTCAACTCTTAAACCATATTTATTCATTCTATCATAAAAAGTATGATAATGTTGATCAGATAGAATAGTTGTCGGACATAATAATGCTACTTGTTTTCCTGCATAAGCCGCCTTAAAAGCCGCCCTTAAAGCAACTTCAGTCTTACCATAACCAACATCACCACAAACAAGTCGGTCCATCGGAAAACTTTTTTCCATATCTCTTTTAATCGCTTCTACAGCTTGTTGTTGATCTTTTGTTAATTCATAAGGAAAATCAGCTTCAAATTCTAATTGCATTTCATCATCTTTAGGGAAAGCATAACCTTTACTTTTCTCTCTTTTAGCATATAAACTTATTAAACGTTCGCTTATATCTCTAACTTTCTTTCTAACCTTTTCTTTAGTTCTTGCCCAAAGTGTACCACCTATTTCATGCATTAAAATACCAGGTGTATCCCCACTAGCATATTTCATAATACTTTTAATATTTTCAATTGGTACATAAAGACTTGAATTATTAGCATATTCACAAAAAATATAATCTCTTTTTACACCATCATTAACAAGTGTCTTAATTCCTAAATATTTACCAACACCATAATCATAATGAACGATATAATCACCTATTTTCAATTCATCATAACGATTAATTTTTTGCGAATTTTTATAAATTGATTTATATCGTGGCGTCTTTTTATTAATTTTTTCATCTTTCATTAAAGTATCTTCATTAAAGATATTTACTAAATTATTCTTTAAACTAACAGATGGTAAATTAATATCAGCAAAAAAGATTGTACTTTTATCTTTAGGCTCATATATTTTTCCTTCATTATAATAGATTTGATGATTAAAAAAACTGTTCTTTAATTTTTCTTTTATATTTTGATTGCTTATAGCAAGTAAAACATTGCTAATTAAATTATATTTACTAATATCTTTATTAATTGCTTCTTCATTACCTTTATAATTTTTAATTTCATTATAATTAAAACTATAATCAATACTACCTATACTTTTAAGACCTTCAATATAAACATCTGCTTGGTATTTAGAAATATTAATATATGGATGTAATTTAGATATCAAATTACCTCCAAGTCTTCCTTCATATTCAATTAAATCAAGAATCATATTGTTATAACAATCTTCTATTTTACCAGCATCAATAAAATATAATTTTTTATTATCACAATAATTAAAAATACTTACCTCTTCATCATAAAAAAAGTCTACATAACGCATTAATTTAACTGTATTTTCTCTTAAATTTAAATCATTAACATCTTTATTAATTATATCTAATTCTATTTTTGATAATTCATTATTTTCTTTAAATAAACTAATTTCTTTTAATGCTTTTTCAAGTTCAATATCAGTATATAACATCTCAATAACAGGTTTAATTTCAATACTATCTATTTCTTTAAAGGAACGTTGATTATCAGGATTAAAATATTTAATAGAGTCTATTTCATCATCAAAAAAATCAATTCTAATAGGATTATCTTCACCAAATAAATAAATATCAACAATTGAACCACGTTTAGAAAATTCACCTGTTTTATAAGTTGTATAATTATGTTTATAACCAGAAATCAACAATTTATTTATTAAATCTTCTCTTTTAATTATATCGCCTTTAGAAATATTAAAAATATATTTTTTAAAATTTTCTTTAGGCATTTCTTTTTTAATAATTCCATTAGTATTAGTTATAATAATATATTTACCACCTTTTACAAGCGAATACATAGTAACTAATCTTTCATATAAAAAATCACCACTACTAGATAACATTTCTGCAGTAATAAGTTCATCAGAAGGAAAGAATAAAACTTGATTAAAAGGTAAATATTTAATTAAATCATCATAATATGTTTGTGCCTCTGATAAAGTAGGTAAAACTACAAATATACTATTGTCATGACACATAAAATCTAAAATTAAAAGTAATTCATTAATTTCATTAGTACTTTTAGCTACTTTAATTCCTCGTTTATTAATTATACTTTTAAAAGGTTCTATATTAGCATAATATAAATATTCATTCATATTTAATCTCCTAACGCATTAAAAAGTGAGTAAGAACTCACTTATTTACTATATTTTGAAGCTATTTTATTAAAAGGAACATCTAAAATAAACTCTTCAACAGCCATTTCAACTTCCTTTATTGCTTCATTTATTAAATTTTTTTCTTCATCTTTAAAATGTGATAAAACATAACTTGCTACATCAATTAATTTGTCGCGACCAATACCAATTTTTATTCTTTTAAAATCAGCAGTTCCTAAATGCAAAATGATATTTTTTAAACCATTATGACCACCACTAGCCCCTTTATCACGTAATCTAACTCGACCAACAGGACTATCTAGGTCATCACAAATTACTAAAATATCAGAAATATTTATTTTATAATAATTAACAACTAAACTGACAGCTTCTCCAGATAAATTCATATAAGTAGTCGGTTTAATCATAACTATTTTTTCACCATTTAAATTAAAATTTATTAAAAAACATTTTAGTTTTTTTTCTTCTTTAAATGTTAAATTATGTTTATAAGCATAATAATCTAGGCAATTAAAACCTAGATTATGTCTTGTATTTTGATATTGTTCGCCTATATTACCTAAACCAACAATCAATTTCATTATAATAATTCTCTTTTTGATTTGTCGTATGAATAAATAAATAGACCAGATAATGGTTCATCAGATAAAATACGAAGAATACCATGACCAAGTAAAGAACCAACAGATACAACTTTAATTTTAGGTATTTGTTTATCTTTTGGTAATTCAATCGTATTAGTTATTATCAATTCTTTTAAAGATGAATTTTGAATTCTTTCAACAGCAGGATTAGATAAAACTCCATGTGTACAAGCTGCATAAACTTCTTTTGCCCCAGCTTTCATTAAAGCATCAGCACCAGCAGTTAATGTACCAGCAGTATCGACCATATCATCAACTAAAATGCAAGTTTTACCTGCAATATCACCAAGTATATTCATAACCTCTGCCTTATTAGGTTCAGGTCTTCTTTTATCAATTATCGCAATAGGGCATTCTAAAACTTTAGCAAATTCGCGCGCTCTTGTAACTCCACCATGATCAGGAGATACAACAATCACATCTTTAGAATTTAATTTTTTATCTAAAAAATAATTTACTAAAATTGGTAAACCTAAGAAATTATCAATTGGAATATTAAAGAAACCTTGAATTTGAGCTGCATGTAAATCCATCGCAATAACTCTATTAGCACCAGCAGTTTGAATTAAATCGGCAACTAATTTAGCACTTATAGGTTGACGTGATTTAGCTTTACGATCTTGACGAGAATAGCCATAATAAGGAATTACTAAATTGATTGTTTTAGCAGATGCTCTCTTTAAAGCATCACACATTATTAATAATTCCATTAAATGTTCATTAACCGGTGAACTAGTTGGTTGAATTACAAATACATGATGACCTCTTACTGTTTCATTTATATTTACATTTATTTCACCATCAGCAAAATGTAAAACATCACAACTTGATAAATCAATACCAATTGATTTAGCAATTTCTTCTGCAAGAGAGCGATTAGCAGATAAACTAAACAATTTAACTTTTTTACCTAATAAAGTAGACATTTCATTACCTCCTAAAACATACATTAATTATAACAAAATTTTACATTTATTGTATATATTTAACATTCTAGAAAACGTTTTATAATTTTTTTATATTAATAAATGATTCATTATCTCCCATTTATTATTTTTGTTTTTATGACTAAATAATTTGTTTCTTTTTTTAATATATCATAACTATTTAAATTAAAACTAAATCTTGTTGGGCCACTACCACTTTGATAACTTTTAATATTTAAATCATTTAATTTATCTTTAAATATTTTATATTTTTCATCTAATAAAGATGCTGATTCTAAATCATTAAATAAATAATTTTCTAAATTAGAAATATCACCATTTATTAAACATTCACTAGCTTTATTTGTGGTATCTAGATGTTCTATATATTGATAATTATCATATATTTCTTTTGTAGAAAGACCAAAATTTGGCTTTATTAAGATTAATTCTACTTCTTTAATATTAGGAATGAATTTTAATATTTCTCCTCTATTACTAGCAATTGCCGCTTTATTATATAAAGTAAAATTGTTATCAGAACCAATCATTTTAGCTAGACTTTCAAGTTCTTCTTTTGTTTTATTTAAATTAAATAATCTATTTAAACCTCTTAAAGTAGCACTAGAATCACTACTTCCTCCAGCTAAACCAGCTGATAGCGGTATTTCTTTTTTTAAATAGATATGAACACCACTATTAACATTGTATTTTTCTTTAAATAATTTAATTGTTTTTAAAATTACATTATTTTCTATTTCTATATTACTAATAACTTTATCATCATCACTTTTAACAAAAATTAAAGTGTCATGTAAATCTATTGGTACCATCAATGAATTTAGGGGATGATAATCATTTTTATTTTTAAATACCCTTAATGTTAAATTAATTTTAGCATATGCATATTCAAAAATATTATTTATAATAAATAAATTATCACTTAAATTAATTATATCTTTAATACTTAATTCTTCAGCTCTAATATTTTCTTTAAAATTTAATTTATTAAATACTTCTTTTAATATATTTAAATTAAATTTATCTTTTAAATTATTAATTAAAGTCTTTCTTTTTTGCCTAAAAATTAATTTATTTATTTCATAAAAATAATCTTCATTTATAACATTTTCTTTTTCTTTATCTTCTAAACTAATTATAGCACTCTGAACTTTAGGAATAGGATCAAAACTAGTATTTTTAACAACAAAACATTTTTTAGTTTTAAATAAATAATTAAGATAAACAGTTAAAGCATTATATTCTTTATTATTTTCTAAATAACAATATCTATTAGCTACTTCTTCTTGAACCATAAATAAATATTTATTAACTTTTAATTTATCTTCTATTAATTTTAATATAATTGGAGTAGTAATATAATATGGTAAATTACCTATAATATAGATATTTTGTATATCATTATAAGCTAAAATATCTTCTTTTATATTAGCTTTTAAAATATCTTCATTAATAATCTTTAGATTTTTAGTTTTAATATTTAAATTAAGATAATTAATACACTCTTTATCTAATTCATAAGCTAAAACATATTTAGCTTTTTTAACTAATAACTTAGTTAAAGCTCCTTTACCAGGACCTATTTCTATAACTAATGAATCATCTAAAATATTTAATTCATCAACTATTTTATTTATTATATTTTCATCAATTAAGAAATTTTGTCCTAAAGATTTCTTAGCTTTCACATCCATAATCATCTAAAATCTCCTTAACTTTATTTATATCTATATTAAAACTATTTAATCTATTAATTAATGTTTTAACATTAGGTTTACCTATATTTAATTTATTAGCTAAATATTCTCTTTTTAATTTAGAATCATTATCTAAAGCTAAGCCTAAATTAATCAAAGTTTTTAAATCATACCTTTTATTAATATTTGTATTTTTTATATCACTTAAAGCCTCTAATATGTCCTTATCGCTAGCATGTTCTACCCCTACTTTTTTCTTATTTTTACTAATACATTTATTTTTATTAATAAAAACTTCTTTAGCTTTTGGACAAATATTTTTGATTTTTTTCCTAATTCTTTCTCCTGGATAATCAGGATCTGTGAAAATAATAATTTCATTATTTTTAGCATATTCTTTAATTAAGTTTATTGTATTTTCACTTGTTTCACTACCATTTGTCGTAATTATTAATAAATTAGGAAATAATCTTTTTATTCTTTCATAATCATGTTTACCTTCAACAATTAAAATATCCATAATCTAACCTTCAAAATAATATATTCTTTTAACTTCTTTATAAGATGAAACAGCTAAGGCATTAATAACACTTGAATATTCTTCAATTGGGATTATTTTTCCATTATCTAAATAAATATTTATATTATCTTTACCTAAAGTTGTAAGATAAGCTACCGCACTAACACTAGATTCATAATAATAATATTTTTTATTTAAATAAGGTTTTATTAAATCTAAATTAATATCTTTATTTAATTCTATATATTTAAATAAATGTCTATTTTCAATAGCGTTTGCAAATTTATTTAGTATTTCATCTTCACTTTTAATTAATTGTTTAATAAAACCAAAAACATAATTATCATCAATTTCAATATAACTTTTAATGTTGTTACTATCTTTTAAGATAGCTAAAAAATCCTCTAAATTAGCATTTATTTTAATATTATTAGCCACTAAATCTTTAATTCTATTATATATTGATTCAAGCAATAATTCATAAGCTCTAGCTACCGGATGATAATATACTTGGAAATACATATGATATCTAGCCATTAAATATGATTCAACTGAATGTAAGCCACTAGCTCTAACTAGCACTTTTTGGTCTTTAATTATTAAACTTCTAAGTAATCTTAAACGATCAATATTGCCATATAAAGCACCTGTAAAATAAGCATCACGAGATAAATAATCTAGTCTATCAACATCTAATTGACTTGAAATTAATTGTTCTATAAGTCTATATTTTCCTTCTTTTCTTATGATTGAAGAAATATCAAAAGGATTAATTTTTTCTTCTACTAAAATTTTATAAATATCACTATCTTTATAAGTTATAATACGTGCTGACATTTCTTCATGAGATACATCTAAAACATTTTCAAAAGCATGTGAATATGGTCCATGGCCAATATCATGAAGAAGAGAAGTACATAAAAATAAAACTTGTTCATATTCGTCTAAATTTTCTTTTATTCCTTCTACTTTTAATAAAACAAGTCTAGCCATTTGATAAGTTCCTAAAGCATGACAAAAACGGGAATGTTCTGCCGTTTGAAAAACCATTCCAACACCACTAAGTTGTCTTATTCTTCTTAATCTTTGAACTTCTTTACTATCGATCAATTTACTTATTAATTCTAAATCTACTTCAATATAACCATAAATAGGATCACGAAAAACTTTCGTTCTTTCTAACTTTTTAAACAAATTATCACCACATTTCTAATTCATTTTATAATATTTATTTTTAAAAGCAAGCTTTTTAACTTTTTGTTTTAAATTATTAGACTTTTAATATATAAAAGTGCTATAATTTAACTATAAGGAAGGAAAAAGAAAATGAAACAAATTTTAATTGAAACAAGTGCTAGACACGTACATGTTACAGAAGAAACATTAAAAGTATTATTCGGACCAGAAGGTAAATTAGAAGTTAAAAAAATGTTATCTCAACCTGGTCAATTTGCATCTAATCAAAAGGTTAAAGTTGTAGGACCTAAAGGTGAATTAAATTGTTCAATTCTAGGACCTGAAAGAAATCATAATCAAGTTGAATTATCATTTACAGATTGCCGTACAATCGGTGTTACTGCCCCTGTTAGAGAATCTGGTGATATCAAAGGTAGTGGAGCTTGTAAATTAGTAGGTCCATGTGGTGAAGTTGAATTAACTGAAGGTGTTATTGTTGCTAAACGTCACGTTCATATGACTCCTGAAGATGCTAGTGAATTAGGTGTTAATAATGGTGATATCGTATCAGTTAAAGTTTTAAATGAAACAGGTCGTAAATTAATATTTGAAGATACAGTAGTAAGAGTATCTAAAAATTACAGCTTAGCTATGCATATTGATACAGATGAATCAAATGCTGGTTGCCTAGCTGGTGTAATTTATGGCGAACTAGTTAAATAATTATTTTATATCTTAAAAACAATAAGGAGGAACAAATCCTCCTTATATTTTTTATTCCTTATATATAACAAAAGAAACTCCGCCTTGTTTTTCATTATAAACTTTCAATTTTAAATCAAAGAAATTAACTGTTTTTTGAACAATTGACATCCCAAGACCAAATTCTCCTTTTGATCCTTTTTCATAAGGTTTAAAATTAGCTTTTAAAAATTTATCTTCAATTGCTTCTCCATCATTATAAATAGTTAATTTATTCTCTTTAGTTGTAATAATAATCTTACTTTTAGCATAACGAATAGCATTATCAACAATATTTTCAACAATTGTTGTAAAATTTTCTCTATATCCTAAAAATATACAAGGTTCTAAATTTAAAATAAACTTAATTTTATTATCATTAACATTATGATTATTAACTACTTCTTTAATAACATCACAAATATCAACTTCACTAAATGGCTTATCTTTATTTAAATATTCTAATCTATTATATTGTAATAATTGATTAACTTTTGATTTTAAAACATCAGCTTGCTTCACAATTATTTTAGCATCTTCTTTATCACAAACACCATCTAAAATAGCTTCACCATAATTTTTTATAACCGCAATTGGCGTCTTAAAATCATGACTAACATTTTGTAACATTTCTTGTTTAATATTTTCACTATTTTTAATTTCTATTCGCATTTGTTCAATACTATCAGATAATTCTCTTATTTCATCATCGCCATCATCTATATATCCAACATTGTAATTATCTTTAGTCATATTAGAAATATGGCTTTGTAAAGCCTTTATTCTATTAATCATTTTATTTATAAAGAACCCTAAAATAAAAGCTAATAAGATTGTCGCTATTGTTATTACAATAATTATATTAAAAATAACATTACGAATAAATCCTTCGTTATAAGTGTCATCAACTAGAAAAACAACAAAATTTTTTGTTTTTTCATCAACTCTAAAACAATAATAAATTGTACCGTTTTTAGCTTCATAAGAATTGTTACCAATTTCAATTTTATTTAAAAATGTATCTAATTCACTATTTTCTAAAACATTAGTTTCTAAATAATAAGACATACAAATTGGTTTATCTTCTATTTTTCCTTGAATAACAGATAAACTGCTAGTAGTGCCCCAAATTTCTGGTCTATTAATACCTACATTATCGCCAATTATTGGTATTCCTTTTTGCCAATAATCGACTGTTAATCTAGTATAATTATCTAATCTATAATACGTCTCCTGTGTTGCTATCATATTTAAACTAAGAGCCAATATGATGATAATTGCACAAAAAATAATAATTAAACTAGAAAAGAAGATTAAAAAAATCTTAGCTGATAGACTTCTTTTTATAACTTTTTTTTCTACCATAATAGACGATACCCATAACCATAAATAGTTTCAACATTTATATTAGGCATTTTCGCTCTTAATCTTCTTAAAAGATCATCTACTACTCTATCACTTCCAAAATATTCATTTCCCCAAACTTGTTCTATTATTTGTTCTCTTGATAAAGCTTTATTTTTATTTTCTAATAAATAACATAATAAATCATATTCTTTTGATGTTAAAACAACTATTTCACCATTATAAAATACTCTTCTTTTATCAAAATCAATTTCATAATCTAGATATTTAATTAAAGTTGTTTCTTCTTCTTTATAACATCTTTCTAATATTTTTTTAATTCTTAACATCAATTCTCTCATATTATAAGGTTTAGCTAAATAATCATCAGAACCAAGCTCTAACCCCATAATTTTATCAATGTCTTGATCGCGTGCTGATGTAAATATTACAGGCATATTTGGTTTTTCTTCTTTAATTTTTTTAATTAAATCATATCCAGAAATTGTACCTGGCAACATTATATCTAATATCCATAGTTTATAATCTTCTTTTATTTCTTTACTTGCTTGTTCACCACTATTAAATATTTTATATTCATAGCCTTCATTATTTAAATATTTTCCTATTAAATTAGCTAAATTAATTTCATCTTCTACAACTGCTATTTTATACATTTTTCCACTTCCTTTTTTTATATTTTATAATATTTAATAAATAATTACAATTAATAAAAAAATGATAAAGGACAACACTAAGGTTGTCCTTTATCTGGGAGAGTTATAGTTTGCTTATGAAAAAGATATCTATCAATAACTTAAGGGAGAGTGATAGATAGTGTCCTTATTAGGACATATGTATAATAACACACAACATAAATTAAATCAATATATTTTATTATATTGTTAGAAAAAAGCACCTTTTGTAAAAAAAATTAAAAAAAGAAGTGATTTTTTCACTTCTAATTATCATCATACATGTCTTCATAATCATCCATGTAATCATTATATTCATCTTCTGAGAATGAATCATCTTCATCATCTTCATGATAACGTTCTAATAAATCACCATTTTCATCATGTTCATAATCGTCATCATCATCTTCTTCTTCATCTTGATCATATTCATCTTGGTCATATTCATCATCATTTTCATAATCATTATCATCTAAGATGTCTTCATCATCTAATTCATCATCAACAATAGATTCACCTGTATTAAATTCAGATCCATCTTTATCATATATATCTAAAGATTGCCTTTCTTTTAAATCCCATTCTTCATCACCCATAAAAACAAATTTAGAACTTGTAGTAATATCTAAATATAATTGGGTTCTATGTTCATAATCGTCATCAGATAAACCTTTTGCTTCTAATGTTTGTTTTAATAATTCATTTATATTCATTCTTTCTTGATGATTTGCTAGAATATCATAGGCTACATCAAGCATTGACATTTCTTGGTAATTTGGCATTATACCCCTCCATTTTTTCGTTTACATATTTTAATCTATTTTTATATCTTTTGCAAGATATTTAATCCAAATTTTATGCTTACTAACAACATTATTATCTAATATTAAATCATATTTTAAATAATAACCGTTTTCACTTTTTTTTAATAAATGGGTATAGATAAATAAAGTTGTTTCTAAATCATATTCTATTTTTAAATTCGTCCTAGTTATTTTTCCTGGTATAAATAATAATTCTTGTTTAATTTTACCTTCTCTTAAACAAATTAAGCCATCACTAGTATCTTTAAATGTAGTTTTAATATTTTCATCATAAAAATAAATATTTCTACCTTCTATAAAATATTCTAATTCTTTATTTATAACTTCATTATCTACAATACTTCTAAAAAGTAATCTCATTTATATTCTCTTCTTCCTTCTAAAGCTTTAAGAAGAGTCATTTGATCTGCATAAACTAAATCTTGACCAACCGGAAGACCATAAGCAATTCTAGATATTTTTATTTCATAATCATTTAATAATTCTTTTAGATAACGAGCTGTTGTTTCCCCTTCTAAAGTAGCATTAGTAGCTAATATAATTTCTTTAATTTGGCCTTCTTTAACTCTATTTATTAAAGAATCAATATTTAAATCAGCTGCACTTATTCCTTTAGAAAAAGTAATTGCTCCTCCTAAAATATGATAAACCCCTTTATATTCATCTAATTTTTCTAAACTTAAGACATCGCGTTCATTTTCAACAACCATAACTATACTATGATCTCTTTTAGAATCTTTACAAATATCACAAATATCATCTTCTGAAAGATTACCACAAATTTTACAATGTTTAATGTTTTCTTTAACATTTTTTAAATTTGTTACAAATTCATCAATATCTTCAATATTTAAATTATTAAGAACATAAAAAGCATATCTTTCTGCTGTTTTATTTCCTACTCCCGGAAGGCTTGCAAAAGAATTAATTAAATTTAAAATACTTTGCGGATATTTATACATTAAAATGAAACACCACCAAGCATACTTGCATATGGTCCCATAATTTTTTCTGTTTCTGCATCTATTTGTTTAAAAGCATCATTAATAGCTGATACTATAGCATCTTCAATAAGAGGAATATCTTCTTTAGATTCAAAAGCTTCAGGTAAAATATTAATTTTTAATACCTCTCTTGTACCTTTAACTTCTACTTCACAAACACCACCACTTTTACCAATAAAAGTAGAGTTTTGTAATTTTTCTTGGGCTTCTTGTAATTGTTTTTGCATTTTTCTTAATTTCATCATCATTGCTTGATTCATAATTTTTTACTCCTTTATTTCTAATTTATCGCCAAATAAATCTTTTAATTTATCGATTACTGGGTCTTTATCTTTAATTTCTTCTTTTTTAATTGGTTTTTTAACCGGTATTATTATATTATCTAAAATAGGTTTTTCAATACCTTCTTGATATTTCTTTTTAAAATCAGCCGCTATTTTTAACCAAATATTTTTAGGAATAGTAATAATTTTCTCTATTGAAGGAATTTGTTTATTTATTATTTCATACATTTGAATATAATTTTCATATTTCATAACCCTATTACAAAAACCTTCATCTTGTAAAACAAAGATAATAGATTTATCACTAACAGCAACTACTTTACCATATTTTAAAATAGAAACTGCTAAAATATCTTGATATTTAATTTGCATTAAAGGCCATTCTTTATTAAATTTTTCTCTTATTTCTTTATTAGCATTATTTAATATTTCATTTATTTCTTTAATATCAATAAATTCATCATCATTTTTACTTTCTTTTTTATCATTAATATTATTTAAATCACTAATATTAGTAGGTTTTATATTTATGATTTCACTATTTTTTTTATTAACTGTTGCCTGTAAATTTAAAATAGTTGTTTCTAAATATTTAATTCTATCATTAATAGAACTTTCATATTTAGTTTTTTCATCACTCATTTTTAAAATACATAAATCTAAATATGATCTTTTTTGATTTGAAAATTTCATTTGATTACTTGCTTCATTTAATAAATCAATCCAACTAAATATTAAAGACTTACCTATTTTATCAATTAATTCAATAAACTCTTTTTCTTTAAATAAGGCTTTATTAAAAGAATTTATACCTGTTTTTAATAATAAAATGTCTCTTAAAAATAATATTAAATCACTAGTTATCTTATCTATTTCTTTACCACTATCATATAATTTAGAAATATAATCAATTGCTTCTTCTGATTTAGAATTATAAATTAAATTTAATAAATTAAATAAATCAACACCTGCTACATTACCACTAACTTCAAAAACATCATTAACTTCAATTTCTTTGTTTGCTACATAAGATATTACTTGATCTAACAAACTTAAAGCATCACGCATACCACCTTCTGCTAAATTAGTGATTTCATTTATTGCTTCTTCAGTAATTTTAATGTTTTCTTTATCACAAATTTCTTTAATTCTTTCACTTATTCCACTTTGAGATATAGCTTTAAAATCAAATCTTTGACATCTTGATAAAATAGTTTCTGGTATTTTATAAGGTTCCGTTGTACATAAAATAAAAACAACATATTTAGGTGGTTCTTCTAAAGTTTTAAGTAAAGCATTAAAAGCAGCATTACTAAGCATATGAACTTCATCAATAATATAAACTTTATATCTTGACATACTTGGTAAAAATTTAACACTATCTCTTAAACTTCTAATATCATCAGCACCATTATTTGAAGCCGCATCTATTTCTATTACATCTGGGTTAGTACCTTGTTTAATACTTCTACAAACTTCGCATTCTTCACAAGGAGTAATAGTTGGTCCGTTTTCACAATTTAAAGCTTTTGCAAATATTTTAGCTAATGTTGTTTTACCTGTGCCTCTAGGACCACAAAATAAATATGCATGTGCTACTTTATCATTTAATATAGCATTTTCTAAAGTTTTTACAATCGGTTTTTGATCGACAACTTCACTAAAAAGTTGAGGACGATAAGCTCTGTAAAGTGCAACATATGCCATTTTTTTACCTCCTTTTAAACTAATTTATAAATATGTCTAGTACCATCTCTATCTAATTTAGAATAATAAGTTAAATATACATATGGACTACTCATTATATCTAGAATAGTTGGAGCTACACCATCACTATCTAAATCTATTCCTACTTCTTTATATGATCTAGATACTAAATCAGAACAGAATTTTTTACTATCTTTATTTATTATGAAAAAATAATTATATGATTGCCCATAATAACTCATAGCATTTAAAAAAGCTTTAAATCTATTTTCTAAAGTAGTGTTAACTCTATAAACCATAAATTCTTTATAATGACCATTTAAGAAATCATAACTATTTTCAACTTTAGCCGTTATATTACTACCAAAACCAGTTATTTCAAAAGTATCTCCTAAATCAAAATTAATATCTTTAGATTCGTAAGGAAAACCACATAAAGCCGCATGACCACCAACATAATAAGTTACTCCTTCATATAAAATAGGATAATTAATATCAGCTGTCTTAGCACAAATTATATCTCCCATATAACCAGGATATTCCCTATTTCCAATAACTGTAGTAGTAGGTTCTTCTAATTCAAATTTAGATTTAACTTCATAATATTTAATTTTTTCAGTGCTTTTTTCTTCAATTAGAGTAGCGGATTTTACAAATTTAGAAACTGTTAAATCAATTTTTAAATTTTCTACCCCTGAGCCAATTGTAGCCCATATAATAAAGCATAATAATCCTGTTAAAATTAATCCTAAAACTCTTCTCATAATAATGTAATTATAACAAAAAAAACAAATTGTTTGTAGTATTTTAAATAGAAAAATTATTTATTTTTCAACAATTAAAAAAGCAGTCTATTAAACTGCTCTTAATTTAATTTAGGTTTAATAACAACCGCTCTATTTTCCCCTTCACCTTCAGATTCTGTATATACATCACGCCATGATGATAATTTTTCATGAATTATATGTCTTTCATATGAATTCATAGGGTCAAGTTTAGCCGCAATTTTAGTTCTAGCTACTTCTTTAGCGGTTTTTGTGGCTAATATTTCTAGTTTACGATCACGATTAGATTTATAAGAACCAATATCTAAAGTTAAAATCATTTTTTCTGAATTATAATTAGATATTAAATTTCTAAGTAGGGTTTGTAATGCTTCTAATGTACGTCCATCACGACCAATAAGTAATGAATTTTCTGAACTTTCAACAATATAATGGATTTCATTTTCACCACCAACTGTACGAGTTTCTATTTGATATTTGATATCCATTACTTTAAAGATATTTTCTAAATATCTTCTTCCTTCTAAAGCTAAATTAATATCTATTAATGCTTCACAGTTTAATTCACCATTAATTTCACCTAATGTATTAATGAAAATTTTATTTGCTGGTACTCTTAAGATATCTTGGGCCTTTTGCATTACATCTACTTCATCTTTACCTACTACTTGAATCTTTCTTTTCATTTGACCCACTATCCTTTCCTTCAATTTCTAAAGCTTTAGCTTTATTTTTTTTAACATCATCATTTATGATTTTATAATCACCATGAATTTCTTTTTCTTTCATTTTATAATATGTTCTTTCATTCATTTTTCTACCAACAAATGATTGGAATATTTGATAAATAGCACCAATAAGCCAATAAATACCTAAAGCTGTTGAACTTAATGCAATAAAGAAGAACATGACGATCATAACAATATTCATAATATTCATTTGTTTTTGTTGATCTGATGTTTTAGTATTATATGATGTTTTCTTCATATATGAAGGTTTTCTTTGAGCTAATTTTTGACTTAAGAAAGTAATACCTGCATAAAGAATAGCAATAACAACACAAAGAATTTTATCTTGTGTTGCTCCTACAGTCGCAGAAGTACCATTTAATTCAAAGAAACCAAATAATTTCGTATCAGCAAGAGCGAACTTACCATAACTTTCAATTAAAACACCATTACCAGCATCAACAACAGTTGTTAAGTTTATTCTTCTTACAACTTCATACATAGCTACGAAAATTGGGAATTGAATAAACATTGTAAAAATACAGCCTAAAGGATTAAACTTATATTTTTTATATATAAGCATCATTTCTTGTTTCATTCTTTGTTGACTTGCTTCATCTTTTCTAAAAGCATATTTCTTTTGTAATCTATCTAATTCTGGTTGCATAAGTTGCATCTTAACAGATGTACCATTTTGTCTTGCATAAATAGGCCAAGCTACAGTTCTAATAATTAAAGTTGTAAAAATAATACCCCAAACATAAGAATTACCTAAACCTTTACCAATTGAACTACATAACCAAGCAAAAGGATATGATAAAATAGAAACAGGCCAACCCCAAAATCCATCCCAAAATGATTGGAAATGGAATTCATTACCCCAAGTTGTATAAACATTACTATACCAATAATCAGCTTGAGTTCTACAACTTGTTAAGCCTAACATTATGAAACAAACGATTAATACAGCTGCTATTTTTAACCAATTTTTGTATAAAAATAATTTCACTGTTTTTCTCCTTGTTTTTGTAATTTTTTAATGGTTTTAATAAATAAATCTTCTAATTCATTATATTTTAAATCATTAATTTGGGCTTTAGCTATTAAAAAGAAATCATATTTATCTAAGATTTTATTATTTTTTTGAAATAACATTCTTATTCTTCTTTTAACTTTATTTCTTATAACAGCATTACCTATTTTTTTTCCTACACTAATCGCATATCGAAAATGGCTGGTTTCAGGATTTTTATAAATACAAATTCTAAAATAATTATTACTTATACTTTTTTTATTATTTAAAACTTTTTCAATTTCTTTTGTTTTCTTTATGCGAAATTCTTTTTTCATTATAGACTCCTTATAAATAAAAAGGACAACTAAAAAAATTAAAATTCTAGTTGTCCTGGTATTTTTATTTATTAAGTTAAACAGTTAATCTTTTTCTACCTTTTTGACGTCTACGTGCTAATACTTTACGACCATTTTTACTAGCCATACGAACACGGAATCCATGAGTAACTTTTCTTTTACGTTTATTAGGTTGATATGTTCTTTTCATTGATATAACCTCTCTTTCTTTTTGAAACCATGCTAAAGTATTCTAGCAAATTAGCTTATTTATGTCAAGATAATTTTAATTACGAAAGAGCAATT
This sequence comes from uncultured Acholeplasmatales bacterium, assembly GCA_944324795.1. Lineage (GTDB taxonomy): Bacteria > Bacillota_I > Bacilli_A > Acholeplasmatales > Anaeroplasmataceae > CALUXS01. Next base: position 23,923 of record CALUXR010000002.1, read on the forward strand.
TTTATTAAAATATTCATTTTTTTAATGATAGATATTAATAAAATCTAAAAAAATAATAAAACTTATTAAATTATTAAATAATTAATATTTTATCCACATTAATTATAAAAAAAAGTGGATTAATTTTTTCTAAAATGTGGATAAGTTATCCACTAAAAATAGATATGTGGATATGTGGATAACTAGTGTTTTTTCTTATAAAATATAGGTTTTTTAGGATAGTTATCCACAATTTTGTCAATTTTTTGTAAAAAATAGATAAGTTATCCACAATTTTATGTGGATAACTTTTTGTTGATTTTAACATTTTTTGTGCTATTATATGTGCACTTAAGAGGTGATAAGATGCAATCTTACTATCAGGAATTATGGAATAAAACTAAAAAATATTTAGCTGATAAAGTATTAAGCGAAGGTACTTTTGATAATACTTTTTCTGAAGTTAATGATGTAGTTCAATTTAAAAATAATATTATATATGTCTTAGTACCAAGTGAATATATTCAAGCTAAAATAAATAGAATGCATATAGAAAAAATAAATGATATTTTAAAGAATTACACTGATGAAAAATTAAAATTTAAATTTGTTTGTGAAGGTGATATTAAGAAAAATGAAACAACATTAAGCTCTAATAATAGATTATATTTGAATCATTTAAATGAAAATCATAGTTTTGAATCTTTTGTTGTTGGAGAATCTAATAATTTTGCTTATCGTATTTGCTTAAACGTTGCGGAACAACCTGGTTTTATTGCCAACCCACTTTATATTTTTGGGGGAGTTGGGCTTGGAAAAACCCATTTGATGCAGGCGATTGGTAATTATATTTTAGATAAAGATTTAAATAAAAAAGTTTTATATGTTCAAGCTAATGATTTTATTGTTGATTATAGTAAATCTACTCAAACTGGCTCAATGGACGCTTTTGATGAAAAATATGGTGATTTAGATTGTTTGCTTGTTGATGATATTCAAATGCTAGAAATTGGTAAAAAAAGTCAACAAGAATTCTTTAAACTATTTAATGATTTGTTCAATCGTAAAAAACAAATTGTTATCACTAGCGATTGTCCTGCTACTGAACTTAAAGGAATTATGGAACGTTTAACTAGTAGATTTGCTCAAGGTATGACTGTTGATATTAAACGTCCTGACTTAGAACAAAGAGTTAATATTTTAAGAAGAAAAGCTATGGAACTTACTACTAAAGTTATTCCTGATGATGTTTTATATTTTATAGCTCAAAACTTCACAGATAATATAAGAGAACTTGAAGGTGCTTTAAATAGAGTCGTTGGCCATAGTGATGTTTGTAATTATAGTGATATTAATTTAGAAAAAGCTAAAGATGCTCTTGATTCTTTATTATTATATAAAAAGAATTCAGCTATAAAAATTGAAAATCATGATGCTCTATTAAGTATTATTGCTGATTTTTATAATATTTCTGTAGCTGATATTATTTCTAATAAAAGAAAACAAAATTTTGTTTTACCTAGACATATCGCTATGTATATTTTAAAACAATATTTTGATTATCCTTATACTAAAATAGGCGTTATATTAGGTAATAGAGACCATACAACAATTATGAATGGTTGTAGTAAAATTGAAAATGAAATAAATATAAACAAAGAATTGAAGATGGCTATTGATACAATTTTAAAAAAAGTGAATAAGTGAAGTTATCTACTTTTTTATCCACATTAAATATGATATAATTTTGGTTGTTATTAAGGGATAATTTAAAGTTATCCACATATTCACACTCATAATAGTAATAATAATATAATAATTTAATAATTTAATAATATAAATGGAGGCTAATTATGAATTTTACAATTGATAGGGAAGTTTTACTTGATAAATTAAATATCATAAGTCATGGTTTACCAACTAAAACGCCAATGAAAGTTATTGAAGGTATTAAAATTGATGTTACAGATAATGATTTATTTTTAACAGCTAGCAATTCTGATATCGCTATTGAAATTTTAGTTAAAGATTCTTCTTTACTTATTCAAGAAAGTGGTAAAACTGTTGTACCAGGTAAAACATTTATAGATTTAATTAAAGCTTTTGATTCTAGAAAAATTACTTTCTTTTTAATTGAAGATAAAATGTTAATGATTAAAGCAGATCGTAAAGAATATAGAATTAATATAATGGATCCTAATGATTACCCTAAACTTGATTTTGTTACTTTAGAAAATCCTTTTAAAATTAATTGTCTTGATTTAAAAAGGGCAATTGAAGAAACAGTATTTGCTTGTGCTAATAATAATAAAAATCCAATGTTACTTGGAGTTAATTTTAAAAATAATGCTAACAAATTAGTTTTAACAGCTACTAATAGTTATCGTTTAAGTTTAAAAACTTTAGATGTTGAAACTTATGATCCTTTTGAGATAACAGTACCATCTAAATCTCTTGATGAATTAGAAAAAGTTTTAGAAGCTTATGAAGAAAATTTACCTTTAGAATTATACATTTCTAAAAATAAATTACTAGTTAAATTTAATGATGTGTTATTTCAAACAAGATTATTAGATGGAAATTTCCCTGATACTTCTAATGTTTGTCCTAAAGAAAAAGATATAAAAGTAAGTGTTAGATTTAATAAAGATGAATTACAAACAGCAGTTAATCGTATTTCTATATTATCACCTATTGATAATGCTAAAGATAAAGAAATGACATTTAGTGCAGTTGTTTTAAAAATTGATCAAAATTATGAAGTTGAATTATCTAGTGCTAATATTCAAGGTGCTGGTAAAGAAATTATCTTACCTATCGATATTAAAGCTTATAATCCTTTAGTGATTGGTTTTAGTTCTAAATATTTATTAGAAGCTTTAAAAGTCTTGCCAGGTAATGAAATTGAAATATCTTTTATTGATGGTGCTAAACAATTTGTTTTAAAATCTGTGACTGATTCAACACTACTTGAAATAATTTTACCATTTAGATTAGATAATTAAGAGGCTTAGGCCTCTTTTATTTTGAAAAAAAAGAAATAAAAATATTATAAAAAATAACCTTTTTTAACAATTTTTTCTTATTGTAATATATTTTATCATTTAACCTTATTTTTCTTAATATTTCTTTAAAAATAGTCTTAAATATGATATAATATGCTAGTGTGGTGAAAAAATGAAAGAAATAAAATTAATTGGTGAATATATAACTTTAGGTCAACTTTTAAAACTAGAAAATTATGTTTTAACTGGTGGCGAAGCTAAGATTTTTTTAACAGATAATAAAATATATGTTAATGATATTTTAGAAAATAGAAGAGGAAGAAAGTTATATATTAATGATGTAATTAAAATTAATAATAAATTATATAAAATAATATGATTAATAATATAAGGCTTATTAATTGGCGTAATTTTAAAGATTTAAAACTTGATTTTAAAGATAATAATTTAATTATATTTTTAGGTGCTAATGCTGTTGGTAAGACTTCTATTTTAGAAGCTATATATTATCTTAGTACTACTAAAAGTCATAGAACAACTAATATTTCTTCTTTAATTAATTATAATAGTGATGAAGCTATAATAAATCTTAATTATAATAATAAACAATATAAAGCTAATTTAAGTAAAGATGGTAAGAATTTCTTTATAAATAATATTAAAGTAAAATCAATTGATTTTGCATGTGAAATAAAAACTATATTCTTCTCTCCATATGATTTAATTTTAGTTAATGGTATTAAAGAAGATAAAAGGAAATTTTTAGATTTAAATATTAGTTTTATTAATAAAAATTATTTAAATAATTTAATGTTATATAAAAAAGTATTAAAGAAAAGAAATGAATTGTTAAAAAATAAAAATTTAGATTTAACTTTAATTAAAGTTTTAACAAATAATTTAATTAATTACACTAAGATTATTAATGAATGTAGATATAATTATATTAATAAAATAAATTATTATTTAAATAAAATAACTAAAGATTTAAATATATTAGATATTAAATTAAGTAATGAAATAATAAAAGATAATATAGTTGATATGTATAATAAAAGTTTAAAAAATGATATTTATTATAAAACTACTACAGTAGGTCCACATCGTGATGGTTTTAATATAAATATAGGAGATAAAGATTTAAGAACTTATGGTTCACAAGGCCAAATAAGATTAGCTATTATTGCTATTAAATTAGCAATTTATGAAATAGTCAAAGAAAATTATAATCCAATATTATTGTTAGATGATGTCTTTGCTGAACTTGACTACCAAAAACAGGTCAACTTAGTTAATTATTTAAATAATTATCAAACTTTTATTACTACTACTACTTTAATTGAAATACCTAATGAATTGTTAAAAAAAGCTCTAATTATTAAATTGTGAAAGGAGATTAATTATGGCAGAATTAGAAAAAGAAACTGAACAAGCATATGACGCTACTAGTATTGAACTTGTTGAAGGTATTGAACACGTTAGACTTCGTCCTGGTATGTATATTGGTTCAACAGGACCTATGGGGTTACATCATCTTGTTTGGGAAATTGTAGATAATTCAATAGATGAAGCCTTAGCCGGTTTTGCTACGCATATTGAAGTTGATATTTTACCAAATGATATTATATCAGTTACAGATGATGGTAGAGGAATGCCTGTAGATATTCATCCTAAAACAGGTAGACCAGCAGTTGAAGCAATATTCACAGTTTTAAATGCTGGTGGTAAATTTAATAATAATACTTATAAAACATCTGGTGGTTTACATGGTGTTGGTGCTAGTGTTGTTAATGCCTTATCAGAATGGCTTGAAGTTTATATAAGTCGTAATGGTAAAGTATATAAACAACGTTATGAAAGAGGACATACAGTATCTAATTTAGAAATAATAGGTGAAAGTGACCATACAGGATCAAAAGTTATTTTTAAAGCAGATAGCGAAATATTTAAACAAGGAACTCATTATGATTTTGAAACTTTAAATAACCGTATTCAACAACTTGCTTTTTTAAATAAAGGTTTAAAAATGACAATTAGAGATAAAAGAGCTTTAGATGTTGTTGAACATGTTTATTGTTATGAAGGTGGCCTTATTGAATATGTTAGTTTTTTAAATCAAGGTAAAACATTGATAAATCCAACAATTGTATATTGTGATAAAGAAACAGATAATGATATAACTATTGAAATAGCGATGCAATATGATGATGGTTATCAAACAAATATATATTCTTTTACTAACAATATTAAAACTACTGAAGGTGGATATCATGAAGATGGATTTAAATTAGCTTTACAAAGAGTTATATCTAATTATGCTAAAGATAATAATCTTTTAAAGAAAGATGAAGTTATTTTAGGTGAAGATACAAGAGAAGGTTTAACAGCTATAATATCTATAAAACATCCACATCCTGAATTTGAAGGTCAAACTAAAACTAAACTTGGTAATAGTGAAATAAGACCTTTAGTTAGTCAAATTTTTGGTGAAGTATTAGAAGAATTTTTAGCTGAACATCCTGAAGAAGCTAAAGCTATAATAGCTAGATGTGTTCTAGCAAGTAATGCTCGTATTGCCGCAAGAAAAGCAAGAGAGGCAACTAGAAGAAAATCGCCACTTGATAGTCTTGGTTTTGCTTCAAAGCTTGCAGATTGTAGATCAAAAGATCCTGCAAAATCTGAACTTTATATAGTCGAAGGTGATTCTGCCGGTGGTAGTGCTAAAGATGGTAGAGAGTCTGAATATCAAGCTATTTTACCTCTACGTGGTAAAGTGTTAAATGTTGAAAAAGCGCGTCTTGACAAGGCTTTAGCGAATAAAGAAATATTATCTTTGATTCAAGCAATTGGGGCAGGAATATCTGATGATTTTGATATTTCTAAAGCAAGATATCATAAAATTGTAATTATGACCGATGCTGATGTCGATGGTGATCACATTTGTATTTTACTTTTAACTTTCTTTTATCGTTTTATGCCTAAATTGATTGAAAATGGTTATGTTTATGTAGCTAAACCACCACTTTATAAAGCTGAATACGCAAAAACAGTTAAATATTGTTATTCTGATGAAGAACTTGAAGAATATAAGAAAACTTTACCTGGTAAAAAATTAGCTATTCAAAGATATAAAGGGCTTGGTGAAATGGATGCTGAACAATTATGGGAAACAACAATGGATCCATCTGTTAGAACATTAACTCAAGTTGAACTTGATGATGCTATGCTTGCTGATAGAATGTTTAGTATGTTAATGGGTGATGAAGTTGAACCAAGAAAGAAATTTATTCAAGAAAATGCTAAATATGCATCGAATCTTGATTTCTAGAGGTGAATTATGAATAATCATGACAATAAAGAATTTTTAGATGCGGAAAATAAAGAAATTGACCGTATTGAAAAACTTAATATTAATGATAAATTACAAAAATCATTTTTATCATATGCAATGAGTGTTATCATCTCTAGAGCTTTACCAGATATTAGAGATGGTTTAAAACCTGTTCAAAGAAGAATCGTTTATGGTATGAATGAGATGGGTGTTTATGCGAATGTAGCTCATAAAAAATCTGCTCGTATTGTCGGTGATGTAATGGGTAAATATCACCCTCATGGTGATTCTTCTATTTATGATGCAATGGTTAGAATGGCTCAACCATTTAGTTATCGTTATCCTCTAGTTGACGGTCATGGTAACTTTGGTAATATTGATGGTGATGGTGCTGCGGCAATGCGTTATACTGAAGCAAGAATGAGCAAAATTGCTTCAGAAATGGTTCGTGATATTGATAAAAATACTGTAGATTTCATTGATAATTATGATGGAACTGAACAAGAACCTGTTGTTCTTCCATCACGCATCCCTAATCTTTTAGTAAATGGAACTACGGGTATAGCAGTTGGTATGGCTACAAATATTCCACCTCATAACCTAGGTGAAGTAATCGATGGTATTGTAGCTTTAATTCATAATAAAGATATTACTATCGAAGAATTGATGAATTATATAAAAGGGCCAGATTTCCCTACAGGAGGCCAAATTTTAGGTTTATCAGGTCTTTATAAAGCTTATACAACAGGTAATGGTACTATCGTAATAAGATCTAAGGCTGATATTGAAAATAATGCTAAAAATGGTAAGAATTCAATTATAATTACAGAAATACCATATATGGTAAATAAAACAAAATTAATTGAAAGAATTGCTGAAATAGCTAAAAATAAAATAGTTGAAGGTATAACAGATATTAGAGATGAATCAAATCGTAAAGGTGTAAGAATTGTTATTGAACTTCGTAAAGATGTAAATCCAGAAGTTATGTTAAACAATTTATATAAATACACCCAACTTCAAACATCATATGGTATGAATATGATATGTTTAGTAAATAATTCTCCTAAAGCTGTTTCTTTAAAAGAAGCTTTAGAGGAATATTTAAAGTTCCAAATTGAAATTATTACTAGACGTACTCAATATGATTTAGATAAAGCTCTAGCAAGACTTCATATTTTAGAAGGATATATTATCGCCCAAGATAATATTGAAGAAATAATTAAAATCATTAGAGAAACTGATGATGGTACTGAAAAAGAAAAATTAATTGAAAGATTTAATTTAACAGATATTCAAGCTACTGCTATTTTAGATATGCAACTTAGAAGATTATCTGGTTTAAATAGAGAAAAAATATTACAAGAACAAGCTGAATTACATATTCAAATTGATGAATTTAGACGCATTCTTGGAAGTGAAGATTTAAAATTAGAAACAATTGAAAAAGAATTGCTTGAAATTAAAAATAAATATGCAGATGAAAGAAAATCTGAAATAAATCTACATAGTGATCTAAATATAGAAAATGAGGATTTAATACCTCGTGAAGATGTAATTATTACTATTACTTCCTCTGGTTATGCAAAAAGAATGAAACAAGATGTTTATAAGGTTCAAAATAGAGGTGGTGTTGGTATTACAGGAATTAAGACTAAAGAAGATGATGATGTATGGCAAATTATACCAACATCTACTCATGACTACTTATACTTCTTTACTAATTTAGGTAGAGTTTATGCTATAAAAGCATATCAAATTCCTGAATCATCAAGAACAGCTAAAGGTAGCCCTATAGTTAATTATATTACATTCAAAGATGGCGAAAAATTGGCTGCAGTAAGCCGTATTTCAACAACTTCAGACGAGGATAAATATTTATTCTTTGTTACTAAAGATGGCATTGTTAAACGTAGCAATTTAGAAGAATTTAAAAATATAAGAACTAATGGTAAATATGCAATCACTTTAAAAGAAGGTGATGAATTATTTGGTGTAGCAACAACAGATGGCAATAAAGAAATAGTTTTAGGTGCTTCAAGTGGTAAATCTATTAGATTTAATGAAAATGATATAAGAGTAATGGGACGTAGTGCTAGTGGTGTTACAGGTATGCGTTTTAAAGAAACTGAAGATTATATTGTTGGTATGGCAGTTATTGGTAGTGACAATCAAGAAATATTAGTTGTTACAGAAAAAGGTTATGGTAAACGTAGTGATGCTTCATTATATAGATTACAATCACGTGGAGGCACCGGAATTAAAGCCTTAAATGTAACTGAAAAAAATGGTAAACTTGTAACTTTAAAAGCTGTAAATGATAAAGAAGATTTAATAATAACGACAGATAAAGGAATTGTTATTAGAATGCATATTAAAGATATTTCAGTAACAGGACGCGCTACTCAAGGTGTTAAATTAATTAAATTAAAAGATGATCAAGCAATTTCAACAATTGCGACTATCCCATCTGATGAAAGTGAGGAAGAGGGTTGCTAGTCAACCTTCTTTTTTTCTAAAATGGAAAAAATAGCAGTTAGAGAATTAGCATATTTTGTTTATCAAAGTGGTAATTTAACTTCTTCTACTTCTTTTAATCAAAAAGCTATTGATGGTAAATATTTACATCAAGTTAGACAAAGTGAATATGATAATGATAGTATAAAAGAATATTATATAAGTAAAATAATTAAATATAATGAAAAAGAATATGAAATACATGGATATATTGATGGTGTTTTAGAAAACAGAAAAAAGATTAGTTTAGAAGAAATTAAAACGACAGATAATAATATATATGATCCTAATTTTATAGAAAAAAGTGAACATCTAGCCCAACTTAAAATATATGGATATTTAATGTTATTAGATGATAAATTTAAAAATATTGAATTAAATTTATTATATATTGAAAGAAAAACTTTAAAAAGACGAAATTTTAAATATCATTTTAATTTTGATGAATTAGAAAACTTCTTCTTCGATTCATTAAAAGAATATTTAAGTTATTTAGAAATATTCAATAATATTGAAGAAGATAGAATAAAAACAAGTAAAAATATTAAATTTCCATTTAAAACTATTAGAACAGGTCAAGATGAAATGCTAAAATTTCTAGATGAAAATTTAATAAAATCTAAATTTAATTTTATATTAGCACCAACAGGAATTGGTAAAACTATAGCAAGTTTATATAGTGCTATAAAAAAACAAACTGAATATAATGATAAAATATTTTACTTAACAGCTAAAACTAGTGGTAAAAATATAGCTATAAATAGTTTAAAATTATTAATTGATAATGGATTTAAAGCAAAAATAGTTACTATTAATGCTAAAAGAAAGATTTGTTTAAAAAATGCTGATAATTGTGATATGGATAATTGTCCTTTTGCTAAAGATTTTTTCAACAAATTAAAAATAGCTACAAAAGATATATTATCTCATGAAGATATTATTGATGATATTAAAATACTTCAATATGCTAAAAAATATGAATTATGTTCTTTTGAATTTAATCTTCATTTATCAGAATATGCAGCAATCATTATTTGTGATTATAATTATATATTTGATCCAAAAGTTAAATTGATTAGATTCTTTGAAGATAATAAATATCATAATTTAATATTATGTGATGAAGCTCATAATTTAGTTAGTCGTAGTCAAAATATGTATTCTATTTCATTATCTATTATTGATTTATTATTATTAAAAAAATTATTAAATAAAGAAGAAAATATTAGTAAAAAAATAAATAAATTAATAAATTATATTCATAAAAATTATGACAATTTAATAAATAATGGTTATTTTTTAACAAAAGAAAATGATTTAGAAATTGAAAATAACTTATTTAATATTTGTCAAGATATTGAAGAATTTTTAGAAAACGAACTTGAACTTTTAAATAAAGAACAAGTTATTGAAAAATACTTATTATTAAAAGATTATTTAAGAATATCTAAATTATATGGTGATGCACATATCTTTTTAATTAAATTAACTGGTGATAATTTACAAATAAATTTAAATTGCTTGGACGCTTCAAGTTATTTAAAAGATATAATTATAAAAAGTACAAAAGGAATAACATATTTTTCAGCCACATTATATCCTATTGAATATTATAAACAATTACTTTCTTCTGATGCTGAAATTAAATATCTTTGTTTGAATTCTCCATTCCCTAAAGAAAACTTAGCTAAATTTATAGGAAAAATATCTACTAGATATAAAGATCGTAGATATACGATGCCTTATTTAATAAATATAATTAAAAAAACAATTAATGCTAGACCCGGAAAATATATTGTATTTTTCCCATCTTATGAATATTTAAAATTATGTTTAGAATATTTAGATGTTTCTAATTATGATTTAATTGTTCAAAAAGAAGGACTTAATGAAATTGAACAAAAAAATATTTTAGCTAAGTTTAATGAAGATAATAATGTTTTGGGCCTTTTTGTTTTAGGAGGAATATTTTCAGAAGGAATTGATTTTATTGGGGATAAATTACATGGTGTTATTGTTGTTGGGGTAGGATTTCCGCAAATAAATTTAGAAAATGAAATATTAAGAAATTATTTTGATAATTTAGGCTTAAATGGTTTTGATTATGCTTATACTTATCCTGGCTTTAATAAAGTAATACAAGCTGTAGGTAGAGTTATAAGAACAGATAATGATAAAGGTATAATGGTTTTAATAGACGATAGATATTTAAGTTTTAAATATTTAAATATATTTCCTAAGCATTGGTCTAATTATTTAATAATAAAGAATGAAAGTGATTTAGAAGATAAATTGAATGACTTTTGGTTTAATAATTAAAAATGGTGTCTTTTGACACCATTAATTATTTATTTTATTTAAAACTTCATCTAAAGAAATATCTTTATTATGATCTATAAATTTAATTAATAAATCATCATTATCATATCTAGGAATTATATGAAAATGTAGATGCATTACAGATTGACCTGCAGCAGTTTCATTATTATTTAAAATATTTATTCCGCTAGCATTTAATTTGTTTTTAATTTTAATAGCTAACATTTTAATAACATTAATTAAATGAGCTAATGTTTTGTCATCTATTTCATAAATATTTTCATAATGTTTTTTTGGCATGACTAATGTATGACCATATGTCGCTTGTGATAAATCTAAAATAGCTAAAACTAATTCATCTTCATATACAATTTTACTAGGGATTTCTTTATTTATTATTTTACAAAATATACAATTCATTATTTTACCTCCATAAATATTATAAACTATTTTATAAGCAAATTGATACTATTAATTAAAAAATATGATATAATGAGATTAGAAATTGATGTTTATATTAGCATCTTGAAACAAATAATATAAAAATAGTGAGGTTAAAATGAAAATATATTTACATACTGAACAAAAAGCTATTTTAGATGATATTAATGAAATATCTCTAGATTGTAAATGCTTAAAAGAGTTAAAAGCAAATACTACAGATGGAGCTAAAGAAAAACATGTACCAGTGGTAGAAGTTAAAGATAACATTTGTAATGTTGTCGTAGGAAGTACGGTACATCCAATGACTAGTGAACATTTAATTGAATTTATAATTGTAGTTACAACAAATGGTGTATATCGTAAAAATTTAACTCCAAATGATGAACCAAAGGCTAGTTTTGCTTTATTACCTGGCGAAAGAGTTATTGAAGTTTATGAATATTGTAATCTTCATGGTCTTTGGAAAGTAGTATTATAGTTAGATAAAAGTGTCAAAAAAAGGCACTTTTTCATTTTTAAAAGGAGTAAAATATGATTGGTAAAATTCATTCTTTAGAGAGTTTTGGGACTGTTGATGGTCCTGGTATTCGCTTTGTAATCTTTGTTAAAGGTTGTCCGATGCGTTGTCTATATTGTCATAATCCTGATACTTGGAATATGGATAATGCTATATTAATGAGTGAAGATGAAATAATAAAAGAAGCTCTGAAATATAGGGGATATTGGGGTGATAAAGGAGGAATAACGATTAGCGGTGGTGAACCTTTATTACAATTTGATTTTGTTTTATCTCTTTTAAAAAAGTTTAAAGAATTGAATGTTAATACTTGCGTAGATACATCTGGAATTACGTTTAATTTAGATGAAAAAGATAAATATTTAGAATTGATAAAATATGTTGATTTATTTTTATTAGACATTAAGCATATTGACAATGAAGAACACAAAAAGCTCACAACAAAGCCAAATATTAATGTTTTAGAATTTGCAAAATTTTTAAATGAAAATAATAAAAATGTTTGGATTCGTCATGTTTTAGTACCAGGTATAACAACAAATGAATTATATTTAAAAGAATTAAAGAGATTTGTTGATACGTTAAATAATGTTTCTAAAATTGAAGTTTTACCATATCATACACTTGGTATACATAAATATGAAAATTTAGAAATTCCTTATAAATTAAAAGGAATAAATCCACCTACAAAAAATGAAATTTTACTAGCAAAGGAAATATTAGGAATAACAAAATGAATAAATTTGAAATAAATGATATTAATAATTTAAAAGGAATAAATATTATCCTTATAACAGGAGAAGGTTGTGTTAGTTGTTTTTCAATGATTAATGTGATTAACAATATTAGTTCAAAATTTAAAAATGTTAATTTTTATAATTTAGAAGTTGAAGAAAAATATTTAGATTTTTTAAATAAATATAATGTTAGAACTATACCATCTTTATTAATAATAAAAGATAATGAATTAATAAGTAGTTGTCATGGATATCAACCAGAAGAAATTTTAGAAATTTATTTAGAATCTAAAATTGAAGATATAGATAAAAAAAATAATTTTAAGATAAAAGAATTAATAGCGCTTTTATCTTTTTATTTTGTTTACAAGCGCTTACATTAATGGTAAAATTAGTTAAATATTTGATGAAAGAAGGGAATATAATGAAAAAGCTATTACTTGGAGTATTAAGTTTATTATTTATAATAAGTCTTAGTGCTTGTAAAAAGACTGAAAATAATGATGATACTAACGATGATAAGCAAGAGGAAAATAATAATGAAAATATTAATTATAATACACCTTCTATGGAAGAAGGTTCACAAGATTATATCGTTAGCATTTCTCTTAATTTAGATAATGCTAAATTAGAATATTATTTAAGTGAACAAATCGATACAAGTGGTGTTAAAGTTATTGCTACATATAACAATAATGAAACTCCAGATTTAGCAGATTCTACTAAAGATGTTACTAATTTAGTCAATTTTGATACAAGCGAATATAATCCAAATAAAGAAGGGACATATAATATAAATGTTTTATATGACGATCAAAAACAACAATTATATGCATCTTATGAAGTTGTTGTTAATAATATGATAGATTATATAACTGATAGAAATTATGCGGTTGGATTAGAAGTTGATTTAAACAATGTTAAATTAGAATATAATTGGAATGAAGAAAAGCCAACATTCAATGATTTGAATTTAAAAGTTTATATGAAAGATACTACAAATTTAGATGCTGAACCAAAATATAAGTCAATAAAATCTAGTAGTAAGGAAGTAAATGTTGATACTTCAATGATTGATATGAATAGAGGTGGTTATTATTTTGTTATTGTAAGTTATACAGATGAATATGAAACATCTTTAGGAATTAATCAAAAAATAACAGTATCTAATTCTTTTACAATTAAAATTAATAATCCATTAAAGAGTATTGAATTTTTAAGTGGAAATGCAACTGTTGATCAATACGCTAAATTAGATTATAGTGATTGGCAAGTTGAAGCTACATATGAAAGTGGTTTAAAAGAAGTTGTTGATTATAATTTATTAAAAATTGAATATGATATTAATACAGCAGGGGAACAAGATGCGGTAGTTTCATACGAAGAAAATAATATTGTTGTGACTACAAAAGTTAAAATAAATGTTAAAGAAGCTGAATTATCTTTTAATTCATTATTCTTCACAGCTGATAGTTTAGCATTAAGTGATAATATTACAGCTACTACACCTTGGTATGATGAAGATGGTTATGCTCCTAATATGATTACATTTACATCAGGAGCTAAAGTCACATCAAATTCTAAGGAAGCTGATGGTTATTCATTTAAAAATAGATTACAATTACAAAAGAAGTCTAATATTATTTTAGATTTAGCTATGTTTAATGGTAAAAATATAACAATTAAATTATATGCAATGAGTGGTAATAGTAATGAAATAAGAAGTATTGAACTTTATAAAAGTGAAATTATTGAACAAACAGCTTTGACTTCTATGTCTTTTGATGGTAAGAATTTAACTTCTCAAGAATATACATTTAATTGTGATGGTAGCACATATCTAATTAAAGACGTTGATGGTGTTAATGTATATGGTATTCTTATTATAATTAATTAGGGGGTGGGATGATGAAATATTTAAGTAAAATTTTAATTTCTTTATTAGCTATTGGTGGTATTTTAGCTATTAATGGTTGTAAGAAAGATGAACAACCTACAGAAACAAATGAAAATTATTTGTATGCATCACCAAATGGTACGGAAAACGGAACAGGAACTAAAGATAACCCTTTAAATGGACGATTTGGTTTAAGTTCGGCAAACCCTGGTCAAACAGTAATTTTTGAAGAAGGTACATATAAAATAGATGTCCCTGTATTTTTAAGTAATATTGCAACGGCTAGTAATCCGATTACTATTAAAGCTGCTGAAGGAGCTAAAGTTGTAATAGATTTTAGTGGAATGGAATTTTTATCAACAAATAGAGGAATTACTGTTTCTGGTAATTATTACCATATTGAAGGTCTAGAGGTTGTTGGTGCTGGCGATAATGGAATGTATATTTCTGGTAGTTATAATACGATTGAAAATTGTGTTTTCCACGATAATAGAGATACAGGTTTACAAATTGGTCGTGGTGGTTCATCAATGGTAACAATGGATAAGTGGCCTGCTTATAACTTAATTAAAAATTGTACATCTTATAATAATTTTGATGATCAAACTGGTGGTGAAAATGCTGATGGTTTTGCGGCTAAATTAACTGTTGGTTATGGTAATGTGTTTGATAGTTGTATTGCTTATCGTAATTCTGATGATGGTTGGGATTTATTTGCTAAACAAGATTCAGGAAATATTGGTAGAGTAATATTATATAATTGTGTTTCATTTGAAAATGGTTATTTATATGAGAAAAAATCAGAAGTAGATATGAATAACAATCCTACAACAGATCCTGCTTATAACACAACTCTAGGTGATGGTATAGGTTTTAAACTTGGTGGTTCTATTATGAAAGGTGATGTATTAATGTATAATTGTATTGCCTTTAATAATAAATTACATGGTGTGGGTGATAATTCTAATCCTGGTGTAATTAGTGTTTATAATACTACAACATATAATAACTGTGCCCAAATAAATGAAGAAACCGGACAAATTGACCCAAATGCTAAATTAGAAGAAGGGGATACTGCTTCTGCAAACTTTAGTTTAGCAAGAACTGAAGATAGTTATAATACATATAGTGGATTATTATCTTATGCTAATAATGCTAGTTTAGGTGTTGATGAATATAGAGGTGTTGTATATAATAGTTTATTTAATGATGGCGCTAATGGGTATCGTTTATTTGAAGATTATACTGATGCTTCTAGTTATGTAGATAGTAAATCTGGTAATAAATATGAACAAGGATTAAATGATGAATCATTTAAATCAGTTAAAGCACCTACAGGGTTAAATAATCCTAATATTCATAAAGAATTAAGAAATGAAGATGGCTCTATTAATTTAGGTGATTTCTTAGTTTTAAAAGATGAAACGTTAGCTAAATTAAATGATGGTAATCCGATTGGAGCTAGTTTAAATAAATCTAGTTGGGATGAATATGAACATTATAATAATTTAGGA
Organism: uncultured Acholeplasmatales bacterium; assembly: GCA_944324795.1. GTDB lineage: Bacteria > Bacillota_I > Bacilli_A > Acholeplasmatales > Anaeroplasmataceae > CALUXS01. Next base: position 40,183 of record CALUXR010000002.1, read on the forward strand.
ATTGACCCTGAATTAAATGAAAATGAAGCAGCTTTAATGGCTTCTTATTTAGCATTAGAATTAACATGTAATCCTAACGCTGTTATGCAAGACTTTAAATTGCCTACTAAATATAATGGTACAGAAGTTATTTGGTATTCATCTGATCCTTCAATTTTAGAAGTTGGTAGTGAAGAAATAACATCAAATTCTGGTTCAAAAGAAATTATAATTAAAGTTAACAGACCAGAAAATGATACAAAAGTAAAATTAACTGCTAAATTAATTTATAATGAATTATATGAAGACCCCGATACTTATGAAATAACAATTTTAGATACAGTATCTACAAATAAAGAATTTGAAGTTAATGTTAAAGCAGCAACACCTGAACTTGGGGAAGTAATAATAAATAGTGATGATAAAGTAATTTTAGATAAATATGATTATTATGTAGAACCTACAGTTGAGGTTTTAGATGCTTCAAATTATAGTGGTAAAAAATTAACAGAAGGTAAAGAATATACTTTAACTAAGACGATTTCTTATCAAACAAATAAATTAGAAAATCCTACAAATATAGTAGGTGTCTATACTACAACCCCTGGTATTTATACTGTTACATATGAAGCAAAATCAACATTAAATCCTAATGTTACATCATCAAACAGTTATAAGGTTTATGTTGTAGATCCTAATGAAAAGATTAGTGTTTTAACATCAAGTGTGTTTGTTAATAAAGATGGTTATAGAATAACTGGTGAATTAAGTAATGTTAAAGCTAATTTATATGTTTTAGCTAGTGATAATCCTAACGCTACAACAGAAGAAATAATGCAAAATGGTATTAAATATGAAATTACTGATGACATGATTGATGTTTTAGGTAATCATGATAATAGTAATGGATATTATATTAATATGGTTGTAGAAAATAGTGGACAATCAGAAACTTATAGAGTTAGTGCTAAAGAAGTTAAAATAATAAATATTTCAACAGAACAAGAATTCTATGATTTGATGAATGGTACAACTTCAAATGATTCTTCAACTATTTATAGTTTAACTAAAGATTTAGATTATACTAATTTTACATGGAATCCAAATAGTAAAAATGTTGAATTTTCTGGTTTATTAAATGGGAATGGACATACTATTAAAAATATATCTATTATAAGTGATAGTGATAAAGATCATATGAGTATAGTTAATAGATTAACTGGTGGTACTATTATGAATCTTAATTTTGATAATATTAATATTGAAGGAAAATCAGAAACTAAAGATGTGGCCGAAAGAGTTGGTATTATAGGTAGAATGTATGGTGGTTATGTTCATAATGTTGATGTTACAAATATTTCATTATATGGTTATAGAAGAATAGGTGCTATTGTTGGTCATGTATCTGATGGAGATAATTATTTTAGTGAAATAAGTATAGTTAATGATAATAATCATATTATTACTGGTTCAAATTCTAAAGATGGACAAGATATTGGTGGTATTATTGGTCTTGTTCAAAATGATAGCAGTGTTAAAGAAATGAGTATCAATGTATCTGAATGTTATATTAGAACAGATCTTGGTTCTGGTAATAGTAGATATACTGGTGGTGTAATTGGTAGAGCTGATGATAGAATTGAGGGAATGACTATTAATATTGAACATGTTATTTATGAAGGAACACACAAAGTAGATAATTATGCAGGTGGTATCATAAATTTCACAACAGGAATAAGCAAAATTAATATTACAGCTTGTGCAGCTAATATAACTACTTATAAATTAGGTAATAAATTAATAACTTGTGAAAAGAATAATAGTTCAATTACAGGTAGATTCGCAATTAATTCAGGTAATGGATATACACTTGTTGAGGGTTGTGTAGGAACATATGGTGAATATAACGCAGATAGTTCTAATGATATATCATATGGTGTAATGAGATGTGACCCATATTTCTTTGGTCCAAATCAAAGTGATATGAAAAATATTGAACAAATTATTAGAATAGATATGGAAAATGTATGGACATATATTTCTATTGATGGTGGATATAGATTTGGTTTAAAATAATTAAAGGTGTGTGTAATTTAAATTGCACACCCTTTCCTCATTATTATTGAAAACGATTTCATTATTATAATGAAATAACACTAACAAAGAAGCACTAAATAAAAAGATATAGCTAAACATTTTTACCGTTAAAAGGATGTTTATCTTTTAAAGATGCTAAAAACTGTTTTTTAATAAAAGCGATTTTAAACTAAGAAAAAACTAAAAAAATAAGAAAGCGTTTAATTATTTACTTTACAAGCGCTTACAAGCGTTGTATAATTACTACGATAAAAGGAAAGAAACTATTTAGGGGTTTGTTTCTTTTCTTTATTAGAGCTATTGCCTAGGGGGTACTAATGAGTCTAGCTAAATACAGGGTTTTTGATTTGTTTTTGATATCAATTGTAGGGATTGTATCAGAAATAGCGGGGTGTTATTTGATTAATTTCTTTGTGCCAGTAGTAATTCCTGTTTTTGTAGCTAGCTTTATTATTATTTACGTTGCAATAATGCGCTGGGGGATATGGGGATTACTTGAAATTCCTATAATGGCCTTATCTACTTACATAGCAATTACTTTTGTTATTCCAAACACAAAGGTTAGTGACGAGTATCAACAAATTAATCAACATTTTATTACAATATTGGGGTTTGATTTAGCTGGTGCTTTATGGATTATTCCTAAATGCTTAGAAATGAAAGGAAAGCATGTAGTAGACACGATTCCTAAAAGAATAGGTATAGAAATATTAATATATCTTATAGGTACCATTCTTTGTTCATTCTTATTATTGATATATAAGCAAAATTTGTTTATATCTTTAACTTCATTATTAGGAGAACAATTAATGTCATTAGTCATAACGATTGTAGTAATTGAAATAATGCATAGTTTTTCTGTTATATATGATGTTAAACAATCATTTATTGATAAGAAGAAGGAGTTGGAATATGAAAAAAAATATTATTTAAAAAAATAAAGAGTAGGAGTGAAGAGTATGCAAAACGTTCAAGTCGTTGATGAACAACAAAGACGTGAGGCGATTCTTGATCAAATGGAACGTACTAAGTGGAAACGTATAGCCTACGAAGTGAAGAAAGACTGGAGACTATATTTACTTTTAGTTCCGCTACTTGTATTTATGCTTTTATTTAAGTACTTACCTATTTATGGTACATTACAAGGATTTAAGTTTTATTCACCTGCTAATGGGGTTATGGATAACTATTGGACAGGTTTATATTACGTTAAAGAGCTATTTACAGGTCAAGGTGCTCAAGAATTCTGGCGTGCATTTAGAAACACTTTTGTAACTAGTATGTATGGCTTGGTTTTTGGTTTCCCTATTCCAATTATCTTAGCTTTATTATTTAGTGAAATTAAAGTTAGTTGGGCAAGAAGTGTATTCCAAGTATGTACATATTTACCTAAATTCTTGTCTACAGTTGTTGTTACAACAATTGTTGCCTTATGGTGTTCTGCTGGTTCAGGCGATTTAACTCAACCTGGTATTTTAACTAAAATATTCTTACAATTTGGATGGATTGATTATATACCGGGAACAACAAATGCTAGTGGTGGTGTACTTCAATATGCAAAATTCTTTAGACCAATCTATCAAATTACCAATGTATGGCAAGATGCTGGTTATGGATCAATTGTTTATTTTGCTGCTATTATGGCTATATCACCAACAAACTATGAAGCTGCAAAAATTGATGGTGCTTCTAAATTACAAGAAATAAGATATGTTACATTCCCTGGAATGGCTCCAACACTATCAATTATGTTAATTATGCGTATCGGTCAAATTTTAAATATCGGTTATGAAAAAGTTATGCTTTTATATGATAGAACCGATGATACTTATATTGAAACAGCCGATGTTGTATCAACTTTGATATATAGATGGAAGAGTGATGCTACAGCAGGTCCGGCATTTACTTCAATGGGTGTCGTTGCCGATCTATTCAACTCATTAATTGCGATGGTTCTAGTATTAGGTTCTAATGCAATTAGTAGAAGAGTATCTGATACTGCATTGTTCTAGGGGGAAAATATGAAAAGACTTACAACATCTGAAAAAGTATTTAAAATATTAGCATACACAATATTATTAATATTTTCAATAGCTTGTATTTACCCACTATGGTTTACTTTAGTTAATGCTTTATCTGGCAAACAAGTAGTTGACAACAACGAAGTATTGTTATATCCAATAGGATTTAACTGGATGGCTTTTGAACAAGTTTACAATAATAAGGCTTATTGGTTAGCTTATTCAAATACTATATTCTATACTATTTATGGTACAGCTGTTTCAATGTTTGTCGCTGTCACAGGTGCTTATGCATTATCTAAACCTAGATTAATTTGGGGAAGAGGATTTAACTTCTTACTAGTATTTACAATGTGGTTTACTGCTGGTATGATTCCAACATATCAAAACTTCTTAAACTTAGGAATTAATAACAGATTTGGTTTCATATTAGGTATGGGTTTCAATGCATTCAACATTGTATTACTTCGTAACTATTTCTCAGGTGTACCTCATGAAATAGAAGAAGCTGCTACAATAGATGGAGCAAATGAATTCCAACTATTAACAAAAATATATTTACCAATGTCTAAAGCATCACTTGCTACTGTTACAATGTTCTATGCTTTAAACAGATGGAATACATATTTCTGGGCGATGTGGTTATTAGATCCTGCTGAACAACCATTACAAGTATTTATGAGACAATATTATGATAATATGATGGCAGAACAAACTAATAGACAACCATATTCATTACGTGCAGTTCAATATGCTATGATTATATGCTCAATTATCCCAATTTGTATCGTTTATCCACAATTACAAAAATACTTTGCTGCTGGTGTAAACGTTGGTGGGGTAAAAGAATAAAAAAGAAAAAATAAAGGAAGGAAAAAATAATGAAAAGAAAAATTTTTGGTGCTTTAGCACTAGCTGGTGTTGCAGCTTTAGGTTTAGTTGGCTGTAAAGATGATACTCCAGCAGAATTCAATCCTACAGGATCTACAGATTCACCTGATGGATATATTGATGCAATTATTTTATACAAAAACAATAGTGGTATGACTTACCAACAAGATGCTGCTACTACATTAGTAGATGGAACTTCTGCATCTAAAGGTGATTTATTACCTATGTGGAAAGAATTAGAAAAAGAATTTGGTGTTAAATTTAGAGATGCTGGCGATTATGCGCAAAATTCTACAAAAGATTCAGTAAACAAATATAGAAATGATGGTTATAAAGGTAAAGATGGTCAAAATATTGAATTAGTAATGTCAACTAATTCTTTAACTAAAGATATGGCAAATGAAAAGAAATTATACCCATTAAATAAACATTTAGATAAAATGCCTCATTTCAAAGAATATTTAGAAGAAAATCCAGCCGTTGCAGCTCAATTATATCAAGCTGATGGTAATATTTATTCTACTCCATATTTTGATGGTAAAGATTCAGTAGAAAAATATTTAATGTTAAATACAGATTATGTAAAGATGTTATTAGATGATGAATATGATGGTAAAATTGCTGCAAATTCAAAAGTAACATCATATGATACTGCAACATTTAATAATGGAAATGCTGTATATACTCCATTCTATACAGAAAGTTTAAAAGGTAAAACAGTTTCTGTTGTTGGTACTGATGGAAAATTATACAAATTATCAATTAATTCAGATAAGAATCCTATTAAAATGCAAAATGATTTAGCTAGCAAAACAGGTGCTACATTAGTTCAAGCATTAAAAGATTATATTGATGAAGCGTATCGTTATGATGATGCTACAAGAGCATTATATCCAAATCGTTCTGATGTATTTGTTTCTGCAAGCGCTTGTTATAATATGGATGATTTAGTAGCTTTATTCCGTTGTGTAAAAGCCAACCCTAAATATTTATTAGACGATCCTGAAGCTAAAAACATCGAAGTGTTCTTCCCACGTTCTGGTGAATCTAACCGTGAACGTCAAGTATTAGAATTAATTTCTATGTTTGGTGTAAGAGGTATTTCAGCTGAATCTGAAAAATTATATTTTGATAAAAATGGTGATTTACAAGATATGCGTGTTAATAAAGATGCATATGATGCAATTAGAAAATTAAATGAAATGTATCAAGAAGGTTTAATCGTTCAAAATTATCAAAATGGTTATAATAACGTAGCTAAAAACGAATGGCGTTCTACATTATTAGCTGAAGGAACTGGTTTCTCTTCATATGATTATACTGGTACTACTTCTCCTTATGTAAAAGAAAAATCAAGATCTGCAAGTTATACAGCTGTATTACCTGCAGCAGCTATGTGGGATGTTGAAAAAGGTCCTAATGGTGAAGAATTATGTGATTTAATCCACTTTTCTGAAGATTCAAGAGCATTAAAAGATGGTGGTTGGGTAATTCCTGCTGATGCTGATGCTGATATGATTGATAAATGTTTAGAAATTATGGATTTCATGTTCACTGATGAAGGTGCTGATTTACAAGATTATGGTCCAAATAACACTTCATATCGCGCAAAAGTAATTGAATATAATGATGATCATAGTCGTAAGACTACAGCTGCAAATGATCCTGATGCTATGATGCAAGTTAATGGAAAAGATTGTATAATTATCGCTGAAGGCATTTTCACAGATATGGAAGCAAGAGATAAGAACTGGAATGACTATTATAGACAATTCATTGGTTCAACTCATGGTATTGGTCATATTCGTTCTGACGGTTTAGATTTTGAAACAACAGTTCAATCTCTACGTGATGGTATGTCAAATGTTTCAGCAGCTATCGCTTGTGGTGCAATGTATATTTGTACAACTGAAACAACTGGTACATTCTTCTCATGTGCACCATCTGCATATTCAATTAACCAAACTCAACAAGGTTTAATTGATACAAATTGTAAAACTTTAAGAGATGTATGGAATGAAGATTCTAGTTCACAATCTACTGGTTATACAAAATTTGTAATTACAAATACTGAAATTACAGAAGCAGCCATTAACCTATTATTATCTGAACAAGTAATAAAAAATAACAATGATTATTATCTAAAATTCTATAGACAAGCATACGAAGACTCTTTACAATATATAGAAAAATAGATTAACAAAAGTAGCTTAAAAAGTGGAAGGGGATAAAAATCCCCTATCCACAATTATTTAGGAGGTTATTATGTTACAAAAGTTAACTAAACCAATTAATTTAATATATTTATTAGCCACTGTTGTAATATTTATTGTTTCATTAGTTTATGCTACAGATTGTCAATTTTTTATGAATCAAGATAGTACTGTACCTGATGTTATCTTAAGTATAAGATCTAAAGTACAAACATCTAATGATTTTATATTCTATTTATTTGTAGTAGGAATTGTTGGATATATTGTTATGTGCATATTTGGCAATAACTATAGAAAAAAATTATTTAAGTCAAATTTTATTGTTGGTATAGTTGCTCCAGCAATTACAATTATCTTTTCAGTTATTACATTAATATTAATAATGAACGCTGTTTCTTATTATGGTACTAATGCTCAAGAAATTGAAGATTTTTATATGCTATATAATACAAGTTTAGACGATTATAAAACTACAGGTTTATTAGTTCTAGCTGCTATTTTAGTTATTGTTTATATTGTTATTGTTGCTGGATATTTAGTTTATACAATATTAAAATATAAACAAACAAAAGATGTTAATAGTGGAAAGGTGGTAAGTGAAAATGCAAGTAAATAATGAAGTTATCCAAAGCTTAGAAGCTTATGAACCTACTACCATTGCAGCCATATCAAACCAAGTTTTAAAAACTATATACACTAAGGATAGAACAAAAGTTAAGCTTAAAACTAATTTTTCAAATTATAAAGTGATTTATAAACTTAGTGGATTAAATGCCGATTCATATAATAGTGATGTATTCCAAATCGTTGATAATCAATTAATAGTTAATAGAATAGCAAATGAAACGTTTGATGCTAAATTATCTGTATATTTAATAGATAATTCTAAAGAAGTTTATATTAATTCTTGGGAATTGCATTTATTAACAGCAGCTCAAGCTGAAACATATGTGTTACAAGAAATGCGTTATAATAATAATAAAATATCATATACATTAGGATTGCTTGGTATTTTATTTGCTTTATTCGCAGCTATTGTTATTTTCAATTCTGTAAAGCCTTCATGGCAAACTTTAGTATTTATGTTAATAACAATTGCTATGATTTTAATTGGTTTCTTAGCAAGTGAAAAAGTAAAAACATATAAATTGTCTTATGTGTATGTTTTATTCGCATTGGGCGTGATTTGTGCTATTTTGATATTCTGGCTACCATTAAATCTAATGATTCAATATGGGATATATACTAATGCTTTAGATATGCAGGCAGCTGGAGACACTTCCCAAAATTGGCAACAAATAGCAAGCGATGCTTCTAACTTTTTAGGTGCTCCTATTGCAGCTAACGACACTGTTAGACAAGCAATGTTACCTACTAGTGGATATGTTAGAGGAATTATCATAATTATCGGATTAGTATTAGCTGCAATTTGTGATATTTTAGGTGCTATTATAGCATATTTCAAAACAACAAAATTAAATAAATATTTAGACAGCTTACAAGCTGAAAAGAAGTAGTTAGGAGAGTGAATTTATATGTCAGACGTTATATTAAGAAATGTAAATAAAATCTATCCTAATGGTGTTCAAGCTGTATTTGATTTCAATATTGAAATTGAACGTGGAGAATTTATTGTTTTAGCAGGTCCTTCTGGCTGTGGTAAATCTACAACACTTAGAATGATTGCTGGTCTTGAAGAAATTACATCTGGAGATTTAATTATTAATAATAAGAGAGTTAATGATGTTGCTCCTCGTGATCGTGATATAGCAATGGTTTTCCAAAACTATGCATTATATGCTCACATGACAGTTTACAACAATCTAGCGTTCTCGTTATTAATTAGAAAAGTTGATGAAGATGAGATTCATCGTCGCGTTATGGCTGCAGCTGAAATTTTAGGCTTAGTTCCTTATTTAAATCGTAAGCCAAAACAATTATCTGGTGGTCAACGTCAAAGAGTTGCCGTTGGTCGTGCAATAGTTCGTAACCCAATTGTATTCTTATTAGATGAACCATTATCAAATCTAGATGCTAAATTACGTGGTACAATGCGTAAAGAATTAATGTTACTTCATAATCGTTTAAATGCTACATTTGTTTATGTAACACACGATCAAATTGAAGCTTTAACATTAGCGTCTCGTATTGTTGTTATGGCTGATGGTCGTGTACAACAAATTGCTACACCAAAAGAAATGTTTGATAATCCTGAAAATTTATTCGTTGCAGGTTTTATTGGTACTCCACCTATGAATTTCTTCCATGGTGAAATTAGTGAAGATGGTTATTTCATTCAAAATTTACCTGATGAATATAATCCAAAATTAGAAGAACTTGCTTCTTTAGAAGAAAATAAAGAAAATTTATCTAGTGATGAATTAGAAAAATATAATTCATTAAAGAAAGAAATTGATGAGGCTTCACTTAAATGTAATAAAATTAAAATTGCAGATGATAAGTTTGCAGTTTTAAAAGAACAAGGTTATATTGGAAAACAAGTTGTAATGGCAAGTCGTCCTGAATATGTATATTTAGATGATGCTCATTTAGCTCAATTTAAAGATTGCGTTTTTGATTTAGATTCAGATCTAGATGAAATGCTTGGTGCATATTCTTTAGTATATGGTAAGTTTGGTCATGAAAATATCATTGCTAAAGTATCAGTTAGAGAAGTGGTTAAGAGTGGTGAAAAAATCAAAGCATGTTTTGACAATAGCAAATTACATTTCTTTGATGTTGATACTACTCGTCGTATTAGAGCTGAAGAATATGTTGGTTTACCAAAAGAAGAGGGGGATGAAGAATAATGTCAAAAGTACTTAAGGCAATTGGAAAATCAATCCACCAAATGTGTTTTGATTTTGTTGATTCTTTCAAAGTAAAACCTTGGAAGATTTGTACAATTTTATTCTTAGTTCCAGGTTTATTAATCGGTCTATTCTTAAATGTTCATGCTGTTGCATTGAATACAGTTTATGAAGAATATGGATATGTAGGATTTATATTGTTCGCAACAATTTTACTTGGTTGTATTAATATATTTAATGCCTTCTCTTTCTCTTCAAAAAGATCATTATTCATGGCAATATTCTCAACAATAATAACAGTATTACTTGTTGCATGTGTTGCGTGGTATACAATGGCATTAGTTAAACATAGCCAAGATCCAGTAAGCACCTACAAATTTACAACAGATTCTTATATATCATTGGTTGTAGTTTGGATTTCAGCTGTTTGTGCTGTTATTGCTTCAGTTTTAACATATTTCTTTATTGATCATAACAGGGTAAAGGACTAGAATTATAATGGATAAAAAAGAAGTTTTTGATTCCAATGGTGAAGATTTCTCTAATGACAATAAAAAGAAAATTAAGTTCCCATCTTGGCTGAAAATTCTTCTATTGAAATATTGGACAGCTGGGTCTGTCCTTTATTTTTTTGGATTTGGACTTGGTTTTCTTTGGGCATCAACAACAAATATAGAGAATCAAACAATATATTTAACACTTTTACTAATTTTAGGATATTGTTTAATGAATGAATACATAATTAAACCGATTGTTAGATTATTTAGGACTAGCAATGATAATACGTATTATTATAATATGATTAATTTAAAAGGAACTAAATCATTCTTTTTAAATTTATTATATGCAATTATGGTTATTATTCCTGTAGTTTTAATAATGTCTCTTCTATCAGCTTATGGAATAACATTGACTATAACATTTGAAGATGGTATAGATCCATTTAGTTTTGGTTTAGTTGTAGTTTTAGTTGATTTTATATATTTATTTATTAAAAATACAATTATGAATGCTTATAAAAAACATAAATTTAAACAAAGTAATCAAGTTAATAAAGATGTAGAATTGTAGGTGAAAATATGGAATATGAAGTAATTTATTTAGGAACAAGGTCATGTACGATAGAAATATGTAATCATGAACCTTATTTTAGTGAAAAACCTTATGATGTTTATGTAAATGATGAATTATATGCTAGTGATGTTAAAACTAATATATTTTCTATATATAATTTAATTCCAAATCATAAATATGAAATAACGGTTGATGATAAATCTATTAAGTATTTTCAGGAAATAAAGACAAAAGACGAGTATGTAACCATCAATGTTAAAGATATTGGGGCTAAGGGAGATGGAACTACTCTAGATACTAATTTCTTACAGGCAGCAATTGAAGTTTGTCCTAAAAATGGTAGAGTTTATATTCCTGAAGGAACTTATTTAACCGGACCATTATTTTTAAGAAGTGATATAACAATTGAGTTAGCACCTAAAGCTCATCTTTTAGGGGCAACAGACCGTAATTTATATCCAGTTTTACCAGGTATGACATATACAACTGATGAAAAAGGAGAATATAATTTAGGTTCATGGGAAGGTAATCCAATTAGTTGTTTTGCAAGTATTATCACTGGTGTTAATGTTAAAAATGTTAATATTATCGGTACAGGTATAATTGATGGTAATGCTCATAATGCTGATTGGTGGATTAATATTAAAGAAAAGAGAATAGCCTGGCGTCCTAGAGGAGTATTTTTAAATCATTGTGAAAATATCTGCTTCCAAGGTGTTACTGTAACAAATACTCCATCATGGAATTTACACCCATATTTTTCTAAAAATATTAGATTTATCGATATGAAATTGATAAGTCCTAAAGATAGTCCAAATACTGATGGTTGTGATCCTGAGTCATGTAAAAATGTTGATATTATTGGCGTTCATTTTAGTGTTGGTGATGATTGTATCGCAATTAAAGCTGGTAAGATTTATATGGGAGCTAAATATAAAAAGCCATCTGAAAACTTTAATATTAGAAACTGTTCAATGAATTTTGGTCATGGCGCTGTTGTTCTTGGTAGTGAAATGGCTGGTGGAATTAAAAATATTAAAGTTTCTAAATGTATATTCAATCAAACAGATCGTGGATTAAGAATTAAAACAAGAAGAGGTAGAGGTAAGGATGCTATTATAGATGACATCACTTTTGAAAACATTAAGATGTGTGATGTTTTAACACCACTTGTTATAAATATGTTCTATTTCTGTGATCCAGATGGTAAAACTGAATATGTTTGGTCGAAAGAAAAATTAAAAGTTGATGATAGAACACCATATCTAGGCAAGTTTACATTTAAACATATCACTTGTGATAATGTTAATTGTGCCGCAGGTGCTTTTTACGGATTACCAGAACAACCTATTGGTGAAATTAATTTCAATGATGTTCATTTTAAATATGCAGAAAACCCTATTGCTGGTAAACCAGCTATGATGAGTTTTGCTGAAGATATTAAAGGTAAAGGTTTATTATTTAATTATGTTAAGAAAGTAAATATTAAAAATGTTACATTTACAGATTTAAAAGAAAAACCTTATGAATGTGTTGAAGTCGGAAGTTTAATTGAAGAATAAAAAATAAGGCATTGGAGTTTATCTAATGCCTTATCTTTTTTCAATATAATTAATTAATTTAGGAATATTTTCTATTATTATAACAAATAATATAGCTAATATAGTCCAAGCAAAAACATTATCATATTCTAAATAATTAGCACTATTAACTAATGCTTTACCAATAGAATTATTAGTGTTACAGATAAATTCAGCCATAATTAAAACTTTAATTCCAAGCCCAACACTTTGAATAAATGCTGTTGTGATAAATGGTTTAGCTAAAGGAAAAATTATATTAATTAATACTTTTTCATTCATATTGCTTTCTAATTTCCAAACATCCATTAAATCTTTATCTAGATTTAAAATACCATTTAAAAAAGCTTCATAAATAATAGGTATTAACATTATTAAAGTTATAACATAAGGTGATTTGTTAAAGTCTAAGATAACTATTATTATAACTATTATACTAGCTAAAGGAACACTTCTTAAAATAGTCATAAATGGTTTTATAAATACTCTAAATGAATTAAATTTACCAGCTAATATTCCTAATGTTCCACCTATTAAAAAACTTAATAATAAAGATATAATTAGTCTTAGAAAGGAATATCCTAAAATGATATAAGTTTTTTGTTCTTTTAATAAATTAATTAAAGCAATTAATATATTATAAGGGGAAGGGAATATTATATCATTATCAATAATAAAAAATATTAAATATAAACCTAAAATTATACAAATTATAGATATTAAATAAATAATTATTTTTTTAGTAATACAATTCACTATTTATACTACCACCAAACAATTTAGGATTTAAATTAAATAAAGCCTCTAAACTATTTTTACAATCACTAGCTAATCTAAAATGTAGGTTACAACCAGGGATTGCTTTTTCTAATACTGCTTGAGCAGGTAAACCTAATTCTAATTCTGTAGCGTAATTACTAGCATCACTAGGATGTTCATTTACAAAATCTATACTATCTTCTAAAGCTTGTAGATAAGCTTCAACAAAATCTTTATTTACTCCGTCTTTAACAAATACACCAGCTTGTAAGAAGTCCATGCCAGATGTAGCTATTTTAAACTCATTTTGAACATCAATTGTATAAACAGTTTTATTTTGCTTAGCTAAAGCATTTTTAGCAGCTGTAAGAACTGGTTCAGCCACTAAAAAAATTGTATTTGGATCTTTATCGGCAACTAACTGTGTTTGAGTATCTGAAGTGGCATTTAAATAAGTTATATCATCTCTTGTTATATTATTATATTCTAAAACTTTGTTTATAACAGCTTCGTTTATTGTGTTTTGTCCAAAGAAAACAAGGGGTCTTGTTTTTAAATCTTCTAAAGTAAAGTTTGTTGTAGAAGCTAGATAAATATTACCATCTGTTATATTAGCAGCATATTTATATGTTTTATTTGAATTATATAAATTAACACCTAGATTAATTGGAGCTATTATAATATCGCTAGATTTATTTGTGATTTCAGCTTTAATTCCTTCTGCCCCATTTACAGTTCTAAAATTAATTTTATAACCAGCAATATTAAAATCTTCATTTAAGGCATCATGAGCTATTTTAACTTGACTTAAGGCTGGGGCACCACTAGGAGCTACTATTTTAATTTCTTTAATTTCAGTTTCTTTTTTCTCTTTTTTACAACTTGTTAAAGTTAATATTAAGATTAAAGTTGTAAATAAATATATTATTTTTTTCATAAAATCCTCCATATTTATAACTATTTAAATTATATTCTTTTTTTACTTTTAATACAAATAATTTAATTTTCTTTAAAAAATTTTTTTCTTTTTGTCTATATATTATATGAGGTGGAAAGAAATGATTAAAAAAATAAGTATTATTATATTTTTATTAACTAGCAGTTTAATATTAGGGATAGGATTAAAAGCTAAAGCCGTAACAGGGAATTTAATTACAAGTTATAAACAAATTGCTGAACCTTTTACTACCCTTAGTCAAGGTTATTACGCAATTGAAGTTGCGATGCGTGATGATTATTTTGGTGATTATGAAGATGTTGTTAGGCATATGGATTATGTTGTTGATGTTAATATGGAACCATTTAAACCATCAACAGTTCATGATGTTTTAATAGATGCATTTGGAATTGATACAATAAATCAGGATATTATTGATTTTTTAACAACAAATGTACAAGTTGAAGGAAACCCTATTCAAAGATATAAAGTAGTTGTTGTTTTTTATGTTGAAGATGAATTAAGTTATCAATCATATAATTCTGATTTTCCTAGTGAAAGATATAATTTATATGAACTTAAATTTAATGAATTACCAGAAATAGATCCATCTGTTAAAACTCATATTTTAAATTATGATGAACATTTTACCTTAGATGATATAAAAGCAAGATATCATGCTTATGATAATTATGATAATGATATAACAGAAGATATTGTATTTGCTTCTAATTTTCCAACTACGGAAGAAGAATATAAAATAGGTAAATATTATATTACAGCTACTGTTTGTGATAGCAGTGGTAATAGAGCTACAATTTCTAATGAAATTTATATTGTTGATATAACTAAACCTAAATTTAGTGTTGAAAATATCTCTAAAGAGATAGATTATGATTCAGTTGTTAATTTAGAAGAGATATTTAAAGATATTAGTTGTGTTGATAATTATGAAGGAAAAATACCTTATACGGCATGGTCTTTAAATAAAGATATAGATACATCGATTTTAGGAAAACAAGAAATAATTGTCAGTTATACAGATGGTAGTGATAATAGTAGTAGTTTTAGTTTAATTATTAATGTTGTTGATAAAGAAGCTCCGGTTATAAGTGTTGAACCGATTGAAATTAGTACAACTAATCCATTAACTGAAGATGAAATAGTATCTTTGTTAGTAGCAAGCTCAAAAATTGATGGAAATTATATATCTTATAAACTTACAACAGAATATTTTAATCATCAAAATGAAGTAGGAATTCATGATGCTACTATAAGTTTAAAATATAGTGATGATGTAGTTAAAAATTATCGTTTTAAGATTAATGTGATTAATAAAGAAGAAATTGAAGAAACATTTAATTATGCTCCATATATTACAGCAGGGGTGGTTGTATTTGTATTAATCACTGCGACTATAATAATTGTAATATATCGAAGAAAACTATAGAATTTGCTCGCATTTTGCGAGTTTTTTCTTGCAATAAAAGAAACATTTAACTATAATTTTTTTGGAGTTGATATAATGGAAAACATTTGTGCGATTGCGACCCCTTATGGTAGAGGAGCTATATCAATTATTAGATGTAGTGGAGATATGGCAATAGAATTAGTTAATAAAGTTTTTAAAGGTAAAGATTTAACTAAAGTAAAAGGAAATAGAATAGTTTATGGCCATATTGTTTATAATAATGAAATTATAGATGAGGTTATGGTTTCAGTATTTAGAAGTCCTAAGTCCTATGATGGAGAAAATATGTGTGAAATTAATTGCCATGGTGGAGTTTATGTTACAGAAGAAGTTTTAAAAGTAATGTTAAAAATAGGTTTTAGAATGGCTGAAGCTGGGGAATTTACAAAGAGAGCTTTTTTAAATCATAAAATGGATTTAACTGCTTGTGAATCAGTTATGGATGTTGTTAATGCTGAATCTAAATTAGCTCTTCAAAGTTCATTGAATGCCTTAAATAGTAATTTAGCTAATTTAATTAGAAAATTAAGAGAAGAAATATTAGATTTATTAGCTAAAATTGAAGTTAATATTGATTATCCTGAATATGATGATGCAATTATAGTTACACATGATTATTTAATGCCACATTTAGAAGATTTAATTAATAAAATGACAAATATTTTAGCTAATTCAAAAATATCAAGAATTATTATAGGTGGTATAAAAACTGCAATTGTTGGTAAACCAAATGTAGGTAAAAGTACAATTTTAAATATGTTACTTGGTGAAAATAAAGCCATTGTTTCAGATATTGCTGGTACGACAAGGGATATAGTAGAAGGCCATATTAGACTTGGAGAAATTTCATTAAATTTACTTGATACTGCAGGTATTAGAGATAATAGTGATTATATCGAAAGTATTGGTATCAATAAATCTAAAGAAACAATAAAAGAAGCTGATTTGATTTTACTTGTTTTAGATTTATCAAGAGATTTAGAAAATGATGATTTAAATTTAATTGAATTAGTTAAAGATAAACCGCATATTTTACTTGCTAATAAAAACGATTTAAAACCAAAATGGCAAAGAGATGATGTATTAACTATTTCTGCTAAAAATAATATTGGTATTATTGAATTAAAAAATAAAATTTATGAAGTCTTAAAAATTAAAGATTTTAATGCTACTAATCCTAGTTTAAATAATATTAGACAAAAGAAATTGATGGAAGATAGTTTAATAAGTTTAAAACAAGCTTTAAATAATTGTAAGGAATTAGTTGATATTTCTTTATTAGAAATTGATATTAAAGAAGCTTTTGATAAACTTGGTGAAATAATAGGTGAATCTTACCCAGAAGAGCTTATCACGGCACTATTTACTAAGTTTTGTTTAGGTAAATAAAATTATAGCGCTTTTACGCCATTTTTTATCTTTTAATTATAAAAAAAGATGATATAATTAAGAAAAAAAGAAAAAGAGGTATAAATATGAATTGGAGTTTGATGGGAGAATCATTTGTTGTTGCGTGTAACGCGGTTTTACCAATTGTAGTTCTAGTTATTGTTGGTTATATTTTAAGAAGATTAAATATAATAAGTGAATCGTTTCAAAAACAAGGAAATAAATTTTGTTTTAAAATTATGATTTCAATATTATTATTTTGTAATATTTACGCAATTGAAGATATTACAAAAATTGGCGATTTTGGTATATTTATTTTAGAAGTTGCTATAGCTATTACAGTATTGTTTTTAATAGGTATTGTAGTAGTTAAACTTTGTATTAAAGATCCTAAACAACAAGGAGTTGTACATCAATGTTTATTTAGATCAAATTATGCAATTATAGGAATTCCTCTTGCGACTTTTATTGCTACAAGTTTAGGGTATGCTGAAGATTCTGATATTGTAGGTATTGCTAGTTTAGTTTCAGCAATTAGTATCCCACTGTTTAATGTATTTGCAGTTATATCTTTAAGTATGTATGATAAAGGAGAAAATGGTCATATTGATATTAAGAAAATGCTAAAAGGAATCATTACAAACCCTTTAATAATTGGTGTTTTAACAGGTTTAGTTGCTTTAGCGATTAGACAAATACTTATTGTATGTAATGTTTCATGGCGTTTAAGCGATATAGTGTTCATTTATAAACCATTAACACAAATAGGTAATATGGCTACCCCATTCGCTTTATTAATGCTCGGGGCAGGCTTTACCTTTAGTGCTGTTGCTAAATTAAAATATCAAATAATTTTAGGTACAGCAATTAGAATAGCTTTAGTTCCTGCAGTTTTCTTAATTTCTTTCTATTTTATTTTAGATGCTCAATTTGGTTCAGCAACAATCTATTTCCCAGCCTTAATCGCTTTATTTAGTACACCGGTTGCGGTATCGAGTGCCCCTATGGCGGTTGAAATGGGTCAAGATGGTGAATTAGCTGGTCAACTTGTTGTTTGGACATCATTATTTTCTATATTATCATTATTTATAATTATAATGATATCTGTTAATACAGGTGTATTACCAATTCAAGGCTAGAATATTCTAGTCTTTTTTATCTATTAAGGCTAAAAAAATAATTAAAAAGTATTGAAATTAAGCCTAAAAATATATATAATAACTTGTCATTTTATTTAGGAAAGGAAGATAATATTTATGGGAAGAGCACATGAAGTTAGAGCTGCATCTATGGCTAAAACAGCAGCAATGAAATCAGCTAAATATGCAAAATGGGGAAAAGAAATATTCCAAGCTGCAAAGGCTGGTGTGCCAGATCCAGATATGAACCAAGCTCTAAAAAGAGTAATTGAAAGAGCTAAAAAAGATCAATGTACAGCCGATGTTATAAAAAGAGCTATTGAAAAAGCTAAGGGTGCTATTAGTGGTGCTACAAAAGAAAAAACATATGAAGGTTATGGTAGTGGTAATGTTGCTGTTATTGTTGAATGCTTAACTGACAATGATAATAGAACATTTGCAGAAGTTAGAACTTGTTTTAATAAAACAGGCGGTCAAATTGGGACTTCAGTAGATTATTTATTTAATAGAAAAGCTTTATTTAAATTTGAAGGTTTAAGTGAAGATGAAGCTATGGAAGTATTAATGAACAATGATTGTGATTGTGAAGAAATTACAACTGAAGAAGGTTTAACAGTTATTACTGCTGACCCTAAAGAATATAATTCAATTAAAACAGCTTTAGAAAATTGTGGTAAGGAATTAGATTTTGATACTAATGAAATTGCTTTAATTCCAACAACTAAAGTTGATTTAGATGAAGAACATGAAGAAAAATTTAGAAGAATGTTAGATATGTTAAGAGAACTTGATGATGTTCAAGAAATCTATCATAATGCTAACATTGATGAGGAAGCCGAATAAGGCTTTTTTCTTTCATGAAAAAGATATTAGACTATGAAATCTTTAACAGAATGTTAAAGAGAATAGCTCATGAAATTGTTGAAAATAATGAGCACTTAGAAGATGTAATATTAATAGGCATTAAAAATAAAGGGTTACCGATAGCGGAAATTTTAGCTGATTTAATTTATAGTTTTGAACATATTAAATTAAAAGTTTTAGCAATCGATATAACTAAACATCGTGATGATATTAAAAAGAATTTAGAAGCTAAAATAGAATTTAATTATAATATTGATAGTAAAACAATTGTTTTAATAGATGATGTATTATTTACAGGTCGCAGTGTTAGAGCAGCAATGGATGCGTTAATGGATTTTGGTAGGCCTCAAAAAATTCAATTAGCAGTTCTAATAGATAGAGGACATAGAGAATTGCCGATAAGAGCTGATTTTATTGGTAAAAATATACCTACTTCAAGATTAGAAACAATATTTTGTGATATTGAAAAAAGAGAAGTTTGGCTTAATTAAAAAATAAACTTGTATATTTAAATTCTTTGTGATAGAATATACAAGACTTACTATGGTTAGTAATCCATGGCGGAAGGAGTGAATTGTACAATGAAAAAAGGAATACATCCAAATTATAAGAAAGTTAAAGTTACTTGTACAACTTGCGGTAATGTTTTTGAAACTGGTTCAGTATTAGATGAAATTCGTGTTGATACTTGTTCAAATTGTCACCCATTCTATACTGGTAAACAAGCTTTTACTCAAGCAGATGGTAGAGTAGATCGTTTCAACAAACGTTACGGCTTAGATAAAAAGTAATTTAAGAAATATAGGCTCAAATGAGCCTTTTTTCTTTAAAAATAGGAGGAAAAATGAAAAAAATTACAATTGTATTAACTATGCTTATTCTAATCTTTTCATTGGGTGGTTGTAGTAAAAAAGACACTAAAACTTTAGCTTTAGAAGGTTGGGATAGTTACATTAATTATATGTCAGAAGAAAATGACATAGCCTATGAAAAAATGAAAAATAAATTAGAAAAAGAAGATTCAGAAATAACATATATCGGTTTAGAAAGCAAAAATATAATAATTTATAAATGTTGTCCAAACATAGATGATCCATTTACAATTTATTATGCATTATATGATATTAAAAATGAGGATGCAAAAAATATAACAAATAAAGAATATCAAGATTATTATGCAGATATCTATAATGATGATGAAATTTTCTCAGGAGAAATAGATAGGTAAAAAATTTATATATAAATATTAAAAGAGATTGTGATATTTGCAATCTCTTTTAATTTAGTTGTCAAGCTTAACAAGTGTTATTAAAAATATCAAAATTATTTTACTAGAGGTGAAGATAAGATGCTTGAACAAGAATTAATAAAATTGATTGAATTTATTCAAAAAACTAAGACAGAAACTAACACGATTGAAGTTAAAACGGCTAAGTTTGGTGTGCCTACTAAATTATTTGATACATTATCTTCTTTTTCAAATCAAGATGATGGTGTGGTTATAATTTTTGGCTTAGATGAGCGACTAGGCCTTAAAGTTGTTGGTGTTTATGATACAATGGACTTACAAAAGAAAATTGTAGAACAATGTAAGCAAATGGAAGCAGTTGTTAGACCTCTATTCACAGTTTTACAAATAGATAATAAAACGATAGTTTCTGCTGAGATTCCTAGTGTTGATTATAGTCAAAGACTTGTTTTTTATAAGGGTTCAGGAAGAATAAAAGGTTCCTTTGTTAGAGGTGGCGAGTCTGACGAAGTTATGAGCGAATATGAAATATATAGTTATGAAGCTTATAGAAAAAAATTAGAACCTGAAACAAAAATATGTTGTTAATGATTAGTTATGTGATGTGTTTAAGTTAAACTTTTACACATCTTTTATTTTATTGTTGCAAATGTTTTTTCTTTGGTTTATTATACTAAAGTGTTATGGAGGTGCTAAATATGTATTATAGTGAAAATAAAATTGGTCATATTGAAGTTATATGTGGGCCGATGTTTGCTGGAAAAACAGAAGAATTAATTAGAAGAGTTAAAAGAATGGAATATGCGAAAAAGAAATTTTTAGTTTTTAAACCTAATATTGATAATAGATATAGCTCGGATATGGTTGTTTCTCATAATAAAAAAAGTACAAACGCTATTAATATTAATGTAGCTCATCCAGAAGAAATTAAAAATTATGTGACTGAAGAAATTAGTGCTTTAGTTTTTGATGAAGTTCAATTTTTTGACGATAAATTGATTGATATTATTAACTATTATGCTAATTGTGGTTTACGTATCATTTGTGCTGGCCTTGATAAAGATTTTACAGGTAAACCTTTTGGTTTAATTCCTAATTTGTTAGCTATAGCTGATGAAGTTACAAAATTAACAGCCATTTGTATGGTTTGTGGTGAGGACGCTACAGAAACACAGCGTATTATTAATGGAAAACCAGCTTATGATAATGATCCAACTGTTCTAATTGGAGCTAGTGAATCTTATGAAGCAAGATGTAGGAAGTGCCATGAAGTTAGACATCATAAATAAATATTTAAAAGAAGCTTTAAAAGAAGCATATAAAGCTTATGATTTAGCTGAATGTCCGATAGGGGCTATAATTGTTAAAGATAATAAAATAATCGCTAGAGGTTATAATAAAAGAGAATTAGCTGAAGATCCTTTAGGGCATGCAGAAATTATAGCTATAAAAAAGGCAAGTAAAAAATTAAATACTTGGCGACTTGATGATTGTATAATGTTTGTAACGTTAGAACCTTGTATAATGTGCGCAGGTGCTATTATTAATAGTAGAATTAAAGAAGTTTATTTTGGGGCTCTTGATAAAAGAAATGGGGCTGTTTGCAGTAATCTTGATTCTTTTAATAAATTTACTCATAAACCAATATATCATTATTTAGAGAATGAAGATTGCAGCAAAATTTTAACTAACTTTTTTACTGATTTAAGATATAATATTGACATTACAAAAATTAAAATAGAAACAAAAAGACTTATATTACGCCCTTTTTCAATATTAGATTTAGATGATTTTTATGAATATGCTAAAGTAGATGGCGTAGGAGAAATGGCTGGTTGGCAACATCATAAAAATATTGATGAAAGTAGAATTATTTTAAATGATTTGATTTCTTCAGGTGAAATATTAGCAATTTATCATAAAGAAGATAAAAAAGTTATTGGAAGTATTGGTATTCATAAAAGATTTCATCATGAATTTAAAGGTTTAAAATATAGGGAAATTGGTTATGTTTTAAGTAAAGATTATTGGCATAATGGTTATATGAAAGAAGCTTTAAACAGTTTAATTTCTTATCTATTTAATGAAACTAATTTAGATGTCTTAGTTGCTTGTCATTTTAATTTTAATGAAGCAAGTAAAAAAGTTATTTTAAGTCAAAAATTTAAATATTTTAAAAGTTCTATTATTAAAGGCAATAAATCAAGTTATTATTATTTAATGAAGGAGGATTTAAAATGATTGAAATCTATAAAACTTTTCAAGGAGAATTAAAAAAAATAGATAAGCCTGAAGAAGGCTGTTGGATTAATGTTTGTTCACCTACTGAAGAAGAAAAGAAGTATTTAACAGATGAAATAAAAATAATTTCTGAATTCTTAAAACAAGCATTAGATGAAGAAGAAAGTCCCCATATTGATTATGATGATGACTTTGACCAAAGGCTAATTATGATTGACTATCCATTATTTCAAAAAGATATTTCAAATGATGTTACAGCCTTACAATATTTAACTGCTCCACTTGGTTTTATATCATATAATAATTATGTTATAACGATCTCTTTACATGAATGTTTAGAATTAAATGATTTTAAAAATGGTTTAGTTAAAGGTTTTAATACATCTTTAAAAACGAGATTCTTTTTAACTTTAATGTTAAGAGTATCACAGCGCTTCTTAACATATTTAAGGCAAATTGATAAATTATCTAGCTTAACAGAAACTAAGCTACATAAATCAATGGAAAATCAAGAATTAATTCAAATGTTAGGATTAGAAAAATCATTAGTTTATTTTTCTACTAGCTTAAAAACAGATGAAATTATTGTTAATAAAATATTAAGAGGAAAAATAATTAAATTATATGAAGAAGACCAGGATTTAATAGATGATGTTTTAATAGAATTACACCAAGCTATTGAAATGTGTAATATTTATTCTAATATCTTAAGTGGCACAATGGATGCTTTTGCGAGTGTCATTTCTAACAATTTAAATATTGTAATGAAAATTTTAACAGTTATCACTATTGTAATGTCTATTCCTAATATGGTGTTTGGATTTTATGGGATGAATGTTGAAGGAAGCATTCCAGGGTCTTATTGGTGGATTCCTTTAATTATTTCTTTTATTATTTGTTTAATTGTAATATTGATTTTCAAGAAAAAGAAAATGTTTAAATAATATTGCAAAAAATTTGTAATTATGCTAAAATTTTTTCACCCTAATCAAGTATTTGTTAGTGAACCTGGTCAGGACCGAGAGGTAGCAGCCATAAGCTAAGAGATATTGTGATTAGGTTTTTTTATTTATTAAAATGAGATATAATTATACTTGAGGTGAATGATTTTGGATAAAATAGATGTTTACAATTATTTAAGATTAATTCCTAAAGGTATGGTAACTACTTATAAAGATATATGTGATTTTTATAATAATAAAGCATATCAAGCGGTTGGTAAAATATTACATAATAATGATGAACAATTTATAAATCCTTGTTATAAAGTTGTTAATAAAAAAGGAGAGTTAAGTTTTAATTATAAATTTGGTGGTATTGAAAAACAAAAAGAATTATTATTAAATGACAATGTTTTATTTATTGATAATAAAGTTGATTTATCTAAATGTGAATTTAAATTAAAATTTATAACAGAAAGATTATATTTAAGAGAATTAAATGAATCTGATATTATATCATTAATTGAGATGATGAATGATGAAGTTATGTATTATTATGAACATCATTTTACTAAAGAAGATGTTATAGAATGGTTTAATAAACAAAAATTGAGATATAAGACAGGTTTTGGTTTACTTGGTTGTTTTTTAAAAGAAAACAATAAATTAATTGGTCAAATCGGTTTAACTATTCAAAATATACCAAATAAAGAAGTTATTGAATTAGGTTATATTTTTAATAATTTATATTGGCATCAAGGGTATTGTTATGAAGCATCACAAGCATTAATTAATTATGCTATTAAAAAGGGATATAAAGAAATATATTCAATTATTAAATATAATAATTATGCTAGTCAAAAAGTAGCTTTAAGAAATAAAATGAATAAAATCTCAGAATTTATTAAAATATATAAAGGAAAAGAAATGCTACATTATGTATATAGGGTGGAATTATGATTTATAAAGAAAACGAAAGAACGGAATTAAAAAGAGAAATAACAGAGGAAATAAAAAAAGAAATAGTAGCTTTCTTAAACACAAATGGAGGAACTGTTTTTGTTGGCGTTAATGATGATGGTTCAATTTATTATAATTTAAATGCTAAAGAAAAAGATATTGAGAAAACAAGAATTATAAATTGGTTAATAGGAAATGTTATAACTCCTGATCCTAAACAATTTATTGATTTAAAATGGAATAAAGATGGCATTTTAGTTATAAATGTTAAGGAAGGATTAGAAAAACCTTATTATTTAACAAGCCTTGGTAAAAATAAAGGAACCTATATTAGATATGAAACTTCTAAAGCTGAAGCTAGTATAGATGATTTAAAAAGATTAGAATTAGAATCTAATAAAATTTATTATGAAGATTTAGTTTCAAATAAACAAGATTTAACCTTTAATTATTTAAATGAATTGTTTCCAAATTTATTAGAAAGAGATTTTGCCCTTGGTTTTATTAAAGATAATAAATATACAAACTTAGCTTATTTATTTAGTGATGAACAAAATAATCATACAAAGATTTATATAATTGATGATAAGAATAATATTAAAAAAAGAATTGATTTTAAAGGTTCTATTTTAAAACAAATTAAGGAAATTAATAATTATTTAATTAAAATTAATAATTATCCAAAAAAAGCTTTAACAGAAGCATTATTAAATGCTTTTATTCATCGTAATTGGGAAGTTAAAACAAATATTAAAATTGAAATAAATCTAAATAAAATCAATTTTATTTCTCCAGGAGGAATATATTATTTATCTAATGAGGAATTAGATAGTGGTAAGAGAAGCTATCGTAATCCTAAATTAGCTAAAATGTTTAAATATTTAGGTTATACAAATAGTTATTCTAATGGCTTAAAAGAAATAAATAATTTATATAAAGAATATAAAAAAGAGCCACTTATTATGGCTACATCAAAATTATTTATTTTATCTTTACCAAAAATTAAAGAATTAAAATAAAAGGTACCTTTTGTAGGTACCATTTTCATTATTCTTTTAAAGTTGTTACATCATCTGGTTTTAATAGATTTAGGGTAACTGTATCAACTTTAATGTTGAACATAGCTTGTAATAATCGTTCAATATCATCAATATAAACAACTTTATCTTTTGGTGTTACTTCAGAAAAAACAATTGGGACAGGAATTACAAAACCATATTGCATAGCTCTTTGTAATAATCTTTCTTTTCTAGCTTGAGACTCACATAAAATAGGAATTCTGTTTTCCTCACTTAACCGCAAGATTTCTTTAGTTTTACCAGTTCCTGGTGCTCCTAATATATATTTCATTTTATACCTCCTTAGGACTTGCCTTTATTTAGTCCTATTATACCTTAATTCATATGATTTTGAAAGCCTTTTCATACATATTTATAAAAAAAGAATTGGCATAAACCAATTCTAGAAGAATAAACGGAAGAAATTAACTAAAATATTATTCTCGTAAAAATATTTAGATAATCTAAATTTATCGGTTGTAAGTTGCATATCAACATTTAGAAAATCTCGCATTCCCCCAAGAGAAGGAATTTGAATTATTAATGATAAAATAAAGAATAATATATAAAGTGTTACAATAGCTAAAAAACCGTATAAAATGACTCCTAAAATACCATCTATTATTTTAACAAATTTTGAAGAATCTCTAACTATATTAATTATTATTTTAATTATTTTTGTTAAAATCCAACAACCAATTAATAAAATTAAGAAAGAAATAATAACCATAAACAAATGAGCAGTTTCCCCAGCTAAACTAGGAATATCAAGTTCTCCACCAAATTTTTCACCAATATAATTAGCTATGACACTTGGGAAGCCTATCGCACTTAAGATTTCTGAAGGAGTGCTATTTGCTGAAATACCACTAGTTGATTCAATGTTGCTGATAATATTTTGTTGAATGCTTGGATAGAACACTCCTTTAGCAATCAAGAAATCAGCAAAACGGGAACAAAAAATAACGGCTACAACTAAACCAACGATACCAGAAGCCAGCTTTAAAAATTTTTGTAAGAATCCTTTTTTAAACCCTAATATAATAGCTATAATAAATAATAGAACAACTATGATGTCTGTTATACCAAAAAAACCAAAATTCATAAAATATCTCCTTTTTTATGTTATAATAATAATAGACTTTTATTAAGATAAAAGCTTCAATGTATTATACTATATTTTTTACAATAATGATGGAGGAATTATGAATTTAATTGAAACTATTCAAAGAAAATTAAAAGAGAATAATGTTACAGCTTATCTAATATTAACAAGTGATTATCATCAAAGTGAATATGTCAGCGATTATTTTAAAACAAGGGCATATATTTCTGGGTTTACTGGTTCTGCTGGTAGTTTAGTTATAACTGAAAATGATGCAAGATTGTGGACTGATGGTAGATATTATTTACAAGCTGAAAAAGAATTAGAAGATAGTGGTAATGTGATTACTTTAATGAAGGCTGGAGATCCTAAAGTTTCTACTATTTATGAATATTTAGCTAATATTTTAACTAGTGATAGCACTTTATTATTTGATGGTAAATTAGTTAGTATCAACTTCATTGAACAATTAGAAAAAAAATTACCTTTTAAAGTTAAGTATATGACAATTGATTATATAATTAACGGTATTTGGCCGAATAGACCTCAACTACCTAAAGATAAAATTTATCATTTAGATGAATTCTTTACAGGCTCATCTTATAAAGAAAAGAAACAAGAAGTGTTGGCTAGTTTAAATGATAATCATTGTGATACTTTAATATTAACTGCTTTAGAAGATGAGGCTTGGTTATATAATTTAAGAGGTAATGATGTCTTATATACACCGGTGTTTTTATCTTATACAATAATTAATGAAAAAGAAACTATTTTATATATTGATAAAGATAAAATTAATCATGATGTTAAATCTTATTTAAAAGAAAATGATATTACTATTAAAAATTATGAAGATATTTATAAAGATTTAACTAAAATGAAAGATAAAAATATTGCAATTGATCCTAATAAAGTTAATTATGAAATATATAGATTAGTTAAAGAAAAAAATAATGTTAAATATATGACTAACCCAACTACTTTATTGAAATGTATTAAAAATGAGACAGAAATTAAAAATACTATTTTAGCTCATATTAAAGATGGGGTAGCAGTTAGTGAATTTATGTATTATTTAAAACATCTAGATAATAAAGAAGATTTGACAGAATTAAAAGCTAGTCATTATTTAACAAGCTTAAGAAAAAAACAAAAAGGCTTTATTGAGCCATCTTTTAATACTATTTGTGCTTTTGGTAAAAATGCAGCAATGCTACATTATAGTCCTAATCCTGAAAATGATACAACAATCACAAAAGACAATTTATTGTTAGTTGATTCAGGTGGTCAATATTTAGAAGGAACAACTGATGTAACAAGAACATTTTCAATCGGCAATATTAGTGATGAACAAAGAACATTATTTACAACGGTTTTAAAATCAATGATCAATTTATCAAGAGCTGTTTTTTTAGAAGGATGTAGAGGTATAAATTTAGATATATTAGCTCGTGGGCCACTATGGGAAAAATTATTAGATTATAGATGTGGTACAGGACATGGTGTAGGGCATGTTTTAAGTGTTCATGAAGGACCAAATGGATTTAGATGGAAAGTTGTCCCAGAAAGAATTGATAATGCCATCTTAAAAGAAGGAATGATTACAACAAATGAACCAGGTGTATATTTAGAAGATAAATTTGGTATAAGAATTGAAAATGAAATGTTATGTGTAGATGCAGGTAGTAGTGAATATGGACACTTTTTAAAATTTGATACATTAACTTTAGTTCCAATCGATTTAGATGCTATAGATATTAACATGTTAAAAAAAGAAGAAAAAGAATGGTTAAATAATTATCATCAAAAAGTATTTGAAACATTAAAAGGATATTTTAGTGGCGATATGTTAGCTTGGTTAGCTTTCGCAACAAGAAAGATTTAGGGTATTATGAGCGAAATAAAAGATTTAGTTAATAAATTACAAGAATTACTTGTAGATGAAGCAAATAAAAAAACGGTTGATAATATGTTTGCCTCATCTAAAGAATTGATGAGTAGTTATCGTTGTGCGATAATGGAAGTTGAAACCAAATTTAAAGTTTTAAATGATTGGTTTAACTTGCAACATGAGAGAAATCCAATTGAAAGTATAACATCTAGATTAAAATCACCAGAAAGCATTAAAGAAAAACTAGAAAGAAAAAAATTCCCAATGACATTAGAAAGTATTGAACAAAACTTATTTGATGTTGCAGGAGTTAGAGTGATTTGTTCATTTATTGATGATGTTTATATTTTAGCTGAAAGTTTTTTAAAACAAGATGATATTACTTTAATAGAGAAAAAAGATTATATTAAAAATCCTAAACCAAATGGTTATAGAAGTCTACATTTAATAATAGAAGTTCCTATTTTCTTACAAAATGAAAAGAAAAAAGTAAAGGTTGAGGTACAACTTCGAACAATAGCGATGGAATTTTGGGCTAAATTAGAACATCGCTTAAGATATAAAAAACATTTAGATGAAAAAACATTATCTTATACAGCTGAAGAATTATTAAAATGTGCTGAAGATTCTGCAAACCTAGATTTAAGAATGCAAAATATTAGAGACATAATTGAAAAACAAGATATATAATTTTATTTATTTAGGTAGTTATAATAAAAAAATATTTAATATTATTAAAAACATTTATAAGTTAAGACTAGTCTTTTATAGGCTAGTTTTTATTTTAATATTAACAAAATTATATTTTATAAATAGTTTTAATAAACTAATAATATTATAAATTAAAGCGATATCGTTTGTATTAAATATCAAACTAAATAAAAAATATAGAATAATATATTGACAAAACTATACGGGGTGGGTATACTCTTAATATGAAAAATTAAAAAGAAAGGAAAGTATAACAATGTAAGTAAATAATTAGTTATACAAGGAAGAAAAAATGAAAAAGATTCTCATATCGATAAGTTTAGCCTTAATGGCTTGTGTAGTGGGAATTAGTCTAGCGTCATGTAATGATGATAATAATGATTCCCATGTTCATGATATTATAAGTGTATCGGCTAAAGACGCTACATGTGAAGAAGATGGTAATATTGCATACTATAAATGTTCGGATTGTGATGAATATTTTAGTGATGCAAAAGGGGAAAACAAAATAACCGATAAATCATCTGTAATTGTTAAAGCTAAAGGACATGATTTAGATAAAGTTGAAGCTAAAGATGCAAATTGTAGCGATAGTGGTAATATTGAATATTATATATGTTCAGGATGTGACAAATATTTCAGTGACAAAGATGGTAAAAATGAAATTAAAGATAAATCATCTGTGGTGATTGTTGCTAATGGACATAATTTAAATAAAGTAGATTCTAAAGCTGAAGATTGTTTAAATCTAGGTAATATTGAATATTATGTATGTGATGTATGTAACAAATACTTCAGCGATAAAGATGGTAAAAAAGAAATAAGTGCTGAATCAGTAGTAATACCAGCAAAAGGACATAAAGGAGTATTAGTGCATGCAGTAGATGCAGATTGTGAAAATGATGGCAATATTGCATATTATAAATGTGAAAATTGTAATAAATTATTTAGTGACGAAGCATGTAAAAACGAAATAAGTGCTGATTCAGTAATAGTTAAAGCACATCATAATTTAAATAAAGTAGATGCTAAAGTTGAAGATTGTTTAAATCCAGGTAATATTGATTATTATGTATGTTCAGTATGTGATAAATACTTTAGTGATGCAGAAGGTAAAAATGAAATTAAAGATAAATCATCTGTGGTGATTGTTGCTAATGGACATAATTTAGATAAAGTAGATTCTAAAGCTGAAGATTGTTTAAATCCAGGTAATATTGAATATTATGTATGTTCAGTATGTGATAAATACTTTAGCGATAAAGATGGTAAAAAAGAAATAAGTGCTGAATCAGTAGTAATACCAGCAAAAGGACATAAAGGAGTATTAGTGCATGCAGTAGATGCAGATTGTGAAAATGATGGCAATATTGCATATTATAAATGTGAAAATTGTAATAAATTATTTAGTGACGAAGCATGTAAAAACGAAATAAGTGCTGATTCAGTAATAGTTAAAGCACATCATAATTTAAATAAAGTAGATTCTAAAGCTGAAGATTGTTTAACTCCAGGTAATATTGAATATTATGTATGTTCAATATGTGATAAATACTTTAGTGATGCAGAAGGTAAAAATGAAATAGTAGATAAAGAATCTGTAGTAGTTAAAGCACACCATAGTATAGATAAAGTTGAAGCAGTAGAAGCAAGTTGTGATAAAGATGGTAATATTGAATATTATAAATGTTCAGTATGTGGTAAATATTTCGGTGATGCAGAAGGTAAGAATGAAATAGTAGATAAATCATCAGTAGTAGTTAAGGCTCACCATAATTTAGATAAAGTTGAAGCAGTAGAAGCAAGTTGTGATAAAGATGGTAATATTGAATATTATAAATGTTCAGTATGTGGTAAATATTTCAGTGATGCGGGAGGTAAGAATGAAATTAGTGATGTAGATATAATAGATTTGGCAAAAGGCCATAGTTATATAGCAAACGTAATATCAGCTCCAACAACTGAGATTGAAGGATCTGCTAGCATTTCTTGTTCTAATTGTGATTATAGTGAAAATATAGAATTGCCTATTATAAGTGATGAAAATATTGCTGAAGGAATTTATAATTTAAATTCAATTTCATTTATAGGAACTAATGCAACACAAGTTATTAAAAAATTATCATATTTATATTCGGCTATAGATTTAGAAGAGCCTATGATATTTGAAGTTGAATCAAGTGCAAGAGCTGTGAATAGGTTTGATTTAATAAATGGAAGTACTTCAGGTAAATTTTTAAAAACATATTTATCAAGAAATACATCTATTGTAGATAGTGGTTTTGTGATATCTCTTTTAAATGTTGAAGCAGGTTGGTATAAATTAGGTCTTGATTTAGAAGGTATAGATTTAACAGCTTCTATATCTGATCCTGACGGAAATATAACAGATGTTATAACTTCTTCAGATAATTATGAAGCATTATTTGAGGCTAAAAAATCAGGAATATATGTATTAATATTCCATAGTGCATCAGCAAGTCAAGATGTTAACTTTACGATTGAACGTACTGAAATTCCTACAATTTCTTTATCTGAACCATGCACTATTGGTATAATTGCAGGTGGTAATGTTAGTGGTGGAGGAACAGGAGGATCTATTTCTGTTTTAGTTGCTGAAGATGTAGTAGAAGGAAATTATAATGTAGTTTTATTTGGTACAGTTCAAGTTGGTAGAGGTCACTTTGATTTTATAGTTAACGGTGAAAAAATAAGTTCTAAGAATGGAATGATTAATGTTAATGGAAGAAATCAAATTGCTGCTTATGCAGAAATTAATGTTAAAGGTGGAGATATCATCGAAATTATTAGCATGAATTTACAATCTATAGCAAATGTTCAAGGCATGCTTGTTGAAATAGCATAATCTCTCCCTCTCCTAAAAGAGTATTTGTATTATTTATAACATAGATACTCTTTTTTATTATGTAGCGAAGCGAAATAAAAACCACACGCTTTACGTGTGAGAATAGAAATAGCTTCATGCGTTGTTATATAAAAGAATCCGTTATATAATTAATAAGGCTGACAACCAAAATTAAAAATATAACGGAGGTATCACATGGCAAATAAACCAAATGATGATAGTAGTTTATCACACACAAGATGGAATTGCAAATATCATATTGTGTTCATTCCAAAATATAGAAGGAAAGCAATATATGGCAAATTAAGAGCAGATATTGGAGAAATATTAAGAGAACTATGTGAATATAAGGATGTCGAAATTGTAGAAGCTCATGCAATGAGCGATCATATACACATGTTAGTTAAAATGCCGCCAAAATTAGCAGTATCGAGCTTTATGGGGTATTTGAAAGGAAAGAGTAGTCTGATGATATTTGAGAGACATGCAAATCTCAAATATAAATATGGGAATAGGAATTTCTGGGCGAAAGGATATTTTGTCTCTACTGTTGGATTAAATGATGAAGTAGTAAAAGAATATATAAGTAATCAAGAGAAGCAAGATATGATGGAAGATAATTTAAGTAAAAAAGAATACGGTGACCCATTTGCAAGTAAGCCCAAAAATTAAGCCCCTTTTGAAGTAATAGGCCCTTATAGGGTGAGCCTAAATACCGCACGTTTTACGTGAGGATTGTTATTTTAGTGCCAACAACTATAATAAATTATCAGATTTAATTAAAAATAAGCAAGACTAGTAGATATAATGATCTTAGTTTTTTAACTAAGGTTATTTTTAATTTATGCTATAAATTAAAAATTTATCTGGACATTTATCTGGACATTTATCTGGACATTTATCTGGACATTTATCTGGACATTTATCTGGACATTTAATAATTATAGAATTGGTTAATTTGAAAAGAAACAGAACAAGTTGAATTTAAACTTACAACAGGTGAAAAGAAAGAGGCAATGGAAGCTATTTCTGCAATATTAAATAAACATACAAAAGGAACTCTTTATTTTGGAATTGATGATAATGGTTTTGTTAAAGGACAACAAATATTAGATAATACTAAAAAAGATATTTCTAGAATTATAACTGAATCGATTGAACCTAAATTTTCATATTCAATTGATGCTTTAACGCTTGATGGAAAAGAAATAATAAAGGTTAGTTTTTCAGGACACAATCGTCCATATTCTGTTAACGGTAAATATTTAATGAGAATGGGAACGGAAAACAGAAAAATGTCTAATGAAGATTTAAAAAGACTAATAAAAAATGAAGATTATTCTTCAAAATGGGAAGAGGAATTAACTAATTATACAATTGATGAGGTTGATGACGATACATTGTTTGATTTTTATCAAAATGCAGTTAGTTGTGGTCGTTTAGAAATGAAATTATATGATAAGGAAAGGATTCTTTCGGTATTAGATTTAGTTAAAGATGGTTATATTAAAAATGGTTGCTGTGTTTTATTTGGTAAAAATGCTAAAGTAGGTCTTAAATTAGCAACGTATGCAACTGATAATAAAGTTACATTTTTAGACTTAAAATTAATAACTGGTAATATTTATAATTTAATAGATAAAGCAATTGAATATATATTAGGTCATATTTTTTGGAAGACAGAGATTGAAAGCAGAAAGAGGATAGAATTACCAGAGATCCCTCAAAAAGCAATCAGAGAAATTGTAGTTAATGCTTTTGCTCATGCAACATATGATACAATTCCAGAAATAGAAATAGGAATTCATCCAAGTAAACTAGAAATTTATAACCCGGGTACTTTTCCTTATGATTTGACCCCGTATGATTTTATTGAAAAAAATATGCCGTCATACAAAAGGAATCGATTAATATTAGATGTTTTATTTAGAAGTAAAGATGTAGAAAAATCAGGGACCGGTTTTCAAAGAGTTGATGAAGCTTGCAAAGAAAATAATATTTGTTGGTCTTTTAGAAAAGAAGGCTATGGATTTTTCTTTGAATTCATTAGAAATAAGGGAAAAGAAGTAAAAATAACTGAAAATAAAATTTCAGAATTAGAAAAGAAAGATTATTCTTTAATTGAAGAAGATATAGGTATATCTAAAAAAGATATGGCTGAAAATGTTAATAAATCAGAAAAAACTAATCAAAGAGTTATAAATTCATTAATTGATAAGGGATTGGTTGTTCGAGTTGGTTCTAACAAAAATGGATATTGGAAAATTGTAAATAAATAGAAGACTATAATAAAAAAGGCGCTTAATCTAGCTAAATTCTAGAGTTATAACGCCTTTTATTTTTTTTATTCAAATTCGATAGTTGCAGGTGGTTTAGATGTAAAGTCATAAAGTACTCTATTTACACCTTTAACTTCATTAACTATTCTTCTTGATATTATATCCATTACATCAAATGGTATTCTTGCCCAATCTGCAGTCATAAAATCACTAGTATTAACTGCTCTTAGGGCTATAGCGTATTCGTATGTTCTTTCATCACCCATAACACCAACGCTTTGCATATTAGTTAAGGCTGCAAAGTACTGACCTAAGTTTTTGTCTATTCCGGCTTTTGCTAGTTCTTCGCGATAAATATAATCAGCTTCTTGAACAATTCTTACTTTTTCTTTTGTTACTTCGCCAATTATTCTTATTCCAAGCCCTGGTCCTGGGAATGGTTGACGATAGACCAAATTGCTTGGAATACCTAGTTCAAGTCCTACTTTTCTAACCTCATCTTTAAATAATAACCTTAATGGTTCAATGATTTCTTTAAAGTCTACGACTGAAGGTAGGCCACCAACATTATGGTGTGATTTGATTACAGCTGATTTGCCAAGGCCAGATTCTATAACATCAGGATAAATTGTTCCTTGAACTAAGTAGTCAACATGACCTATCTTTTTAGCCTCATCTTCAAAAACTCTAATAAATTCTTCTCCAATTATTTTTCTTTTCTTTTCTGGTTCAGTTACACTTTTTAATTTTTTATAAAATCTTTCACTAGCATCAACTTTGATAAAGTTTAATTTATAAGGGCCATTAGGGCCAAAAACATTTTCAACTTCATTTGCCTCATTTTTTCTAAGTAAACCATGATCTACAAAGACACAAGTTAATTGCTTGCCGATTGCTTTAGATAGTAATACAGCAGCAACACTTGAATCAACTCCCCCAGATAAAGCACATAATACCTTTCCGTCTTTGATTTTTTCTTTTAAATCTTTAATATTTTGTTTAACAAAATCAGCCATTTGCCAATCGCCTTTACAACCACAAATTAATGTTACAAAGTTTTTTAACATCAATTGGCCTTCAACTGTATGCATAACTTCAGGATGAAATTGTACAGCATATAATTTTTTATTTGGATCCTCCATACTAGCAACAGGACAATTAGCAGTATTAGAAGTAATAACAAAATCTTTTGGAGCCTTTTCAATATTATCGGTATGACTCATCCAAACTGTAGTTAAACGATGACAATCATCAAATAATTTAGAATCACCTAAAATACGTAATTCTGTTTTACCATATTCAGAGACACGAGCTTTACTAACTTTACCACCTAATAAATGGGCCATTAGTTGTGAACCATAACAAATTCCAAGAATAGGAATATTTAAATTAAATATTTCTTTATCTATTAATGGTGAATCTTTTAAATAAACAGAATTAGGACCACCTGTAAAAATGATTCCTTTAGGATTAAATTCTTTTATTTTTTCAATAGACATAGTAGAAGGATGAACCTCACAATAAACATTTAATTCTCTAACTCTTCTAGCTATTAATTGATTATATTGACCACCAAAATCTAAAACTAATATTTTTTCGTGTTGCATATAATACCTACTTTGTATAGTTTGGAGCTTCTACAGTGATATCTACATCATGTGGATGAGATTCACGAAGGCCAGCATTAGTGATTCTAATGAATACATGGTGAGATTGTAAATCTTTAATAGTAGGAGTACCACAATAACCCATACCTGAACGAAGACCACCACATAGTTGATAAATTGTATCAGCAAGAGGACCTTTATAAGCTACTCTACCTTCAATTCCTTCAGGAACTAATTTTTTAGTTGTTGTATCTTTAGCTTGGAAGTAACGATCAGCAGAACCGCGTTTCATTGCTGCTAAACTACCCATACCAACATATACTTTAAATCTACGTCCTTGGAATACAACTTCATCGCCAGGAGATTCTTCACAACCAGCAAGAAGAGAACCAAGCATAACACAGTCACCACCAGCGGCAAGAGCTTTAACAATATCGCCACTAAATTTAATGCCACCATCAGCAATAACACAAATTCCTTTTTTATGACAATATTCAGCAACATCGGCTACTGCAGTTATTTGTGGTACACCAACCCCAGCAATAACACGAGTAGTACAAATAGAACCAGGCCCAATACCAACTTTAACTGCATCTACACCAGCTGCAATTAATTCTTCAGCGGCTTCTTTAGTAACGATATTACCAGCAATTAAATCAAGTTTTGGATAAGCTTGTTTTATTTTTTTAACAGTTTCAATAACATTTTTAGAATGACCATGAGCACTATCAACAGTTATTATATCTACACCTGCTTCTACTAAAGCTTTAACTCGAAGAAGTGTATCAGCACCAACCCCAACAGCGGCTCCACAACGAAGTCTACCTTTATTATCTTTACAAGCGTTAGGATAATTTAAGGCATTATCAATGTCTTTATTAGTGATTAAACCTACTAAATGATTATCTTTATCGACAATTGGTAATTTTTCAATTCTATTTTCCCAAAGAATTTTACTAGCTTCTTTTAATGAAGTACCAATAGGAGCAGTAACTAAATCATCTTTAGTCATTACTTCAGAAACTTTAGTTTCATCATGAACAATATATTTTAAATCTCTACTTGTGATAATACCAACTAATTTGTTATCATCATCAACAACCGGAAGACCACCAATTTTAAATTTAGTAATGATTTCATAGGCATCATTGACTGTTTGATTTGGTTTTAAAGTTATTGGATTTGAAATCATACCACTTTCATTTCTTTTAACTAAATCGACTTCATTGGCTTGATCTTCGATACTCATATTTTTATGAATAAAACCAATACCGCCTTCTCTAGCTAAGGCAATAGCTAATTTTGATTCAGTAACAGTGTCCATTGCCGCACTGACAATCGGAATATTTAGTTCAATATTTTTAGTTAATTTAGTTTTTAAACAAACATTACCTGGTAAAACTTCTGATTTTTGTGGTACAAGTAGAACATCGTCAAAAGTTAAACCTTCTCTAATATTTTCAAATGCCATATTATTCCTCCTTTATTCCAGCTTTATCATAAATATAATCTACGTTTTTATAATAATAATCTAAAGTAAAGCAATCCTCAATTTCTTTAATTGTCAAATTTTCCCTTACTTTAGCGTTTTTCTTTAATAACTCTTCGTAATCTAAATTATTGTTATAGGCTTCCATAGCTATTGGTTGGACTAAATCGTAAGCCTCTTCTCTAACAAGACCTTTATTAATTAGAGCATTCATTACTCTTTGAGCAAAAATTACTTTATTTGTCATATAGATATCAGCTAACATTTTTTCAGGATAAACAACTAAATTTTTAATAATATTTGTAAATCTAGTTAACATATAATCAAGTAATTCTGTAGCATCAGGTAATATAATTCTTTCAGTTGAACTATGAGAGATATCTCTTTCATGCCATAAAGCTACATTTTCATAGGCAGTAACCATATAGCCTCGCATTACTCTTGCACAACCACAAATGTTTTCACTACCAATAGGATTACGTTTGTGTGGCATAGCTGAACTACCTTTTTGTCCTTTTCTAAAAGCTTCCTCAGCTTCATGTACTTCTGTTCTTTGTAAGTTTCTAATTTCTAGAGCCATTTGTTCTAAAGAAGAAGCAATACAAGCAAGAGTAGCCATATAATAAGCATGACGATCACGTTGTAAAACTTGAGTTGAAACTTTAGCACTTTCTAGACCTAGATTTTTACATACCTCTTCTTGAATGAATGGAGGAATATTACAAAAATTACCAACTGCCCCACTTAATTTACCAGCTTCGACATGTTTACATGCTTCATCGAAACGAATTAAATTGCGCATCATTTCTTCATGCCACAAGACAAATTTTAAACCAAAATAAGTAATATCTGCATGTATTCCATGAGTTCTACCAATACATGGAGTCTTTTTATAAGCTAGAGCTTTTTCTTTTAAAACATCTAAAAATGTTAAGATGTCTTCTCTTAAAATTTTGTTAGCTTGTTTTAAAATATAACCGTTAGCAGTATCGACAACATCAGTAGAAGTAAGACCATAATGAACCCATTTACGTTCAGGGCCTAGGGTTTCTGAAACAGCTCTAGTAAAAGCTACAACATCATGACGTGTAATTTCTTCAATTTCTTTGATGCGTTCTACATTAAAACTAGCATTTTTTTCTATTAATAGAACATCTTCAATAGGGATAATTCCCAATTTAGACCAAGCTTTACAAGCTTCGATTTCAACTTTTAAGTAAGCATTAAATTTAGCTTCATCAGTCCAAATGTCATGCATTTCTTTTCTACAATATCTATCAATCATATGAATCTCCTCTTAATTTGTTTGGTCATTTAATAGACATAATCAACTTCTTTTAAATTGATTTAAATAAGCGATATAGGTGTTTTCAAGTAAACAACAAATAGTCATAGGTCCAACCCCACCAGGAACTTTAGTG
This sequence comes from uncultured Acholeplasmatales bacterium, assembly GCA_944324795.1. Lineage (GTDB taxonomy): Bacteria > Bacillota_I > Bacilli_A > Acholeplasmatales > Anaeroplasmataceae > CALUXS01. The sequence goes on from CALUXR010000002.1 coordinate 79,225, forward strand.
ATATAGGAAGTTTTAGGTTCAACATTTATAAAATCAACATCACCACATAGTTTATTTGTTTCTTTATCGCGATTGATTCCTACATCTATGACAGTTGCCCCTTCTTTAACCATATATTCTTTAATAAATTTTGGTTTACCAAGACAAGCTATTAAAATATCAGCTTCACTAGTAATTTGTTCTAAATTTTTAGTTTTAGAATGGCAAATTGTAACTGTTGCGTTACGATCTAAAAGCATTTTAGCTAGCGGCATACCTACAATATTTGATCTACCCACAACAACTGCTCTTTTGCCTTCAATTTGAATATTTTTGCTATCTAATAAAGCAATTACCCCTTTAGGAGTACAAGGAAGAATACCTTCATGTTTTAAATAAAGAGATGCCACATTATACGGATGGAAACCATCTACATCTTTTAAAGGGGAAATTAAATCAATAATTTTATCTTGTTTTATATGATTAGGTAGAGGAAGTTGTACGAGTATACCATCAACCTTATTATCATAATTTAAACTAATGATTTTATCTTCAATCTCTTTTTCACTAACATCATCATTGTAATGATAAGTAGTAATATCTATACCAACTTCTAAAGCAGCCTTTTCTTTGCCTTTAACATATGATAAGCTACCAACATCATTACCAACTAAAATAACAGCTAATTTAGGAGCTCTATCATATTTCATCTTTGCTTCAATAATGGCTTCTTTAAGCCTTTCTTTACGTATACTTGCAAGCTTTGTCCCGCTTATTACTATTCCCATATTAATCCTCTTTCTTGGAGGTTAGATAAATTTTAAAGCTATATCTTTACGATAATATAAATCTTTAGTATTTATTTCTTTAATCATTTCATAAACATTATTTCTAGCTTCTTCTAAAGTATAACCACTAGAAACAACCATCATAACGCGACCACCATCAGTTAAAATATTATCACCATCAAATTTAGTTCCCATATGATAAACATAACCGTTTTCAAAAGGAGGTATGAATATTTTTTTACCTTTTTCATAATGGCCAGGATAACCAATACTAGTTAAAACAACACCTAAATGAGGACGTGTATCCCAAATTAATGTTGGTTCTTTACCATCTATAATATTTATAATGGCACGATATAAATCACTTTCTAAAGAATCTAGGACTACTTCAGTTTCAGGGTCACCAAATCTAGCATTAAATTCTATTACTTTAATGCCATCTTTAGTTTTAATTAATCCTCCATATAATATTCCTAAAAAAGGTCTATTTTCTTTAACTAAAGCAGAAGCTGTCTTTTGCATAATTTCTTTATAGGCATACTCTTCATCATCTTTTGTTATAAATGGTAGGCAAGTGAAAGCTCCCATACCACCTGTATTTAAACCTTCATCATTGTCTAATGCTCTTTTATAATCGCGAGCAGGAATCATTTTATAGACCTTTTCTCCATTTACAAAGCACATATAAGAGAATTCTTCCCCTTCTAAGAAATCTTCGATTACAACTTTGTCGTCACCGAATTCTTTATTTACTAGCATTTCATAAAGATTAGTTTTAGCTTCCTCCATCGTTTTAGCTATTATAACACCTTTACCAGCTGCAAGACCATCATATTTTAAAACAATTGGTAATTTTTTACCTTCAATATATTTTAAAGCCTCATCATAATCACTAAAAACTTCATAACTAGCAGTAGGAATATTATATTTTTTCATTAATTCTTTAGCATAACTTTTACTACTTTCAATACTAGTAGCCGCCTTAGTAGGACCAAATATTTTTAAACCTAAACTTTGAAATTTATCAACAATTCCTTTTGATAAGCTAGCTTCCGGACCAACTATTGTTAAATTAATATTTTCTTTTTTAGCAAAGTTGGCCAATTCATCAATATCATCAACTTTAATTGGAATATTAACTGCATAACGAGCAATTCCGGCATTACCCGGAGCACAAAATAATAAATCAACTAAATCGGATTCTTTAATTTTTTTACAGATGGCATCACATCTACCACCGCTACCAATAACAAGTACTTTATTCATTAGTGTTTGAAGTGTCTCCTTCCTGAAAATAACATAGGGATTTTGGCTTCATTACAAGCTTTTATACTATCTTCATCACGTATTGAACCACCAGGTTGCGCTATGGCTACAACATTATGTTTTGCGGCAAATTCAACACAATCACTAAACGGGAAGAAACCATCGCTAGCAAGAACTAAGTTTTTATCATGATTGAATTCTAAAGCTTCTTTATAAGCTATTTCAAGCGAACCAATTCTATTCATTTGTCCTGCCCCGATACCACAAGTTGCTTTATTAGAAGCTAATACAATCGCATTTGATTTAGTATGTTTTACGATTTTCCAGGCAAAATTTAAATCTTCAACTAGTGAATCACTAATTGGATTTTCGGTCACATTCATTTCTTTAGTTAAAGAAGTAGTATAAGAATTGATATCTTGGTCTTGAACAAGTAAACCACCATGAACAGAGACATATTGTAATTCGTTATTTAATTTAGTCATATCTACTTCAATAACTCGTAAATTTTTCTTTTTAGCAAAGACTTTTTTAGCACCATCACTAATTTTAGGAGCAATAACAACTTCTAAAAAAACAGGTTTCATAAGCAATGCAAGTTCTTCAGATATTTCTCTATTAGTACAAACAATACCACCAAATATAGAAACAGGATCAGCTTCATAAGCTTTTTTCCAAGCCTCAATATTATCTTTGCCACAAGCTGCCCCACAAGGATTCATATGTTTTAAGCCTACAACAAAAGGTTCGCTAAATTCACTTGTAATCATTAATGCGGCATTAGCATCTTGAATATTATTATAAGATAATTCTTTTCCTTGTAAGAATGAAGCATTAGCTAAACTATAACTTTCATTTTCTCCGATTTGATAGAAACTTGCGTTTTGATGTGGATTTTCACCATATCTTAAATTATTTACTTTTTTACCCTCAATAAATAAATTATCATCATTATTAAGTTGCTTAGCAAAATAATTAGCAATAGCTATATCATAACTTGCTGTATGAGCAAACACTTTATAAGCTAATTCTAATCTTAATTTTTCATTATCTTTTGTACTTTTTAATGCTTCAATTACTCGTTTATAATCACTAGGATCACAAACAACATAAACAAATTTATTATTTTTAGCCGCACTTCTAAGCATGCTAGGACCACCAATATCAATTTGTTCAATAGCTTCAGCTAATTCCACATTATCTTTTTTAATTGTTTCTTTAAAAGGATATAAATTAACACATAATAAATCGATAGTTTCAATATTTAATTTTTTTAAAGATTCCATATGAGAATCATCATCTCTTTTAGCTAAAATACCACCATGAATATTAGGGTGTAGGGTTTTAACTCTACCATCTAATATTTCAGGGAATCCGGTTACATCTTCAACATAGATAGTTTTAATACCTTCAGTATCTAAAGCTTTTTTAGTACCACCAGTAGCTATTATTTCAAAGCCTAAAGAAGAAAGTTCTTTAGCAAATTCAACGACACCAGTTTTATCACTAACACTTATTAAAGCACGCATTACTTATTTCCTCCAATTAATTTATTTATTGTATCTACATATAAGATATGTTCTAAAGCATGTATTTTTTCTTCAACTTGTTCAATGTTATCAGTTTCTTTATAATCAATTACACCTTGACTAATTATTTTACCACCATCAATTTCAGGACTAACATAATGAATTGTTACACCAAATACCTTAACGCCATAATTATAAGCATCAGCTATAGCGTGAGCTCCTTTAAAAGCTGGTAGTAAAGCTGGATGAATATTTATAATTTTATTTGGATAAGCTTCTAATAAAGTTTTATCACAAATTTTCATATAGCCAGCTAAACAAATTAAATCGATATTAAGTGGTTTTAATATTTCAACAATCTTTTTTTCATATTCTTCTTTATTGTTAAAATCTTTTAATTTAATAATATGAGTTGGTGTATTATATTTCTTAGCACGCTCAATTACATAGGCTTCAGGTTTATCACAAATTAATACAGCTAAATTAGCTTTAATTTTCCTAGCATTTATAGCTTTAGCTATAGCTTCATAATTTGAGCCATTACCACTTGCGAAAACAGCTATATTCATTTTATTAAAACCCCAGGAGCTTTAGTAACTTGACCAATAATATAAGCTTTTTCACCAGAATCAATTAAATTTGTTAATAGGTCGATAGCATCTTTACTATCACAAGCTAAAACCATACCAATACCCATATTAAAAATATTAAACATTTCACGATGATTGATATGACCTTTTTCTTCTAAGAATGTAAAGATAGGAGGAATAGGCCATGTTCCTTCATCGATCATAATGCCGGTATTTTCAGGTAAGATACGTGGTATATTTTCATCAAATCCTCCACCTGTAATATGAGCTACACCATGAACTAATCCACTTTTAATAGCTTTTAAAACAGGTTTAACATAGATTTTAGTTGGTTCTAATAAGACTTCACCAATTGATTTTGAAAAACCATAATTTTCTTTTAAATCAATATTATTATCTTTTAAGATTTTTCTTACTAGACTAAAACCATTACTATGAACACCACTAGAAGCAATGCCAATTAATGTATCACCAACTTTAACTTTTGTACCATCGATGATTTCTTTTTTTTCAACACAACCAACACAAAAACCAGCTAAATCATATTCATTGATATCATATAAACCAGGCATTTCTGCAGTTTCTCCACCAATTAATGCACAGCCAGCAAGAAGACAACCATCAGCTACCCCTTTAACGATTTGTTCAATTTTAGCAGGATAATTTTTACCCACTGCCACATAATCTAAAAAGAACAATGGTTCAGCTCCTTGAGCTAAAACATCATTAACACACATGGCCACTACATCTTGACCAATAGTATCATGTTTATCCATTTCAAAAGCCAATTTTAATTTTGTTCCTACACCATCAGTCCCAGAAACTAACATTGGTTCTTTATAACCAAGGCTTGCCAGATCAAATAATCCACCAAATGAACCGATATTAGAAACTACACCAGGTCTAGTTGTTTTAGCTACGTGTTTTTTGATACGGGCAACCACATCATAACCAGCTTCTAAATTGACACCAGCTTTTTCATATTCAATAGATCCCATAAAATCCTCCTAAAATTTATTATTAATTATATTTTCAATTTCTTTAAGTCTTATCATAATTTCTTCAAAACTTGGAATTTCTCCATATATCATAACTTGCATATTTAAATAATCTTGTTTTAATTCATTAATATATTTTTCATTTGGTGCAATCCTTAGACTGCCTATTCTAGCAGTTTCAAAATTAGACCAAGAACGATTATAAAATTTCATCGTAAAATCTCTAACTTCATCTAATAAATCAAGATTACTTAAAGCTTCATTTAATATACCTTTTTTAGATAACATATAAACATCATAATAATGCCTAAAATACCTACTTGGTAAATTTCCGGAAACACGATGTGCTTCTTGGTGTAAGATAACTATTTTTTCAAAAAAAGTTCTAATTGGTTTAGTTACTCTAACCTTAAACTTATGATTTGTAAATAAATGAGGTAAAGCTTCACTCACATAAGAACTTATTTCTTTAACTTCACTAGGCATAAAAGCTGCTAATGGTCCAATTTCTATTTTTACATGATTTGCTATATAAGTATCTTTGTTATTAGTTGGATAGGTTAAATAAATAGCTAAATCTTTTTCGTTTAAAGTAATAGTAAGATCTTTATTAATAGTTTTAACATATTCTTTTAATTCAGGAATTAACTTTTCTTTATAAAAGATAATAGCTTTATCATTAAATTCTTTCGCTTTTTTACTTCTTTGATTATTAGAATCTGTTAATTTAACATCTTCTAAATTAAGACCTAAAACTTTAGAATTTAAAACAATATCTATATCTTCAGAAAATCTATTAATTAAATTATATACTTTAGATAAAGAAGTACCACCTTTAAATTCATAATAATCTTTATATTCTGACTCGTTAAATAAAAAATCAAGAACATAACAAACCCATAAATCTTTTTCTACTATTTTTGTAGAAATATTTAGTTTTGTAGATGCTAATTTTATAGCACCATCAATAATTTTTAAATCATTTTTAAGAAAATTTTTCACAATATACCTCTTCTAATTTTTGATAAACCCATTTAGTTTGATATTTAGATTTTGAAATTAGATCTTTTGTTTCTTTATTAGTTAAAAATTTTTGTAATATTTCTTTAGAATAAGAAGAATATTTTTTATTTCCTAACCCTTTTATAGCTTGAATTACAAGCAATTCTTTATAGGTATAATTAACAAAATTTTTTTCACTTGCATGTTTAAAATAAATATCAAACCCATAAATATTATATTTTCTATAAGGACCTGTACTTAAATAAATATATTTTGCAGGTACTTGAGTAGATAAATTTAACATATTTAAAACTTTATTATGTTCAGGGACTATCTTCCAATTGAATTTTTCAGCTATTTTTTTAACAACATCTTCAATATCAAGTGGAATATCAGCATTTAATAGAGGGGAAAAATCTGGTTTATAATAAAGACCATCCATTAATCTTTTAATTATTTTTTGTTTTTCTAAACGATATAATATTATTTTAATATTGTTGTAATTAGTTACATCAATTAAATCGTTAGTCAAAAAGATTTGATTAGGTTTTAATTTTTCAATATATTGTTTAATTTTTTTGCTTGCTGATGTATTCATAATATCACCCCTTGTAACCAAAATTATATAGTTTTGGTTACAAAATGTCAACCTAACTAAATGTTTTGAGCTAATATTAGGGCAATATTAAAGGCGTTTGTTTGTCTTTTTTCTTCGTTTTTGCCACCTAAGTGACCACGTTCCCAAATATCATTTGCTAATATATCCCCAGCAAAGAAGAAGATATACAGATCAATATTGCGATATCTTGTTATTGCTTCAAGGCCTGCACATTCCATTTCTACAGTTAAACAACCTTCTTCTTTTCTTTTATTGATTTTATTAATAGTTTCTCTATATATAGCATCAGTAGTCCAAGTTTTACCTACTATATAATTAATACCATTTTCAGCTAATATTTTTTCAATTTTTTGATAATTTTTTATATTTATATAATCTCCCGCTTCTAAATAATGATATGAGAAACCTTCATCACGGTAAGCAAAATTAGGAACAATTATTTTATTTTGACATTTTTTATCTAAAATACCACAAGAACCAAAAAAGATAAATTTTTTAACATTAGTAATATAGGAAACTTCATCTAAAATGGTTCCTGCAATATTTGAACCAATTGGTGACATATATATTAAGAACTCTTTATTATTATATGTAAAAGTGTAAATTGCTACTTTACCATTAGCAGTAGAATAATAAGTTAAGATCTTTAATTCATAAATAGTTTTAATATAATCTATAACTTTATAAGAAAACGTAACTATGCATATCTCACTACTAGTTTCTATTTTTTTATAAAAATTTTGTGGTTCTATTAATGGCTTTGAATTATCGAAATAAATCATTAAAATTTACCATCCTTATTAGCATCTTTATAACTTTGATATAAAGCTGTAGGATATTTACCACAAAAACAAGCTGTACATAATTCACTACGCTTGCCAGCCTCATATAATTTGTTTTCATCTAAGAAGACTAAACTATCAGCACCAATAATTTCTTTAACCTCATCTATTGTTTTATGGGCGGATATTAGCTCATCATATGTTGAAATATCAACACCATAAAAACAAGGAGAAGTAATAGGAGGGGACGCAATATAGACATGTACTTCTAAGGCTCCAGCCTCTTTTAACATTTTAACTATTCTTTTAGATGTTGTTCCTCTTACAATAGAATCATCGATTAAAACAACTTTTTTTCCTTTAAGAATTGAAGTTACAGCACTTAATTTCATTTTAACGCCACGTTCTCTTAATTCTTGACTTGGCTGAATGAAAGTTCTACCAATATATTTGTTTTTAACAAGGCCCATTTCATAAGGGATACCAGAGGCTTCTGCAAAACCAATAGCGGCGGATAAACTTGAATCAGGAACACCAATTACGATATCAGCTTTAATAGGGTGTTGTTTATATAACAATTTGCCACTTTCTTTTCTAAAAGTATGAACATTACATCCTTCAATATCAGAATCAGGTCTAGCAAAATAAATATATTCCATTGCACACATTTTATGACGTTGATATTGACTAAAGAAATAAGAATGCAAGCCATCTTTATCTATTATAACGATTTCTCCTGGTTCAATATCGCGAATATAAGTAGCTCCAACAACTTCAAAAGCACAAGTTTCACTACTTACAACATAGCCGCCATTTAATTTAGCAATAGATAGGGGTCTTAAACCATATTTATCACGACAACAATAAAGTTTATCATTAGTAAGAATTAAGAATGCAAAAGCTCCTTCTAGCATATTTAAGGCATTAGCGATTGCTAAAACGCGATTTGAATCTCTTTTTTCTTTTTTTATCAAATGAGCTAAAATTTCACTATCAGAAGTAGATTGAAAGATTGAACCACTATCTTCTAAATATTTTTTAAGCTCATTAGAATTAACAATATTACCATTATGAGCAAGGGCGAAGTTACCTGTGTGATGGCGAAAATACATTGGTTGTACATTTTCAAGTCCACCACCACCAGCAGTACTATATCTTACATGCCCAATAGCGTTTAAACCTTTTAATTTAGCCACATTTTGTTCATTAAAAACTTCAGTGACTAAGCCGAGTCCTTTTTGAATATAGAAGTTTTCACCATCATTTGATACAATCCCACAAGCTTCTTGACCACGATGTTGTAAACTATGTAATCCATAATAAACAAGATCAGATGCATTATGATTAGCATAAACTCCAAAGACTCCACATTCTTCATGTAGATTTTTATCAAATATCATTATAATCTACCTAAACGACTATATATTTCTTGATAAGCTTCAGAAACATGACCTAAATCACGTCTAAATCGATCTTTATCTAATTTATCATGAGTTTTTTCATCCCATAAACGAGCAGTATCTGGTGATATTTCATCAGCTAAAACAATCTCACCATCATTTGTTTTACCAAATTCTATTTTAAAATCAACTAAGATAATGCCAACCTTTTTAAATAAATCAATTAATAATAGATTTATTTTTTTTGTTAAATCATAAATTATGTTTAAATCTTCATAACTGCAAGCACCAACCGCTACAGCGTGATGATCATTAATAAGTGGATCTCCTAAAGCATCATTTTTATAACATAATTCATAAATAACATTTTCTGGTTTAGTTCCTTCAGGGATATCTAATCTTTTAGCCATTGAACCAGCAATAATATTTCTAACAATTACTTCAAGAGGGAAGATTTTAACTTTTTTACATAATTCTTCACGTTCATTTAAAGTTTTAATATAATGAGTAGGAATACCATTTTTAGCTAAATATTCGTAGATAATAGTAGTGATTTTATTATTTAATTCACCTTTATCTTTAATTTGAGCTTTTTTAATACCATTATAAGCAGTTGCATCATCCTTATAATGCATAATGATTAAATTTGGATCATCTGTAGCAAAAATTTGTTTTGCTTTTCCTTCATATAATTGTTCTTTCTTTTCCATGTTTTTTACCTCTTTTTAATTTATTTTATAAAATAATTAACTGCATTTTTGAATATTTTTTGTTCTTTATTACCATATATATTCTTATAAAGGCCTTTCTTATATCTTTCAGTATGGCCCATTTTACCAAGAATTAAACCATCAGGACTAATAATACCTTCAATAGCGTAATAAGAACCATTAGGATTATAAGGAGCAGTAGTAGTAGGATTATTGTCATCATCAACATAAACAAAGGCAATTTGACCTTGTTTATTTAATTTATTAAAGACTTCCTCACTACATACAAACTTTCCTTCCCCATGAGATAATGCTATATTATAAACTTCATTTTCTTTTAATCCTTTTAACCAAGGAGAATTATTAGTCATAACTTTAGTTTTAGCTACTAAAGATATATGGCGATTAATATCATTTCTAAATAAGGTTGGATTATCTTTAGTTAAATCAAATGGGATACTAGCATTTAATAAACCAGATTTAATTAAAGCTTGGAAACCATTACAAATACCAAGAATTAAACATTTGCGTTCTAATAATTTTAAAATAGCTTCCTTAACTTTATTATTATTTAAAATGCTAGCAATAAATTTACCAGAACCATCAGGTTCATCACCAGCACTAAAACCGCCACATAAAGCCAAAATTTCACAATTGTTAATGCCGTTAACCATATTGTCAATCGATTTAGCAATAAGAGTTGGATTCATATTATTAAATACTTCAATTTTTACTTGAGCCCCAGCTTCTATGAAGGCATCTCTTGTGTCATAATCACAATTTGTCCCTGGGAAAACAGGAATATAAACACGAGGAGCATGTTCAATATGATTATTAAATTTTTTATTTGTTTTATAATATTTTATTTCTTTTAAAGGACTATCTGATTTTATTTTATCTTTATAAATTGTATTAAATGGAGTTAGATTTAATTCATATAATTCATCAATATTAAATTCTTCACCATTTAAAATAAATTTATTATTAATTGTTTTTCCAAGTAGAATAGGACCATCTAACTTCTCTTTACTTTCTACAATTATTGAACCATAATCATAAGAACCAAGGTGATTTAAATCATAATTTGCATCAACACCTATATTATTACCATAGCTCATCTTAGCTAATGCTTCTCCAACACCACCACAAGTTAAAGCATAAGCACTTACAATTGTTTTATTTTTAATTAATTTATGGATCATATTAAAGTTATTTTTTAATTCTTTAATATTTATTAAATTATTTTCTAAAGGATGATGTTTAAATAAATAAATATAATTATTAGCTTCTTTAAATTCAGGAGAAATTAAGTTTTTCGCATTAGAAGTTGCAAAAGCTATACTCATTAACATCGGTGGTACATTTAAATCTTTATAAGTACCACTCATACTATCTTTACCACCAATTGAAGGTAATTTGAATTCCATTTGTATTTTAAGGGCTGCAAGTAAAGCCATAAATGGTAAACCAAAATCATTTGGATTAGTCATCTTTTTAAAATATTCTTGGAAGGAAAAACGAATCTTTTTGTAATCAGCCCCACTAGCAACTATTTTAGCCATTGATTCAACAATGCTGTAAAGTGTACCAAGATAAGGGTTCATCTTACTAATATAAGGATTATAACCATAACTAAGCAAGGTAGCAGTAGAAGTATTACAAGGAATTAGTTCAGCTGATACTTGTGTTTCTGTTCTTTGTGTTTTGCCACCAAAAGGTAAGAAGATTGTTGATCTTCCAATTGTTGAATCGAACATTTCAATTAAACCTTTTTGAATGGTTACATTAGGATCAGTTAAGATTTGTTTTAAACTTTCTTTAGTGTTTTTTAAAGGTTTATATTGATTAGGATTTGTTGTTATTTCACTATCAACAATAACATCAGTTTTATGAACAGCTCCGGCACTATCGATAAAATCACGACTAATATCAACGATTAATTTGTTGTGATAGTACATTTTTAAACGGTTAGTTGAAGTTACATTTGCTACATGTGTAGCTAAAACATTTTCTTCTAAACAATATTTGTTAAACTCATCTAAATCAGACCTATCTATTACAACAGCCATTCTTTCTTGAGATTCAGATATAGCAAGTTCAGTTGCATTTAAACCTAAATATTTAACAGGTACCATGTCTAAATAAACGTCTAAACCTGGCGCTAATTCACCGATTGCAACAGATACACCACCAGCTCCAAAATCATTACTTTTTTTAATTAATTTAGTAACATCAGGTCTTTTAAATAAATGTTCTAATTTTCTTTCTTCAGGAGCATTTCCTTTTTGAACTTCTGAAAAACATTTTTCTAAACTTTGTTCATTATGTTCTTTACTAGAACCAGTAGCGCCACCAATACCATCACGTCCGGTTAAGCCACCAAGAAGAAGAACGATATCTCCTTCACTAGGACTTAATCTTGTAACATCACTAGCTTTAACTGCTCCAACAACAGCCCCAACTTCAAGACGTTTTGCAATATAATCAGGGTGGTAGATTTCTCTAACATGTGTAGTAGCGAGTCCAATTTGATTACCATATGATGAATAACCACTAGCAGCTTTTAAACTTATAACTCTTTGAGGTAATTTATTAGGCATTGTATCTTTAACTTCAGCATAAATATTTGCTGCCCCAGTTATACGCATAGCTTGATAAACATAAGCACGTCCAGCTAAAGGGTCACGAATTGCCCCACCTAAACAAGTAGAGGCTCCACCAAAAGGTTCAATTTCGGTAGGATGGTTATGCGTCTCATTTTTAAATTGAACTAACCATTTTTCTTTTTTACCACCATTTTTTAAATCAACAAATACGCTACAAGCATTATTTTCTTCTGATTCTTCTAAATCATTTAAATATCCTTTTTTCTTTAACTCTTTAGCTCCTATTGTAGCTAAATCCATTAATGTTATAGGTTTATTTTCTCTATTTAAATTTTTTCTGATTTTTTTATATAAATTAAAACTTTTTACGATTTCTTTTTTTAAAGGACTTTTATTAAAACTAATATTTTCTAAATTAGTAGTAAAAGTAGTATGTCTGCAATGATCTGACCAATATGTATCTAAAATACGTAATTCTGTTTCATAAGGATCTCTACCTTCGCTAGTAAAATAATCAACTACACATTTTAAATCATCACTAGACATTGCAAGATCATATTTTTTAACAAAAGAAGAATAATCTTTAATTTCTCTAAAACCTTCTAATATTTTAACTTCTTCAATATCAGTATTTAAATCTATACTTAAAACATTTAAGTCTTTTTCTCTAGCTTCAACCTTATTTATTAAATAATATTTGATTTTTTCTAAATCATTATCATTTAAATCTTTATTAAATAAATATAATTTAGCACTTTTAATGACTACATTACTATTAGGATCAATTAATTTACAACAAGCTATAGCAGCATCTGCTCTTTGGTCAAATTGACCAGGTAAATATTCAATAGCTAGAGTTTTATAATTTGTAATATCTAAATCACAATAAACATTATCAGTTACAATTTCACCAAAAACTTGATATTTAGCTTTTTCTAATAAGTCTTCATTAATATCAAATATATCATAAATATTTATTAGTCTTAAATCTTTTAAATTTAGATTTAGGTTTAAATTTAAGTCGTTAATTAAACTTTTAGTTTCTACTTTAAACCCTTTTTTCTTTTCAACATAGATACGTTTATTCATTATTTTCTCCTTCAAATAGATTATTATATTGTTCTAAATATTTATTTAAAGTTAAATTAGTAAAAGTTATATGGGCCATTTTCCTCCTTTTTTTTAATTCTAATTTATGATAATCATGAATATAAATATTTTCTTTATTTTTAAATAAAGGTAATTTATCATAATCTTCACTTAAGATATTTTTCATAATTGTAGGACTCTTTAAAATTGATTTTTTAAGAGGCTTATTAGTTAAAAAATCAACTAACATTTCATATTGACTATAAGTAGTACCTTCAATTGAATAATGACCACTATTGTGAGGACGAGGGGCCATTTCATTAAAATAGAATTTATCATCTTTAACAAAATATTCGATAGTTAAGATTCCGTAAAAATTAGATTTAATCATAAAATTATAAGAAGCTTCTTTAATTTTATTAAAAATAGGTAATTCCTGATCTACAATACTTAAATCTAGGATACCATGTTTATGTCTATTTATGCTTATAGGTAAGCTTTCTATTTCATTATGGCTACGAACCATTATGATTGAACATTCATAATCAAAATCTAAATATTTTTCTAATATTCCTTCACTACCTAATTTAACATTAGCTAAATCATTTAAATCTTTAATTAAATATTGCCCATGTCCATCATAACCTAGAGTAGTAGTTTTATAAATGACTGGTAAACCAAGTTTAATTGCATATTCTTTTAATTCATTATAATTTGTAATTTTATAGAAAGGTACAGGGGTTAAACCACAAAGTTTAGCATTTTCTTTTTCTCTAATTCTATTTTGAGAAATATATAGGGGCATTATGCCTGAAGGTAGATTATAGTTTTTAACTATGTAATCTAAGTTTTTAGCTTCAATGTTTTCAAATTCATAAGTTAAAACATCAGATTTTTCTCCTAATTGTTTTAAATTATTTAAATTATTGAAATCACCAGCTATTATTTCATCACATACATAGCTACAACTACAGTTAGGATTAGGGTCTAAAGCAATTGTAGTATGTCCTTGCATCTTAGCCGCCTCAGCAATCATCATGCCAAGTTGTCCGCCACCAATAATACCAATACGCATAAATTTTCTCCTTTAAAAATAAAAAAAGTAGAGATATTGCCTCTACTACAAATACTAAAAAGATATACTATTGTATATCATGTCTTATAGTCCTAAAATTTACGGTTTCAGGGTAGAGACTTGCTTACCATATCAAAGCTATTATATAAGACATCTAATTGTATCACAATTTATTTTAAAAGCCTATAGAAAAAGTAAAGATAAAGGGTTTTCATTTTCACAAACTTATTAATTTTTACTTAATAAAAATAAAAACTCCTATGCGGAGTACTTATTAGATAAACTATTATCTATTACAGCTAAGGTTATAACAAGAGGAATCATATAATAAAACATATGATAAGTATTATCTATTAAACCATATAAATCAATACCTATATAACCTAAAATTAAAAATATTTTAGTTTTATCTTTTAATTTAGATACATTACGATACTTTTCAAATAGGTGAAGAAGTAACATTAAGATACCAAAGACTCCGCCCATAACTAAAGTTTCAAAAAATGTTGAATGATAGATGATTGGAACTAACTGATAACCAAAACTAGAGTCATTATAGCCAGTTTTAGTGCATATTCCGGCTCCTAATATGGAATATAGAGGATTTGTTTTAAATATTTCTATAGCCTCTTTATATAATTCTATTCTACTATTTGATTCTAAACCGTTGCTGAAATTAGCGTTTATAATAGTTTTTATAAAATTATTTATATTTGGTAAATAAATTATTATAAAAATTGTTAATATTAATAAAATAGATAAAGAATAAATAGCATATAACTTTTTATTCTTATTGTAAAATAAACTAAAAATAAATAAGATTGGTATACCAACAAGCAAACATAAATAGCTAGCTCTAGAAGTTGTTAATAATACCCCTATTATAGCTATTATTAATTTTAATGTATTAAATATTATATATGATAATCTTTTAGTATTACATATTAAATAAAAGATGAAAGGAACGCTAAAACAAATCATAATTCCAGCCTCATTACATACTCCCCAACCAAGAAAGAAGATAGATGTAAAAGGGGTTAGATTTAATTCAATTATTTTATATAAACATTCAAAAGTTAACAGCAAGGCAAGATAAGAAAAAACAGTAGCTAAATTAGCTAAATCTATTTTTTTAATTCCGTTAATAAATATAATATATAATATTAAATAGGCAAAATCAGCAATGTAGAAAAAATAAAATACAGTATTTTCATTATTTATATTATTAGCCCAAAATATAGGTAATAAATTCATTATTGCTAGACCTAATAGTCCCCAAAATGATTTCATTTTCTTTAATTTAATCCCATTTTTTATAATGAATATAATTAAGATTATAAACAATAAAGAAATTAAAAATATTAATGTTAAAGGTATTTCGTCATTAGCAAATCCTTTATTTATTACAAATAACATAAAAATACTTGGGGCTAAAATATAATTAAAATCTTTAGTAAATATTAAAGTTAATAAAATAATAAAAATTAATAAAGAAATACCTATAATATCATTAAATCTATAGCCAAATAAAGCTATGAACATAATTAAAAATGTATATATTTCATTATATATTTTATTATTAAAAAAATTAGTGATAGAAGTAGATAATTTATTATAGAGATGTATCATTTTTTATAATCCTTTTATCTAAAGCATTGTCCATAACAGCTAAGGTTATAACAAGAGGAATCATATAATAATACATATGATAAGTGTTATCTATTAAACCATATAAATCAACACAAATGAAACCTAAACCAATAGTTAGAATAAAAGGTAAACCAAGTTTAATTGTATTACGATATTTTTCAAACAGATGTAATAATAACATTAAAATTCCAAAAATACCACCCATAGCTAAAGTTTGGAAGAATGTTGAATGAGAAACCATTGGTACAAGTTGTTCACCAAGATCGGTTGTGTGCATACTAATATCATGACAATATCCAGGTCCAAAGATGATAGTAAGTGCTGATTTTTTAAAACTTGTAATAGCCTTTTCCCACAATTCAACACGGCCATTATCATCTAAACCACGAACAAAGACAGCATCATAAGCTTCTTCAATTAATGGGAAAGTATAATTATGTAATAATAAAATAGCCCCTATAGCTAATATTAATATAACACCTACATATAATAAATATTGTTTTCTTAATTTAGTAACAAATATTAAAGCGATCGCAAGCACTATAAATTCTAAACCAAAACATAGATATGAGCCACGTGATGTAGTAAGTAAGACCCCTACAGCTAAAATTAATATTTTAAATGATTGTAAGATTAATGATAATATCTTTTCTGATTTAGCCATTAAATAAAAGATAAAAGGTAAGGCAAAACAAATCATTATTCCAGCTTCATTACAAAGACCCCAACCCATATAATACCATAGATCAAAGATGCTTTCTGCCGTATCTTTTAAGTCATATGCCATATATACACATTCAAGACTTATTAAAATGCCAAGATAACTCATACTTACAGATAATAGCTTTAAATCAACCTTTTTTAGACCATATATTACTAAAAAATATAATAATAAATAGGCAAAATCAGCGAAGAATAAGAAATAGAAAACTTCATTGCCTTTACTTATTGTATCACACCAAAAAATTGGTAATAAATTCATTACAGCAAGTCCTAAAAGTCCCCAAAATGATTTCATTTTTTTAAATTTAAAACCATTATGTTTAATATTAATTATTAAAAATATTGATAAAATTATAACAAATATAGCTATAAATATGATTATTGTTATTGGGATTTTATTATTAGAAAAACCAGTATTAATAACAAATAATAGATTAATTATAGCAGGTAATATATAATTTAAATCATTAGTTAATATTAGTATTATTGCTGATAATGCAAGTAATACACTAATACCAATAATGTCGTTAAAACGCCAACCAAATAAAGCTATGAACATAAATATAGCACAGTAGAATTCATTAAAATATTTATAATTGGTAATATTTATAATAGAATCGTGAATTTTATTATAATTGTTTTTTATAGCAGTAATCATAATAGTCTCCTTTATCAAAACAAACTAAGAAAAGGCATAAAACTATGCCTTAACTTCACTTTCTATAGTTTTGTTATTTTTTTCTTTTTTAGTTGTATTATAGCCTAAAATACCAGCTACAATAGCTCCTACAATTAAGCCAAGAACAATACTAATACCAGCATTTATTATAATAGAGATTCCACCATCACTTACAATGATATTTGGTTGACGATAATTAATATTTAATTCTCTGCTATATAATGTTTTATAAACATTAGTATAAGTATTAGTTGCATTTATAATTTGTTCTTCTAAATTTTTTAAACTATTTCCAAATGCCTTGTCATTAACAAACCCATTTTCACCTTTTGTTTGTTCAGATGTTATATAGGTTAGAACATTATTTATTTTTTCTATTTCAATTTCATTATTAACAAGTTCTGCTTTATAAGCTCCTCTTTCTTCAATTAATGCTTGTAAGGCGGTTGAGTCACCAATTATAGCATTACTAAAATCAGCAATTTGTTCATTAAGAGATGTAATTTGAGCTTCTAATGTTTTATTTCTAGTTTCTAAAGCTGTTAATCTTGAATTATATAAATCAAGATAATAAGAAACATCATTGTCATTACCTACTTTAACATAATTGTTAGCAGTGATAATATCATTTAATAAATCGAAATTGTTTTGTTTTAATAAAGATTCTAGATTTTCTCCTAATTGCGATAAAGTAATAGTAGAAGAATCAATATTTAAACTTAAATCACCAAATGTAGTAATTAATGATTCATAACCACTAGTTATTAACTTAACTTGATTTGTAAGATAATTAACTTCATCTTCATAAGTTTTAGATTCAGCAATTAAATTAAAATTGTTAGTATAATTTAAATTTTCTAAATAATTTAAATTATAATTAATAGGTAAAGAAACTAAATCAGATAAAAATTTTCTAGCAATATTAGAATCTTTAAAAACATTTTGTTTAACAGTGATTGTATAATAAGAATCTAACAATAAATTAGAAGAATTAGTGCTATATGTATCATTTTTAGTAATAGTAATTGAATCTAATAATTTATTGATATCAATATTATTATATTCATCATTACTATTTTTTACATTTTCTAAATTAGCTACATCGACAATATCTAAATAACTAAAAGAACTACCATCTAAATATTTATTATTAGTTAAAGTTTCTACCTTACCATAATCAAAGTTTACTGTATATGTTTTACTTGAATTACTAACTAGTAATATAACAATAAAACAAATAATGGCAACTACCGCAAAAGCAATTAATCCAATTATTTTCTTTTTCCAAACCCATGAAAATATTTCACCAAGAGAAACGCCATAATCTTCATTTATATTATTAATGTTTTCAGACATATTTCAACCTCCAAAAGTATGTGTTTATTATAGCATATATCTAAAATAATGCCAAATAATAAAAAATTATTAATTTCTATAATATTTTTCCCATAAATAATCAAAATGTAATTCTAGATCGACAATCATATTGTGATTATTAGTTCTAGCATTATTATAAATATAATCTTCTTTATCTGATCTTTTAATTTCTCCACCAAACATTAAATAATCTCATGGTGAAGCAACAGGTAAAATCATATTAAAATAGCCCTTAATAGTAATGTCATCATCTTCATTGAAATAACCTAAATAAAAAGGAACACGATATTCTGTATCAAATGTAGCATATTTAATATCACCATATTTTCTCAACTCATTTAATTTATCTTTAACAAATGTTATCTCTTTACTTTGTTCATTTTGTTTATCATTTTCTTTATAACCAATCTGATTTAATTGTTCAGTTATTTCTTTTATAAAATCACTATTTTCATTAGCTATTAACATTTTAATTTTGCATCCTCTTTTAAGAGGAGAAATAAATTCTTTCTCATTGTTTAATAAAAATGTTTTACCACAGACAATCATAATTTTAATCTCTAAAGCATCATTAAAGAAATGTTCTAGTTCATAAGATGGTATTTTACCATTTTTAATTACTTTAGTAATTCCTTTTCTCTCTAAATTTAATAATTGTTTAGTTATTTTTCTATTCTTTTTTTATTTCTTCATTAATTATAAAAGCAAATAGTAAGCTTTCAAATATTGAGACACTAAGAATAATTAATTCACTTGATAATTGTTTTGTATTATCTAAAAAAGAAGTAAAAGCCTCTACTAAGCATAAAACTATAATAGCAATGATACTTAAAATAAATTAGATAATAGCTAAATGTGTTAATAAATAATGTGATACTTTTGCTTTTAATTTCATAATTTTATCTCCAAATTTTTAATATAGCTTTAAATTAGCGCGTAAATTATAGCATTTATTAATATAGATTACCATATTTTTAATATCTTTATTTATAAATAAAAAAATCCTAATTTATTTTAATTAGGAAATTTAAATAAAGAATAAAAATGCATATTAATTAAATTTTTTAGGTAATATTAATTATAAATAATTTTATATTTATAGTAGGTAGTTTTACTTATTTTTAATATTTTTAAAGCTTCATTTAATTTAAGTTCTTTATTATTTACTTTGTTAATAATAGAACTAAAATTAGTAGGAATGATTAATTTAGGTCTACCTAAATGTTTAGCTGCTTCAACAAGATATGTTAAGCCTTTATATGCAACATGTCTTCCCAAGGCAAACACAATTATTTTTTCTTTATATTCCTCTTTAATTTTCTCGGTTTTAACGGCTACATTTTCGCTTAATTCTAACCTTTTTCGTTAATACAACATGGTATAACTACACATTTATCATAGAATAATTTCAAACTCTCACTTGTATCTCTATATATAGGTGAGGTTGTTATAATTTTATCAGCTCTACTTAACAATTATTTAGTTTGGCCAATAAAGAATTTACCTAATATTTTTTGATTTACAATATCTGCATGAAACCAAACAATCAATTTAAAATTTCTTTTTCTATACTTTAATATATAGTGAGCTACAAATGGATTAGGAAAATGAAATATAACAATATCAGGATTAAATTCGTTCATTACTTTTTTCATTATTTTAGAATAAGAAAAAGATAAAGCTTGACTAGATATTTTTTAAAAATAGCCACATTTATAAACTTCAACACCATCAATCATTTCAACTTTATCTTCTTTATCTTCAGAAAAGCAAATTATTTTTTGTTCATAATTATTTAATAATGACTCAGAAATATCATGAGCAACTTGTTCTATACCACCAATATGTGGCTTATAATAATTAGAAATTTGTAATATCTTCATCATTTAGCCCCTTTCCTAAATAAAACAACATATATAGTTCTAAAAAATATTTTAATATCTAACCAAGTAGAACGTTTATAAACATAGATTAGATCTAATTTTTGTCTTTCACCAGATTCAAATGTAACATCTGATCTACCATAAGCTTGCCAATAGCCTGTTAAACCAGGTTTAATTTTATATAATAATTCCTTTTGTTCTTCTGTGTACCATTCATCTAATTCTTTTCTTGTGATTGGTCTATTTCCCCAAATAGACATATTACCTATAAAAATATTAAACATTTGTGGCAATTCGTCGATTGAAGTCTTTCTTAAAAACTTACCAACTTTAGTTATTCTAGGATCATTATCTATTTTTCTTTCTTTATTCCATTGTTCTAGTTGTTCTGGTGTTAAATAGTCTTTAAGTCTAGATTCGGCATCTTGATACATAGTTCTAAACTTATAAACTTTAATATCTTTTCCACATTTTCCGATTCTAGTATCTTTAAATAAAACTGGACCTTTTGATGTACATTTAATAACTATAGCTACTATTATTAGGAGCCAAGATAATAAAATAATGCCAAGTGCTGAAGCAAAAATATCAGCAATTCTTTTTACAAATTCATAAATAGGTTTATATTTATATTGTTCTATCACAATATCATCCTTTCATATTATATAGTGTTCGTAAATGTATACCTTTATGAACCTATTTTTTGTAAAATTAATTTTATAAAAATGATACTAAAATCTAGGGCAATCGCTTAAAATTTTCAAAAAGTATCAGAAATGGTACTTTTATTTTTTATTACATAATGTATAATATACACTATAGAGGTGATACGATGTTCCCTGATTGGGTAAATAAATTTAAGACAAAAAGTAGTACGATTAAAAAAAACGGCAATAATTATTATTTGTATAAAGCTACTAGTTATTACGATTCATCTAGTAAAAAGCCTGTTTCTATTCAAGAATATATTGGGAAAATTACTGCAGATGGTGTTCAAACTAAAAAAATATTATTAGATTTATCAGAAGTTGAAGTAGTACCTTTAAATAGTATTTATACTTCTACGACTTATAATTTAAATAACATATATTTACTTAAATTTAAAAGTGAATATTATTTCTCTAAGTTAAGCAAACAACAATTAAAAATAGTAAAGGAGTTACAATTATATGATAATGGCAAATTCATTTTTTAATATTTTTAATAGGGTAGATGATCCAAGAGACAATAGAGGTAAAAAATATCATTATTAGATGTAATAATTTTAGCTTTGGATGGTGTATTAATTGGATTTGAAGATTTTAGTAATATGGCATATTCTTTAAAAAGAAATGAAGAAATGTTGTCTAAGGAACTTGGCTTAACAAACGGGGTTCCATCACATGATACTTTCTCAGATGTGTTTAGAAGTATAGATGTAGAAAAATTTGTGAATGTTTTTATAGAGTGGACAAAATCGCTTTATGAAGCCAAAACTGGTATGCATATAGCTATAGATGGTAAAGCAATTCGAGCTGCTACTGAAAAAGCTAAGAATGGTAATATTCCATATATTTTAAGTGCGTTTCTTTGTGATTGTGGCATTTCTATAGGACAAATAAAAGTTGATGAAAAAAGTAATGAAATAAAAGGAATACCAGAATTATTAGATTTATTAGATATTGAGGGAGCTGTTATTACTATAGATGCGATAGGAACTCAAGTAGAAATTATGAATAAGATACATGAAAAGAAAGGAGATTTTTGTTTACAATTAAAAGCTAATCAAGGTAATTGTTTTGATAGTGTAGAATTGTTTTTTAAAGATTTGTCTAAAGCTGAATTAGAAAAGCTAGACAAAATAACTATTACAGAGAAGAATCATGGTAGAGTAGAAAAAAGAACCTACGCCATTTATGCAGGTCCAGAATTAGAAAATATAGTGGATTTAGAAAAATTTAAGCATGTAAAAGAAATTGGAATGGCCATATTAGAACGTGAAATAAATGGCGAATCAAGTAAAGAGGTTCACTATCATCTTTTAAGCAAGGAATTTAAAGCTACAGAATATCATAAATACGCAAGAGATCATTGGAAAATAGAAAATAACTTACATTGGATATTAGATATGCATTATAATGAAGATAGGTGCACTGCACGTAAAGATAAGGCAAAAGAAAATATAGCTTTATTACGAAAAATAGCATTTAATTTAACAAAATTAGATAAAAATCTAGCAAAGAAAACAACAAAAAAGATAATGATAGATTTACTTTTGGATATAAACGTGTTTAAAAACTTAATTTTTAATGAAATTCCAGAAAAACTGTTAAAAAATGACCAATAAAGGACATTAAATATTTTTATTTTTATGCGATTGCCCTAACTAAAATCGTTTTAAACTAGACTTTTAATACATATTGGGGTATAATCGTATAGAGTGTTTATATTCCGTAAAGGTATACCTTTACGAACTATAACACTTAATCTTTCGTTTTATATGAGGGTGCTAATTATGCAAGAAAATATAATAATAAAAAAGAAACCTATATATACTTTTATTAAACGTTTTGGAGATATTATAGGTTCTTTATTAATCATTATTTTATTTAGTTGGTTATATTTAATATTAGCTATATTAGTAAAGTGCACAAGTAAAGGTCCGGTTATATATAAATCTCAAAGAGTAGGTAAAAATGGTAAATTATTTACATTTTATAAATTTAGATCGATGCGTGTAGGAGCTGAACAAGAATTAGATTCTTTATTAGATAAAAATGAAACTGGTGGAATTACATTTAAGATTAAAGATGATCCGCGCATTACTAAATTTGGAAAATTCTTACGTAAAACATCTTTAGATGAGCTACCTCAGATGTTTAACATCTTAAATGGCACAATGAGTTTTGTTGGACCGAGACCAGCTTTACCTAGAGAAGTTGAACAATATAATGATTATCAAAAACAAAGACTACTAGTTAAACAAGGTTTAACTTGTATTTGGCAATGTAGTGGTAGATCAAATACTACTTTTGATGAACAAATTGAAATGGATTTAGAATATATTAAAAAAAGAGGGTTCTTTTTTGATATATGGTTAATGATTAAAACATTTTTTGCGGTAATTTTTGGAAAGGGAGCAGAATAATGATGGATAAGATAACTGTCGATCTTGTTTGTCCTATTTATAAAGGATATAAAGAGTTATCGTCTTTGCTTTTATCTTTGAAAAAACAACAAAAAATAAATATAAATAAAATTGTAACCCCGATAACTAACTCCAATGATCAAGAGTTTTGTGACACTTTAAATTTTGTAAAAGGCAATAAATCAATAACGTATTTTATAGTTGAGAAAGATGAATTTTCACATAGTCTTACTCGAGAAAAAGCAATAAAAGACTATTGTAGTTCAAGCATTGTTGTGATGATGTCGCAAGATATAAAGTTAATAAACGATGATGCTATTTTTAATTTGGTTGAGGATATCTATAATAAAAAGACTGTATATAACTATGGTAAACAAGTTTGTACTAATAAATCTATAGAAAAATATATACGTGAAAAGAATTACCCCAACAATTCATATATAGTATCAAAAGAAAATGTTGATGATATGCAAATAATGGCTTTTTTTGCATCTGATGCTTTTTCTGCGTATGATAGAGAAGTTTTTATAAGCGTTGGAGGATATGGCGGATATGATGTAATGATGAGTGAAGATATGTTATATTCTAAAATAATACTTGATCACGGATATAAGAAGAAATATTGTTCTAACGCTATAGTAGAGCATTCACATAAATATACCATAAAACAATTATATAATAGATATTTTGAAACAGGAAAATTTTACGCTCAGGTTAAGATGTTTGATCAATATAAAAGTACAAATTCTGGAATATCTCTTGCTTTTTATATTTTGAAAGAAGCTATAAAACATTTTGATATTAAAACACTATTACGTTGGTTCCCTGATATGTTAGCAAGATATATCGGTATGAAAAATGGTAGAAAACAAGTATGATTTTATTTTTAAAGCCTTATTTTGAAGTTAAGCCATGGGCTGGTAAAGAATTAGAAAAAATTTATGATTGTCCTAAAAATACTGGTGAGGCATGGATTGTTTCTGGTTATTTAAATAAATCTTCAATTATTACAAATGGAAGATTTAAAGGACAAACTTTAAGGCATTTATGGCAAAAACACCCTGAATTATTTGGTAATTTTCCTGATAAAGAATTTCCATTATTATTAAAGTTAATAAGTTCTAGTGCTAATTTAAGTGTTCAAGTTCACCCCAATGATGATTATGCCAAAAAATATAATCAATATGGTAAGTTTGAATGTTGGTATATTTTACCTGAAACTAAAGCTAAAAATATAATTTTAGGAATAAATGCTAAAAATGCTTTAGAAGTAGAAAATATGTTAGCTAACAACACTATTGAAAATTATTTAATTAATGAACCTATTAAAGAAAATGATTTAATAGTTGTTGAACCCGGTACTATTCATGCTATAAAAGCTGATACATTCTTACTTGAGGTTCAAGAAGCTTCTGATATTACTTATCGCTTATATGATTATAATAGATTTCCTAAAAGAGAATTACATATAAGAGACAGTTTAAATGTTATAAATTATAACAATTTAAGAAATAATATTTATGATTTTAGTAAAGAAGACACATTAAAGAATAGTCATTTTAATTTATATAAATTAGTTATAAATGAAAAATCAATTTATGAAAATAAAGGTTTTGAAATATTTTATGTTTTAAATGGTGAAGGAATTATTGATAATAAAAAAATTAAAAAAGGTGACGCTTTTA
Organism: uncultured Acholeplasmatales bacterium; assembly: GCA_944324795.1. Classification (GTDB taxonomy): domain Bacteria; phylum Bacillota_I; class Bacilli_A; order Acholeplasmatales; family Anaeroplasmataceae; genus CALUXS01. The sequence goes on from CALUXR010000002.1 coordinate 104,782, forward strand.
TTTTTACTAACAATAAAGAAAAAATAATTATTGAAGGTAGTAATTTAGAAATGATTGCTGTTATACCAAAAGAAAAAGGAAAGGAGCGTCTTAATTTGCGAAAAGTTGCATTAATAACAGGAATTGTAGGTCAAGATGGCTCATACCTTGCAGATTTACTTTTAGAAAAAGGTTATGAAGTTCATGGTATTATTCAATCTAAAACACAAATATATAATGATACAATTAAACATTTAACAGCAAATGATGAAATATATAATAAAACATTATTTTTGCATATTGGTGATATGACTGACACTTCTAATTTAAGTCAACTACTTGAATCAATAAAGCCTGATGAAATATATCATTTAGCTGGTCAAAATCATGTTGATTTATCTTTTGATATGCCAGAATATACGGCTGATGTTAATGCATTAGGAACATTAAGATTATTAGATGCTATTAAACGAAGTGAATATAGAACAAAACTATTTAATTTATCAACATGTCAATTATTTGATGGTGAAGTATATCCTCAAAATGAAGAAACTAAATTTAATCCGACATCTCCTTATGCTGTATCTAAATTATATGCTCATTATATAGTTAAAACATATAGAGAAAACTATAAAATATTTGCAGTTAATGGAATTTGCTATAATCACGAATCACCATATCGTGATTTTAGTTTCTTATCTAAAAAAGTTTGTGAATATATAAAATCTTTAAAAAAAGGATATATTAAACCATTAAAACTTGGCAATTTATATGCCAAAAGAGAGTGGGGACATGCTAAAGATTATGCTTATGCAATGTGGCAATCTTTACAATTAGATGAAGCAAATGATTATATCATTTCGACTGGTGAAGTTTATTCTGTTAAAGATTTTGTAAATTTAGCTTTTGCTAAAGTTGGAATTAAATTAAATTGGTTTGGTGAAGGAATAAGTGAAAAAGCTATAGGAAATGACAATAAACTTTATGTTGTAATTGACCAAGAATTCTTACGACCAAACGATGCTAAAGTACTAGTTGGTGATTCTACTATGTTTAAAAATAAAACAAGTTGGACACCTAAATATAATTTAGATAAATTGTTAGATGAAATGTTGGAGGATTAATTATGCTTACGTTTCTTATAATGGCTGGTGGTAGCGGTGAAAGATTTTGGCCATTATCTACTAAAGAAAAGCCTAAACAATTACTTAAAATATTTAGTAATAAATCATTAATTAGATTAGCTTTTGATAGAATTTTACCTTTAGTTGATAAAAATCAAATCTTTATAGCTACTAACGAAATACAACTTAAAGCTTTAAAAGAAGAGTTACCTGAAGTTGATGATTCAAGAATTATAATTGAACCAGCTTTTAGAGATACAGCTTCTGCTATAGCTTATGGTTCTTTAATGATTTCTAAATATTATAATAATCCAACAATTTGTGTTTTAGCTAGTGATCATTTAATTGCTGATGAAGATGGGTTTAGAAAAGTAATAAAAATAGCTGAATTAGAGGCTGAAAAAAAGAATATTATTACTTTAGGAATTAAACCAGAATATCCTGAAACAGGATATGGTTATATTGAAGTTAATGAAGCAAATTTAAATATTCCAACTAAAGCTTTGGCCTTTAAAGAAAAACCAAATTATGAGATAGCTGAAAAATATTTTAAATCTGGTAAATATTTATGGAATAGTGGTATGTTTATTTTTAAATATAATACAATATTAGATACTTTAAAAAAACATAGTCCTAACCATTATGAAATATCAAATGAGTTGAATAAGATTATTGATAAAAATAATGGCGTAGTTACAGCAAATAATGTTAGAGATATATTTATGAAATTTGAAAAGAAATCCATTGATTTTGCAGTTATGGAAAAAGCAGATAACATTGTAGTAATACCATCATCATTTGGTTGGAATGATGTTGGCAGTTATTTGGCTTTTGATGAATTGTTTAAAAAAGATGAAAATAATAATGTTATATATAATGTTAAATCAATAACAGTTGATTCAACAAATAACATCATTATTAGTCAAGATGATAATCATAATATTAATCTTTTAGGTATAAATAATATGATAATTGTTATAACTAAAAATGATTTATTAATTATACCTAAAGATAGATGTCAAGAAATTAAAAAATTATTAGCTAAAGTGTAGGTGGTTTTAATTGAAAATATTTATAAATGGCAAATTTTTATGCCAAAAAATAACTGGAGCTCAAAGATATGCTACTGAAATAGTGAAAGCTCTAGATAACTTTGTTGAAGAAAACACATTTTATATAATAGCTCCTAGTAAGGAGTATGTATTAAATGAATTACCTAAAACTTTAACGAACATAAAAGTAATTTATATTAAAGGAAAACCAAATTATTTTTGGGAGCAATGGACTTTACCTAGATATTGTAAAAAAAATAAACCAGATGATTTACTTAATCTTTGTAATGTTGCCCCAATATTATATCCTGGTTCTTGTACAATTCATGACATCGTTTTTATTGATGCACCAAAAGGCTTAAATTGGAAATTAAAAATAATGTATAAACTTATAACCCAATTAAATGTCAAGAGATATAATAACATATTTACTGTATCAAAAACAATCTCTAAAAGAATTCAAGAATATTATTTGGTTAATAATGTTTATGTTACATATAATGGTTTTGATCATATTAGTACTTTTGATGCTGAAAAACCGCAAATAAGCATTCCTAATGAATATTATTTAGCCGTTGGCAGTATGAATCCAAATAAAAACTTTAATGCAATCATAGATTTAGCAGTTAAAAATCCAAATAAGCAATTCTTAATTGTTGGTGGTTCATTTAAAAGCTTTAAAAAAATTGAATATAAAATACCACAAAATTTAAGATTTTTAGGATATGTTAAAGATGAAAATTTAATATGGCTGTATAAGAACGCTAAAGCATTTTTATTTCCATCCATCTATGAGGGGTTTGGAATTCCGCCATTGGAAGCTTATATTTTAGGATGCAAAACAATTATTTGTAACGATATCCCTGTTTTAAGAGAGCTGTTTTCCAATATTGCAAGTTTTGTTGATTTTAATAATGTTGATAGTTTTAATTTGAATGATTTTAAACCAAAAACAATAGATATTTCAACATTACCATACAAATGGGAGAATTCGGCTAAGAAAATTTATACATGTTTGCTGGAGGAGTATAAAAAATGAAAGGAATAATATTAGCGGGTGGAAGTGGGACAAGATTATATCCACTTACTACAGTAACAAGTAAACAATTATTACCAGTATATGATAAACCAATGATTTACTATCCTTTAAGTGTATTAATGCTTGCTGGTATAAAAGATATATTAATAATATCTACGCCAAAAGATACACCAAGATTTAAGGATTTACTCGGTAATGGATCTAGATTTGGCATTAATTTAGAATATGAAGTGCAACCTTCACCAGATGGGTTAGCCCAAGCTTTTATAATTGGAGAATCATTTATTGGTAATGATTCGGTGTGTATGATATTAGGAGATAATATTTTTTATGGTAATGGTTTAAAACATGCCTTAAAACAAGCGGTAGAAAATAGTTGTAATGGTATAGCTACTGTTTTTGGGTATTATGTACCAGATCCTGAAAGATTTGGGGTTGTTGAATTTGACTCTAATGGTAAAGCCATATCAATTGAAGAAAAACCAAAAAAACCAAAATCAAATTATGCTGTAACAGGACTATATTTTTATGGTAACGACGTGGTTAAATACGCAAAACAAGTTAAACCTTCATCAAGAGGAGAATTAGAAATAACTACATTAAATCAAATGTATTTAAGTGAAAATAGACTTGATGTTGTTACTTTTGGCCGTGGATTTACTTGGCTTGATACAGGTACGCATGAATCTTTAGCTGATGCGACGATTTTTGTCAAAACTATAGAAGAACATCAAGGCTTAAAAATATCATGTCCTGAAGAAATAGCCTATACCAATGGATGGATTAATAAAGAAGAATTACTAAAAATAGCTGAACCAATGAAGAAAAATCAATATGGTAAACATTTAATTAATGTGGCTGAAGGAAAGGTTATATACTGAATCTCAGTATTGAAATATGTTTAATATTTTTTCATTTATATTGATTTTCTTGCTTGTTTACATTTTTTTAAAAAGTAAGAAAAAAATAAATACTACCTTATTCATGAATTTATATATATGTTATTTTATTATTAGCATATCTTTAAATATTGGCTATTTTATGAAAATTGGAGATTCTGAAATAACATATGATGAGGTTTTGTTATTTATATTATTTATTTTAGCTATTATATATTATTTTAAGCATAAGATAAATGTAAAAACAATTGCTATATTTAGTGTTTTTCTTGTGACTATTTTAATTGGACCAACAATGAATATTATTTTAAATTATAACTATATTGGTATTTCTTATGATGGTTCATGGGATAATTACTTTTATAGTGGGTTTAATATAGTAGAAATGCAAACATTATTACCAAGTGGTCGAACAATAATGTTTATTTTTAGAATTTTTATTTTTGTGATTATTACATCTGTGTTTTTAGAAAACATAGATACTAATTGGATAATAAAAATTAAAAAATATGTTACCTACGTTTCTATTATTATATTATTTTTGTTTTTAATCGAATTTATTTCTAAAAATATATTCAAGTCAGCAGTGATAAATGAAATATATAATAATATTTTTGGCTTAGGGGACTCTACTAAAATTGGTTTAGGAGATATTGAACATGGATTATATCAAGTAATATGTTTATATCGTGAACAGTCACATTATGCTATTTATGTGTCCTATTTGTCTATAATAAATTTGTTTTTTTGGGCATTGTCTATTGGCAAAAAGAAAAATTTATATATTAGTTTATTACTAATTTTAAGTGTTTTGTTATCATTAGCATTAACATCTATGTTATATATATTATTATATGGTATTTTTTTGTTTATAATTGTTTACAAAAAAACATCTAAGAAAAACAAAATTAAGTTAATATTAATTATGTGTTTTTTTGCTGTTATACTCGTTACCGTTAGTCTATTCTTTTTTAAAGATAGATTATATAATTCCATTCATATTTTGTTTGACTTTGAAAATGCTAGTAGTTACCCAGTTATCTCAGAAATAATTAGGTTGTACAGTGCGTATTATAATTTAAATATTTTTTTAGAACACCCTTTTTTTGGAATAGGATTAGGTACTGCTCAATCATTTAGTTCTTTATCAACAATACTTGTGTCTATAGGGCTGATTGGAACTATTATGTACATAATTCTATATAATAAATTAATGAAAATGAATAAGATGAATAAATATTATTCTTTTGCACTTTTTATTATTTTTGTTCTAACAGGAATTTTTTCTGGTGGTGTTGAATTTTTATATTCTACTAATGTTCAACTTGTTTGCCTTTTATATTCTTTCTTTATTTATAAACAAAAAGATGTAAATTCAATTATTAAAAAATAATCTATTATATGGAGGAAAAATTATTATGGATAAGATAGTAGGAAACTTTAAATTTATTGAAACTGAAATAAAAGATGTTTATATAATTGAACCTAAAGTATATGGTGATTCTCGTGGCTATTTTATGGAAACTTATAAAGAGTCTTCATTTAATGAAGCAGGACTAAATTATAAATTCGTTCAAGATAACGAGTCTAGGTCACATAAAGGTGTATTAAGAGGACTTCATTTTCAAAAGATTTATCCACAAGCTAAACTTGTAAGAGTTCTTGAAGGTGAAGTGTTTGATGTAGCCGTAGATTTAAGGAAAAACAGCCCTACATATGGTAAATGGGTTGGGGTAATCTTATCAGCCGAAAACAAAAAACAATTTATGATTCCGCGCGGTTTTGCTCATGGGTTTGTAGTGCTAAGTAATACTGCAACATTTTGCTACAAATGTGATGAACTATATCATCCTGAAGATGAGGGCGGAATTATGTGGAATGATAAAGACATAAATATTATTTGGCCATATGATGGTGAAATATCATTATCAGAAAGAGACAAAAAACATCCGTTACTTAAAGAGAGTAAGGTATATTTCTAATGCTAGATCCCAAAGTATCGGTTATATTTGTTAATTACAAAACACCTAAAATGACTACTAATGCTATAAATAGCGTTAAAGAAAAGACCAAAGATGTAACTTATGAAATTATAGTTGTTGATAATTCTTGTGACATTAATGAATATCAAGAATTAGTTAAAGAAATTAATGATGATAATATTAAAGTGATAGATGCTAAAGAAAATTTGGGATTTGGTAAAGCAAATAATTTAGCTTCTTCTTATGCAAAAGGACAATATTTATTCTTTTTAAATACAGATACGCTATTAATAAATGATGCTATAAGCATATTAGCGAACTTCTTAGATAAAAATAGTAATGTTGGAATAGTTGGTGGTAATTTATATAATAAAGATATGAAGCCTCATCATTCATTTTATAATAAAGAAGTTAATTATAAATCGGATAAAAAAGAGCAAAAAATATTTAATATAATTTTAAAGTTTTTTATTAAAAAAAATAGAAATGAATTTAATTTTACGAAAAAACCAAAAAAAATAAAAGGTTATGTTTGTGGTGCTGATTTAATGATTCGTAAGGATGTTTTTTTAAAAATTGGTGGATTCGAAAAAGACATATTTATGTATGCAGAAGATACAATGTTATGCTATAGACTTATAAATGATTTGAATATGGATATTTATAGTATTGCTAACGCTAAAATAATTCATTATGAGGGTGGTAGCTTTACAAACTTTAGCGAGTTTAAAGCAAAGATATATATAGATGCAAAATACGTATATTATACCAAATTATTCAATTTAGACACCGCCAAAAAATATTTAACGACTATGTCTAAGCTTTTTAATAGAAAAGTAAAATTATTTAAATTCTTAAATATAAAAGAAAAGTATCAACAATATAAGTATTTATTGAATGCTGTAGATAACAAACTTAAAGAAATTGGTGAAATAAAATGAAAATATTAGTAACAGGAGTAAAAGGTCAACTCGGCTATGATTGTGTTAAAGAATTAAATAAAAGAGGATATACTGATGTACAGGGTATTGATATAGATGACTTAGATATAACTAATGAAATTAAAGTTCATGAATTTATTAACACTTATAAACCTGACATAGTTATGCATAATGCGGCTTACACATCTGTTGATAAAGCTGAACAAAATCCTGAACTTTGTTATAAAGTTAATTCTTTAGGAACTAAATATATAGCTGAGGCTTGTAAAAATATTAATGCTACAATGGTATATATATCTACAGATTATGTCTTTAGTGGTATAGGAGAAAACTTCTATGAAGTTAATGATAAAAAAGAAGGTTTATCAGTATATGGTAAGACAAAATCAGTTGGTGAAGATTTTGTTTTAAACACAATCACTAAATTCTTCATAGTTAGAATATCGTGGGTATTTGGTGTTAATGGAAACAACTTTATTAAGACGATGTTAAAACTAGCGAAATTGGGGAAAACAGAATTAAATGTTGTAAGTGATCAAGTTGGTTCGCCTACATATACTGCTGATTTAGCAGTATTGTTATGTGATATGATTGCAAGTAATAAATATGGAATATATCATGCTACAAACGAAGGAATATGTAGTTGGTGTGAGTTTGCTAAAAAAATATTCGAATTATCAAATATAAATATAAAAGTAAATTCAATAACTACAGAAGAATATCGTAAGTTAGTGCCTAATCAGGCAGTTAGACCATTAAATTCGCGATTAAGCAAAAAAAGTCTGGATAGAGCCGGTTTTAATAGATTACCTAATTGGGAAGATGCATTAGAAAGATACTTAAAGGAGTTATCTATATGATATCTATTATATGTGCGTGTAATAACAAAGAACTACTAGATAATATGCTAATTCCCTCTATTAAAAAACAAACATATACTAATTATGAAATTATAATAGTTGAGGCTAAAAAAGAAGGATTAGTAGGTGCTGCGCAAACACTAAATTATGGGGCATCATTGGCAAAAGGAGATATTTTATTATTTTGTCACCAAGACATTGAATTTATAAATGATGATGCTTTTAATCAAATAATTAGTTATTGTAATAATTACGATTTCGGCATTGCTGGTGTTGCTGGTAAATCGTTAGACAAACAGGTATATAGCTCAGTTATACAAGGATACAAAAAGTTACAAGCAGGTATTAAATGTGAGGAAGTAAGATCTGCTGTAACTTTAGATGAATGCCTATTTATAATTAAAAAAAATACTTTTATTAAATTTGATGAGACCAATAAATCTTGGCATTTATATGCTGTGGATTATTCATTGTTATCACAGGAAAATGATAGTGGTGTTCTTATATTCCCTATAAAAATTTATCATTTGTCCCCAGGATATAGTTTAGATGATTCTTTTTATAAAGAATTGTTGCAATTGGGGAAAAGACACAAGAGAATCAAATATATTTATACAACAATGATAAATATAAAAAACGATAAATTGTTTTTTATTAGAGTACAATTTCAAAGATTTAAACATTTAATAAAGAAAATACTAAAAAGACAGGAGTTGAATTAATATGATATATTTAGTAACAGGTGGAGCAGGTTTTATAGGTGGCAACTTTATGCATTATATGGTAAATAAGTATCCTAATGACTTATTTGTTTGTATTGATGCCTTAACTTATGCCGGCAACTTAGAAACTTTAGAGCCTATTAAAGATAAATCAAACTTTAAGTTTGTACATGGTAATATATGTGATCGCAAATTAGTTTATAAATTATTTGAGGAGTATCAATTTGATTATGTAGTTAATTTTGCAGCTGAATCTCATGTAGATAGATCAATAGAAAATCCAACAATTTTCTTAGAAACTAACATTATTGGTACTAGTGTATTGATGGACGCATGTCGCAAATACGGGATTAAAAGATACCATCAAGTATCTACTGATGAAGTATATGGTGACTTGCCATTAGATAGACCAGATTTATTATTTAAAGAAGATACACCAATTCATACATCGAGTCCTTATAGTGCATCTAAAGCCTCAGCTGACTTATTAGTTTTAGCTTATCATAGAACATTTAAATTGCCTATAACTATATCTAGATGTTCAAACAATTACGGACCATATCATTTTCCAGAAAAATTAATACCATTAATGATTAAAAAGGCTTTGTCTAATGAATCATTACCTGTTTATGGTAATGGTAGTAATGTGCGTGATTGGTTACATGTGTATGATCATTGTACAGCTATAGATTTAATAGTAAGAAATGGTAAAGATGGAGAAGTCTATAACGTTGGCGGGCATAATGAAAAGAGTAATTTAGAGGTAGTAAAGACAATATTAAAGACTTTAAATAAATCAGAAAGTTTAATTAACTATGTAAAAGATAGACCAGGACATGATCTAAGATATGCAATGGATCCAACGAAATTGATGACAGAATTAGGATGGAAACCTAAATATACTTTTGAAACAGGAATAAAAGAAACTATAAAATGGAACTTAGAACATCAAGATTGGATTGATCATATTATATCTGGTGAATATTTAAGATTTATGGAGAAAAATTATAATGACAAATGATAGAATATTATTTGATTTCTTAACATTTGAAGATAAATACATAAATGGTGGTGCTTTATACACAAAAAGAGTTTTAGAAGGTCTTTTAAAAAAAAATATAAAAATTTTTGGATATTGTTTAAATTATGATAAATTAAATGATGATATTAAAGATATAATAAAAAAATATAACATAGTAATTACAACCGACTTCTTAAAATTAAATGATTTTATTGATTTTAATAATATAAATACATTTTTTATTGGAATAAGTCAGCGGTATAATAAATTTGATTTAACTAAATTACATTGCAAAATTATATTAGTTTGTCATGATATAGGAGACGTGATTTTAGATAAGATTTTACAGAATGCTTATTTACAAAAAGAACACAAAGCATTGATTAGCAAAAGGGATTCAATTATTAAAATAATAAAAGATTTGTTAAAGAAAACAATATTTAGAAAGAAATTTAATGATGTCATTTTTAAATATCATTATAAGTTTTTTGAAAAATTGATTGCTCAGCCTAATGTGCAAATTATAACTGTTTCAAAATATTCCAAAATTGCTATTGAATATTATTTTAAAAATATAGCTAATGATATTATTGCACTTTATCCCCCATTAGAATCTAATTCTATTAGCATAGATTCCTATTCAAATGAAGTAATTAAAATGGTAGAAAATAAAAAGTTTTTTCTTTTATTAAGTGCTGATAGAATAAATAAAAATGTCAGTATATTTTTAAAACAATTTGATAGATTTAATCATATAAACAATAATGATTTTTTTGCCGTAATTTTAGGATTAAATAAAAAAAATACTGATAGGGTTATGTATATTAAAGATGTCAATGATTCAACTTTAGATCTATTATATCAAAAATGTTATGCTTTAGTTTATCCATCAATTAATGAAGGATTTGGTCTGCCACCAGTTGAAGCAATGAAACATTCTAAGCCAGTAATTGCTGCATATGATACATCTATAAAAGAAATTTGTTCTAATTCAGTAATATATTTTAATCCATTTTATGTTGAAGATTTACTTCTAGCAGAGCAAACATTGCTAGAGCATTATGAAACATATTCGTTGAAGTCTTTAGAACATTATACTGAATTAAAGAAGAAGTGTGATTCTGATTTTAATCAATTATTAAAATTAATTGAGGATGAAATGAAAAATGGATAAAAAACGGTCCCTATTAAATGTTTCAATATCAATTGGTTTTAAAATAATATTGTTAATTATGACCTTAGTCACTAGACGTATTTTAATAGACACAATTGGTAACGATGCTAATGGTATTAATTCGCTCTATACTAGCATTATTGGATTTTTAGGAATAGCAGAACTAGGGGTTGGAAGTGCTATAACGTTTTGTATGTATAAGCCTATTATATCAAAAGACACATATAAAATTTCAGCATTATACAATATATTTATTAAAACATATAGAGTTATTGGAATTATAATTCTAATAGTTGGTTTACTAATAACACCAGCATTACCATATTTGGCGAAGGATTATAATGTTAGTATAAATCTTTATAGTAGTTTTGTTTTAATGTTAACATCTATTGTTATTAATTATGAGTTTAGTGCGAAGACATCATTAATAAATGCCTACAAAAATAATTATATAACTACAACGATAAGTTCTTTAGGCCAAGTGATAATGAATATATTACAAATTATAGTATTATTAACTACTAAATCTTTTGATTTATATATGATTTGTAGGATTGTCTCTATAATATTGCAATGGATTTTAACAAACGTTTATTTTAATAAGCATCATAAAGATATAATAAATAAAAAAGCTACCTTAGATTTAGAAACTAAGAAAAATGTTTCTAGCAAAATTAAAGCCATGTTTATGCATAAAATTGGTGGTTTATTAGTAGATACTAGTGATAGTATCATTATAAGTGCATTCATTGGTGTAACACTTTTAGGCAAGTATTCAAACTATACGATAATTATGACTTCAATGACATCTGTGCTGACACTCTTCTTTACACCACTAACATCAATTGTAGGTCACTTATGTGCTCTAGATGATGTAGAAAAACAAGAAAAATATTTTAAGTTCTTTTATTTTTTTAATTATATTATTGGTATCATCTTTTTTCTTGGGTATTATGCAATCATTGATGATGCTGTAACTATATGTTTCGGTTTAAATTTAGAATTGAGTAAAGACATTTCTTTTGTTATTACTTTAAATTATTTTATAAAATTTTTAAGAAATACTTCTGAATTGTTTAAAGATGCAACAGGATGTTTTTATTATGATAGATATAAACCACTAGTTGAAGGGACAACAAACATTATTTTATCAATTACATTTGTAAATGTATTCGGTTTGAATGGTGTTATAATTGCTACTATAATAACTACGCTATTAATTGATGATATTGTTGAACCATATGTATTATATAAGCATGCTTTTTCTATGAGCCCTAAAAAATATTATGTATTAAATTACTCTCTTATAATTCTCTTTTCTTTATTATTAATAGCACTACATTTCTCGCATATTAATATGGATAATGAATGGTTAAGTTTGATTGTTAATGGCTTTATTGCTGTTGGAATTGGTATTATTCCAGCAATTGCAATTTATATTTATAATAAATCATTTAGAGAAGAACTTAATAATATAATTATAAAAGCATTCAATTTAGTTTTCAAAAGACTTAAAAGAAATTAATTATAAGAAAAATATAAGCAGATTGGTTAACTTTAAATAAAATAATAATAACATTTTGATATAATTAGTAATCAATTATCTTTATTTTATGGCTAAACAAAGCCATATTAGTCATATAATAAGAATGGATTAAAAAGTATTTTAGAAACAATGTTAACTTAATTATTAATAAAATAATGCTAAACTGTTTATAAGGAAATAGGAGGTTTATGATGAAAATTGATTTATCTAAATATAAAAAAATGAGTTCTAATGAAATAAAAGACTATGAACTAAATATATTAAAAGTTTTTGATGATTTTGCTAAAAAAAATAATTTGAATTATTGTTTAGCATATGGGACATTACTTGGCGCTATTAGACATAAAGGATTTATACCTTGGGATGATGATATTGACATATTTATGTTAAGGAAAGACTATGATAAATTATTAAAATTAATGAAAAGTAACGACAATATAATAGCTGAAAACATTAAATTCGAATCATATGAAACGTCTAACTATTATTATCCATTTGCTAAAGTTTTTGATGCTAGAACCATAACAATATCTCCAAATAATCCTTATAATGAGAGTTTATGGATAGATATTTTTCCTTTAGATAATGTAAGTAAAAATAGTAAAATAAATTTTTTGAAAGTTAAAATTTATCAAAAAATGATAATTAGCAAATTAACAGTAAAATACAATGGTTGGGTCCCATATTACAAGCATATTATCAAAAAAATAATCAAGTTTTTGTCATTTCCTATCCCAATTCGCTATTTTACTAAAAATATAATAAAAACCGCAAAAAAAGATAATTATGACTCTTTTAGTAAAATGGTAGGAGACATATGTTGGGGTTCAATAGATGGTTCTAGTGTTAGAATGCCTATTGCTTATTTTGAGAAATTTGATTCTGGCAGTTTTGAAAATTGTGAATTTCCAATAATATCACAATATCATGAATATTTAACATTACAATATGGTGATTATATGAAGCTACCACCAGAAGATAAGCGAATTACTCACAGCCTAGATGCGTATGTCAAACTAGATTAATTATCAAAGGAGGTTTGATTAAATGAGCATGTTAAACTTTACAGTTGGACCTGTAATGATGTCTGAAGAAATAAAAAAAGTAGGTGGAGATGATATTCCTTACTTTAGAACGGAAGAATTTTCTAAAGTTATGTTAGAAAATGAAGCATTACTAAAAAAATATTTTAAAGCAGAAAATGATGCTAGAATTATCACTTTAACAGGGTCTGGTACTGCTGCTATGGATGCTGCAGTTTCTAATACTTTAGATACTAATGATAAAATTTTAGTAATAAATGGTGGTTCCTTTGGGCATAGATTTGTTGAAATATGTCAAACATACGAGTTAAATTATACTGAAATCAAATGTCAATTCGGAAGAACATTGACTAAAGAGCAACTATATAAATTTGACAACCAAGAATACACTGCTTTATTAGTGAATTTAGATGAAACTTCTTCAGGTGTTTTATATGATATTGAAATGATATCGCGATTTTGTAAAAAAAATAATATTTTTTTAATTGTAGACTCTATTAGTTCTTTTTTATGTGATTCATTTGATATGAAGGAACTTGGTGTTGACGTAGTAATAACGGGTTCACAAAAAGCATTAGCCATAGCCCCAGGCATATCTTTAATTTGCGCTAATAAAAAAGCTATAACTAGAATAAATAATTCAAAAGTAAAATCATATTATTTGAATTTAAAAAGTTATTTAACTAACGGTGAGAGAGGACAAACTCCATTTACTCCTGCAGTGGGCACAATTTTAGAATTAAACAAACGTCTACATATAATAGAAAGTAATGGTGGAGTTGATGCTGAAATTGAACGCATTTCCTATTTAGCTAAATATTTTAGAGAAAAAATAAAAGAATTACCTTTTGAATTATTCGCAGACAAAATGTCTAATGCAGTTACAGCTTTAGAATTAAAAAACAAAAATATATCTGCTCATAAAATATTTGAAATAATTAAAGATGAATATAATGTTTTTGTTTGCCCTAATGGAGGAGAATACAAAGATAAAGTATTTAGAGTTGGCCATATAGGATACATTCAATTAGAAGATGTAGATAAATTGATTGATATTTTTAAAGATTTAGTTAAACGCGGCATATTAAGTTAGGAGATAAGTCTATGACTACTGTAATAACATATGGGACATATGATCTAATGCATAGGGGTCATATAAGGCTTTTAGAAAGAGCTAAAGCATTAGGAGATTATTTAATTGTAGGTGTTACATCTGATAATTTTGATAAAGAAAGAGGAAAAATTAATGTTTCACAAACATTATTAGAACGTGTCGAAAATGTTAAATCAACAGGTTTAGCAGATAAAATAATTGTTGAAGAATATGAAGGACAAAAAATAGATGACATTATAAAATATAATGTTGATATATTTACAGTTGGTTCTGATTGGGAAGGTAAATTTGATTATTTAAATGAATATTGTAAAGTTGTTTATTTAGATAGAACAAAAGGAGTTTCTAGTACAGAGATTAGAAGTGATAATAATGCCTTAACTATAGGAATTATTGGCAATTACAATATGACTGTTAAGTTTGCTAGAGAGTGTAACTTTGTAAACGGCGTAACTGTTAGTGGTGTCTTTTTAAGTGATGATAGAAATAAAGAAATGTTTGATAATAATTTAATTGTAGATGATCTTGATAAATTAATTGATAAGTCAGATGCAATTTATATTTCAACTCAACCTAATAATCATTATGCAGAAATAAAATTAGCTTTGCAAAAAAATAAACATGTTTTGTGCGAATCCCCTATAACTATAAACACAAAACAATTTAATGAACTGTTAGATTTGGCAAATAGAAAAAAATTAATATTGATGGATTCTATAAAAACTGCTCATTCAATAGCCTATCAACGTCTATTGTTATTAGTTAAAGGTGGAATTATAGGAGATGTGATATCGATAGATTCTATTTGTACTAGTTTAAAAAGTGCTAATCCAATTAGTTGGGATAGTAGTTTTGATTCTTGGGGACCAACAGCCTTATTACCTATTTTTCAAATATTTGGGACACAATATGAAGATATTTCAATTTTTACAAAAAAAGAAAATGATAACGATATTTTTACAAAAATAGCCTTTAAATATCATGATTCAGTTGCTAGTATAAAAGTTGGAAATGGAATAAAGTCAGAGGGAGAATTAATTATTAGCGGAACAAAAGGGTATGCATATGTACCAGCCCCATGGTGGAAAACAGAATATTTTGAAATAAGATATGAAGATGCTAATGAAAACAAAAAATATTATTTTAAAAATGATGGTGAAGGACTAAGATATGAAATTATTGCTTTCCAAGATTTGATTAAAAATAGAACTAATTATTATTATACTTCTAGAGATATTTCTAAAAAGATCGTTGAATTACGTGAACATGTTATAGAAAATTAAGATATGCAAAATAATAAAGTAACTGTTAAAAGAGCCGTTATTATTGCTGCTGGATTTGGTAGTAGATTAGTACCTATAACACTAAAAAGACCAAAACCTTTAGTTGTAGTTAATGGCATAAGAATTATAGATACATTATTAGATTCATTCATTAATATTGGTATAGAAGAAATATATATAATAAGAGGGTATAAAAAAGAAATGTTTGATGAGTTACTTATAAAATATCCTAATATTAAATTTATTGATAATCCATTTATAATTATTAAATATTACTTAATTATTAAAATGTACAATGTAGATTTAGAAATTAAATTAAATTTATTCATCTTCTAAAATGTCTTTTAATCTATATGACTTACAAACTATAGTGATTATTTTAGAATGGTGTAATAATCTATCTGTAATTGCGGCTGTTGTTCTAGAATCTTTAAATATTTCTAACCAATTATTAAATGGTATGTTAGTTGTTATGATAGTACTTTTTTTCTCATAACGCCTATC
>CALUXR010000003.1 GCA_944324795.1 uncultured Acholeplasmatales bacterium
GTTACACATAACTTGGTGTAATTCGTTACATATCTTAATCTTTTTATTTTGTCAAATGTCTTAAGTTAATGACATTGGGATATGCCGATAAAAGTTTTTTATTTCCTGTAGGTAAAATTAATAGATTAGTAATTTATCCCTTAACTTTTGATGAATTTGTTTTTAATTATAGAAAGAATATATATGATTATATTAAGAATTCTTTTATAAATAAATCTTTTATTAATGAAGAGATTCATAAAGAATTACTGGATGTTTTTAATGATTATTTATTTGTTGGTGGCATGCCTGAAGTTGTAAATACTTTTATTAAATATAAAGATAATAAAGTCAATGCTTATTTAAAATGTTATGATAGGCTTTCAGAGATTTATTCAGATTATTTAGCTGATATGGAATTATATCAAGCTAGTTCTGAATCGATTATGAAAAGTAGATTAATATTTAGAAATATTTATTCTCAATTAAATAAAGAAAATAAGAACTTTAAAGCTTCTCAAATTAATGAAAAGTATAAAAAACGTGATGTTTTAACTCCGATTGAATGGCTAATAACAGCTAATATTGTTAACAAGTCATGCTTGTTAAAAGAACATGTTACATCTCCTTTAATAGAAAGCAATGATTCGATGTATCGCTTATATTTATCTGATATGGGACTTTTTACATTTCAAAGCGGGATAAATGCTAAATCGTTTATATTGGATAAAAATAATACACTTTCTGGTATTTTTTATGAAAATTATGTGTCTATTGAATTGGTTGCTAGAAAGTATGATTTATTTTATTGGAAAGGTAAGAGAAATAGTGAATTAGAATTTTTAATCGATTTTTCAGGCACATTAATTCCAATAGATTGTAAAAAAAATAAAGGTTCATTAAATTCTGTAATTGAATATAGAACAAATAATAGGAAAAGTACAGTTATTAAAGTGTCTAAAAATCATTACGGTTATGATGAAAACAACGATATTTTGACAATACCATATTATTATTTATCTTTTTATTTAGATTCATTAAAATAATAATAAATATTTTAGTTTTATGGTATAATCAAAATAGAAGGTGTTATTATGGTTATTAAAATTCCTATATATGTTAAAGAAATATTAAATATTATAAATAAATATGGTGAAGGCTATGTTGTTGGTGGTTGTGTTAGAGATAGTTTACTTGGGTTAACACCAAATGATTGGGATATTACTACTGATAGAATGCCAGAAGAGATTAAAGAAATATTTAAAGATTATAAGATATTTAATAAAAATGGTGAAAAACATGGTACAGTGACTATTTTATATAAAGGTAAGCAAATTGAAATAACAACATATAGAGAAGATAAAAATTATCTAGATGGTCGTCATCCTAGTGAGGTTAGTTTTACAAGAACCCTTAAAGATGATTTAGCTAGAAGAGATTTTACTATTAATGCCTTAGCATATAATGAAATTACTGGTTTAGTTGATTTATATGGTGGTGTTTGTGATTTAAAAAATGGTTTAATTAAAACGGTAGGCGACCCATATAAAAGGTTTAGTGAAGACTATTTAAGAATTTTAAGAGGTGTTAGATTTGCTTCTAAATTAGGTTTTAAAATGGAAAAAGAAACCTTTGTAGCAAGCAACAATTTAGCAAATAAAATTTTGAATTATATTTCTGGTGAAAGAATAAGAGAAGAATTAAAAGGAATATTATTAGGTAATAATGTTTTAGATGCTTTAATAAGATTTCATAATATTATTTTTTCTATCATTCCTGAACTTAAAATATGTTATAAATTTAATCAAAATAACCCTTATCATATACATGATGTTTATACACATTTATGTTATGTTACATCATATACAAAAAAAGATTTTACAACAAGACTTGCAGCACTACTTCATGATATTGGTAAACCAAACACTTATACTTATGAATATAAACAAGGTCGTATTTGGGGACATTTTTATGGTCACCCTGAAATGTCATATCAAATTGCTAAACCTATTTTAGATAGGTTGAAATTATCAACTTTAGAAAAAGAAGAAGTTATGTTTTTAATTAAAGAACATGATTCAGAAATAAATCCAAATAAACGTGTTATTAAGCGATTAATTATGCGTACACCTAATGAAGATAAATTACTTATTTATAAACTTTTAGATCTAAAAACAGCTGATAGATTAGATCATATAAATATACCAAATTTAGACATTATTAAAATAAATGAAATGATAAATACAATTTATCTGAATAAAGAAGCTTTAAAAATAACTGATTTAGATATTAATGGTAATGATTTAATAAAACTTGGTTATCGAGGTAAAAAAATAGGAGATATGTTAAGTTGTTTATTAGAATTAGTAATAGATGATAAATTAGAAAATAAACATGATGTTTTAATAAAATATATTAACAAATTAAAAGATAAAAATAAATTATATTAAAATAATTATTTAAACAAATGGTAAAATAATACTATCTATATATTTGATTTATATGACGCAGATGGAAATGCAATAGATAGTAGAACAGAATATGAGTGTGAATTGTTAAATGTGTATAATGAAGAAAATATGTCTAATGATAATTTAATAACTCTTGGCAATTCACTAAGCTTCTCATATATTAATGGATTTGAAGATCCAAAAACTATTAAAAGCAATAGTGGTGGGAAAATGCTTTTTAAAGTTCCAGATGATTGCTATATAAAATTAGTTGATACTAATGGACGAATTTTGTCATCTTCAATTTCACGTCATGGCCATTTAAAATATATTTTTATGACTTTAGAAGCAGGAAAACCATACTTTTTGGTTGGTGGAACCTATTCTAAAAATAATAAAACTTTCATTATAACAAAAGAAACAATTGGTAATCTTACATATCCTAACAACATGTCATACACATATAGTATATCTAGTAACTCATCTAATAACAATTTAAAATGCATGAGCTTTAATAATTCTACATATTATGGAATTTATACGATTAACACATCATCATATTTTGATACTCAATTATATGTGTATAATGAAAAAGGAGCTTTATTAGCTTTTGCTGATGACGAATTATATAATTCTGATGATGATTCTGCAGATTATAATGCATCATTGTATTCACCTATTGGTGATTATGAAACAATTTATATTATTTGTACAGCTATAAATATATATTCATCTGGGCAATTAACATTATCATTAAGTAGGTGGACATAATTGTTAAAGTGAGGTGATAAATTTGTTTAAAAAAATTAATTTAATTTTATTTATATTATCTATAATATTTATTATTTCAGGTTGTCAGGATAAAGAAAAAATATATAATGATGGAGATAGAGTTGTTATAGATGGTGTTGTTTATGAATATGATGTCCCTTTAAAAGATGAAATTAATACAAAGACATCTTACAATGGTCAAATTGAATTGAATTATTATGCTAATGAAAGACCATATTATGATTATACAACAGCTAATATTTATGCATCTTCTAAACCAATTTATCATTCATGTTATCCAACTGATTTAATTCATCCTGAAAATACACCTATTACTAGTGATCCTTTTTTAGGAAATTATGAAGAAACTCTTTATTCTAGAGGTTATTTATATAATCGTTATTATCATATAGAAGATGAGCTTGGAAATAAAAGTTCCCTAAAAATATTAAACACTATACCTTTTGAAATTTTAGATGAAGCAAATTCTTTACCAGGAAAACTATATAGAATAGAGATGTTATTTGCTTTTCCTGTTTTTTGGATTGTTGATTATGTAGGAGATGAAAAAGAAATTAATATACCAGATAATATAGATGGTATTTTCGTAGCTGGTATTGGTTATGGTGCTTTTCATGATCGGAATGTAGATAATACGTTAAAGCTAGTAGTAGATGAAATTGATGATTCTATGCTTGATAAAGCAAAGTCTTATTTAATAAAGGGAGAAATTCCATTTAAAAAACAAGATTTCCCGTTCTTTATTATGCCTTTTGCCTTAAATTATATAGATGTTGATATTACAATTAATAGAGATGCATATATTTATTCAAGAGGATTAAATAATGTAAATGGCAAATTTAGTGTAAATGAATGTGCTATGTTAACTGATGCTTGTATTTATTCTGATAGTTATTATGATTCTTATTTAGATTTGAGCTTAAAAGAAATCTTAATTCCTTTTCAACTTGCAACCTATGGTATTATTAAATATTTACCTATTGTTAATACTAAAATCATAAACTTTAGTAGTTTAAATGGTTATATGTTAAATGAACAAATATATTTTGATAGATATGATTTATATTCTCCTGTTTTAATTAAGGGTTATACTGATACAAAAGTGATGTATGATAAACTACCTAAAGAAATTTATTTAAATCGTCCATTTGTTTATTGTTTTGACCTTACAAATAATCAATTTGAAACATATTTGACAGATGATATATTAATGAATAAACTTGAAAAAATAATTATTGGTTTAGGAATAGGTGAAAAAATGGATATAAATGCTACAGGTATGGGATTTTATATTGATAATAATATATTATATTTTAGACATAAAGATTTTTATACACAAAAATCTTGTGTAATTAAAATTTTTGATATCCCTAAAAATTGTAAAGTAGAAGTTGTAGATTATCCTATTTATTAAGATTATAAATGAGATGATAAATTTGTTTAAGAAAATTAGTTTAATTTTATTTATATTATCTATAACATTTATTATTTCAGGTTGTCAGGATAAAGAAAAAATATATAATGATGGAGATAGAGTTGTTATAGATGGTGTTGTTTATGAATATGATGTTCCTTTAAAAGATGAAATTAATACAAAGACATCTTACATTGGTCAAATTGAATTGAATTATTATGCTCATGAAAGACCATATTATGATTATACAACAGCTAATATTTATATATCTTCTAAACCAATTTATCATTCATGTTATCCAACTGATTTAATTCATCCTGAAAATATGCCCATTACTAGTGATCTATTTTTAGGCGATTATGAAAAAATTTGTATATTAGAAGAGAAAATCATAACACTTACTCTTTTATAGAAGATGAATTAGGTAATATAAATACTCAAAAGATAGTAAATACAGTACCACATGATTTTGATGATAGGTATGCTGATAAAACTTTTACTTCGTTTTTATATTTATTTAGTGTTCCTACATTTTGGATTGTTGATTATGTAGGAGATGAAAAAGAAATTAATATACCAGATAATATAGATGGTATTTTCGTAACTGGTATTGGTTATGGTGCTTTTCACGATCGAAATGTTAATAGTAAAATAACTTTAAATGTTAATGAAATTAGTTCAGAAATGATTAATAAAACATTTAATGAATTTAATGAAAATGTTGATTTAGAAAATATAATATGTTTTAGTGAAGAATCTTTTCCATTCTTTATTATGCCTTTTGCCTTAAATTATATAGAGATTGACATTACAATTGATAGAGTCATATATATTTATTCAAGAGGATTAAATAATGTATATGGCAAATTTGGTGTAAATAATTGGACAATATTAAATGATGCTTGTATTTATTCTGATAGTTATTATGATTCTTATTTAGATTTAAATTTAAAATATATAGAATCTCCGATGTCTAGTTTTTATACAGGGGTTTTGAAATATTTACCTATTGTTAATACTAAAATCATAAACTTTAGTAGTTTAGATGGTTATATGTTAAATGAACAAATTTATATTAATAAATATATAGAATTTCCACCATTTTTAATTAAAGGATATACAAATACTAGTGATGTGATAGATAAATTGCCAAAAAAAACTTATTTTAAATAAAAATATAGTTTATTGTTTATTTATTCAAAAAAATAAATATAAAGCTTATTTAAATGATGATTTATTATTAAATCAATTAGAAACTTTAATTATAGGTAATGATCCATATAAAAACAATGAATTATATATTGAAAATGATATATTATATTTTCATTTTAATATTTATGATCTAGATAAAGCTCTTGAAGTGTTTAAAATACCTGAAAATTGTCAAGTTAGGGAGATAACATATCCTCTATAAGAATTAAGGACGTGATAAAATGTTAAAAAAAGTCGGTTTATTTTTTAGTTTAATATTAATATTATTATCATTTTCTTCATGTAAAAAAGATGAAGTTATCTATAATGATGGTGATTTAATAAATATTGATGGTGTTATTTACAAATATAATGTTCCATTAATTGATGAGGCAAACAACCAAGGTGGTTTTAATTTATATGCTTATGAAAAACCATTTAATTCTATTAGTAATTTTATTAAATATTCTCCTGAAGATAATCCTATTTATCACTTTGGTTATTTAAATGATCCTGATACTAGCTTACTTAAGCCATATGAATATGAAAAAAAGCTTTATGTTAGAGGAAATGATATTGGTTTAATTAAGGAAGAGGACGGAACATTTAGTAGTCCTGTTGTAATGAATGTTGTTCCTAAAAATGATGAGAAAAATGGCATTAATTTTCAATATGCTTTTACTTATCCATGTTTTTGGGTTGTCGGTTATGATGGAGCTTTGAATGAAACAATTACAATTCCTAGCGCAATTAATGATGTAATTGTAGCTGGCATTGCTTATGGGGCAATTGCTGATTATAGTATAGATATAGAAATTTTAGATATTAGTGAAGATAAACAAGCTAAAGTAGATGAAAAACTTAATGGAAAATATGGTAAAATTCCATTTTATATATTACCTTATGGTACTAATAATGCAACAACAATAAGTAGTAATAGGGTTACTTATTTATATTCAAGAGCTATTAATAATTGTAATATTTTAGAATTTAATGATGATCTATATTTAAATGATAGTTCAATATATTTAGATAAACCTGATAACATTAGTATAGATGTAGAAAAGATTAATATACCTTGTCCTAATTATTCTGGTTTAATGAATAATTTGCCATTTGTAAATTGCCGGTTTAGAGATTTTCATAGTGAATCTGGGTTTATGATGTTAAGTGAGATTTATTATTATGAATTAATGGGTAATATCCCACCAATATTATTAAATTCTTATAATGTCTTTACTGGTTATTTAAGATTTCCAAGTGTCTTATATCTTTCTGATGATTTAATTAAATCATTGATGATAAAAAATAATAAAGTTAAAAGTTATATTACTAGTGATGAAATAGTAAATAATTTAGATACTATTATAATTGATAAAAATAATTCTTTTAATGTTGATAATAATAGTGATTTTTATATAGAAAATGACACTTTATATTATAATTATTTAAATGATAATGAATTAATAAAAATAGAAGTATTAAAATTAAATGTTAATATAGAAATAAAACAAGAAAGTTTTTATTTATAAATATAAAAAGCAGCTCAATTGAGCTGTTTTTTAATTGTTATTTATATATCATTATAAAACAATTTACCAGATATCTTTATTATTAATGATTTTTTTATCTATTATAACCTTAACTATAAATCTTGACTGTATTTAAAATTTACAATTATTTTACAGCTTCTTTACATGATTATTGGTATTATAAAAACATATTTTATAAAATCTATTATTTTAGCTGGAACTGAAGAAGCTACTAAAGCTTTTAATCTTTATACTGAGCTCATAAATAAACATTTAGTTCCAATAAGACAAAACAGGCGTTATAAAAGAGGAAATGTTAAAAATAAATCTAGAATGTCATATAGATATTCCTACTAATGTAGTGTGATAATATCAAAAATGACGTTTTTAAGTATGCCTTCATCTAGAATAAGCAAAAAAAGATTAAGAAAATTGTAGTGTGTTACACATAACTTAGTGTAATTCGTTACATATCTTAATCTTTTTATTTTGTCAAATGTCTTAAGTTAATGACATTGGGTTTTTTGACACCACTTTTTATTTTACCAAATTATTAATCTTTTTTCTGGTGCTAAATACATTGTATCTGATTCTTTAATATCAAAAGCTTGATAGAATTCACTAAAGTTTCTAACTTGCATATTAGCTCTATAATAAGCAGGACCATGAACATCGATAGTTAATAGAAGTTTTGTATATTCTGGTCTTGCTTTAGTGCACCATATTTTAGCATAATTTAAGAAGAATGGTTTAAAATTACAATCTGATTTAACTCTTTTTAAAGAAATTATAGAAGAAGTAACACCACCATTATCAGCTATATTTTCTGAAACTGATAATTTACCATTAACTTTAGCTCCTTCAAGTTCTAATCCATCAAATTGTTCAATCATTAAATTGGTTTTTGTTTGGAAGTTTTTATAATCTTCATCAGTCCACCAATTTTTAATATTACCAAGTTCATCCATTTGGGCACCATTGTTATCAAAAGCATGTGATATTTCATGACCTATAACACAGCCAATACCACCATAATTAGCTTCTATGCTTTGTTCTTTTGAATAGAATGGAGCTTGAAGGATTGCGGCAGGGAAAGTAATATCATTAAATGATGGATTATAACATGCGTTAACAGTATTACCTGAC
This sequence comes from uncultured Acholeplasmatales bacterium, assembly GCA_944324795.1. Classification (GTDB taxonomy): domain Bacteria; phylum Bacillota_I; class Bacilli_A; order Acholeplasmatales; family Anaeroplasmataceae; genus CALUXS01. Next base: position 8,505 of record CALUXR010000003.1, read on the forward strand.
ATTACCCAAATTGTACGATCAACATTATTATATAATCTATTATCAGAATATTCATTTAGTATTTTATCTAAATCATTGATGATTTCAACAAGTGATTTATTTTCACTAAATACTAAAGCGTAATATCTATCATTAATTTTATCAGGATAGCCAATCTTAATTTCCATCTTGTCTAATTTTAGGCAAGCTTTTTCAATTGTTTCTTTAGATAGCCAATTATTTTTATGTAATAATTCTTTATAAGATATTATTAAATTTTTAACAATATTAATTACATCCGCTTTAGCTTCTTCACCAAAATATTTTTTACCATAATATACACCAAGAACTTCATCATAGTAATTATTAATTAAGCGATAAGCATATTTATCTAAACTTACCATTTTTTTAGTACCATTAATTGTTCTATTAAAAGTACCTGCTAAATTACGATATTCTTCAGATAAATAACCAACATTTCCTAATATTAATTTAACTTTAGCCCAAGCTTTATATAAATTATAATTATTATTCATTAATGATTTATAATTATCTAAAAATTTAGGATCATAAATAATAATATTTTTAGGTGCTATACCATAGCGTGATATTAATAAAGATTTAAAATCAAAATCAACTAATTCACATACTTTATCTAATGGATAAGGATTATAACATTTAATATAATCAGCCCATTCCTCACTTGATTTTACAATTTTAGAAATTAATTTGTCAAAAGCTAATGTTTTATTTACTAAATCTTCGCCATCAGCTATTTCTAATTTATTTAAAATAGTTAAAACCATATTTTTATAAACTTCAAGTAAAGCTTTAGCGTTAGGACTATTATACATAGTAGTATCAGGTAATATAGTACTAGGACCCATTAAACATAAAGAAAACTTAGTAGCGTCACCCATATCTTCTGATACTCCCATATTAAATGGTAAAGGATAATTATTATTATAAAGATAGAAAGTTGCTTGTGAAAAATCAGAAGCAGAATTAATATTATCTAAATAATTAGCTTTCTTTATTAAATAATCTTTACCTTTAATACGATCATTTTCATCTAATATTTTATTAAATAGCATAACAGCCCTATTTAATAATTCATCTTTACTTGGTTTTTTGATAAATTTTTTTAAATCTTTTAACATTATTTTTTCTACATTATTACGTAAATCAATAAAACCACCAGTAGAAGATTGATCAGAAGGGATTTTAGCTTTACTAATCCATTTACCATTAACATAATTATATAAATCATCTTGTACTCTTACATTATCATTAAATTCATTTTGCATAAATTATTCACCTCAGACTATATTATAAACTAAAACATGAAAATATGAAAGAAAAATAAACATTGACTAAAACTTGTGGGGGGTATACTATAGATATATAAAAGTGAAAGGAAATTTAAATTGTGAAAAAGATATTTTTATTTATGAATTTTATATTCTTGTTAACATTAACAGCTTGTAATTTCTATAAAAATCCTAATATAGAAGTCCCTGATGCTAAAGAGGAAAAATTAACATCACCATTTATTAGAAATTTTAGTGATTATATTGTTTGGGATGAAGTTAAAAATGCAAATTCTTATGAAATTTATTTAGATGATAAGTTGATTTTAGAAACCAATGAACTTAATTATACAATTGGGGAAATTAATAACGATAAAAAGGTCTATGTGATAGCTAAAAATGATAATATTAAATCGGAAAAATCTAATATCTTAAATATAGATAAAAATATTTCTTTTTCTACAAATGAAATATTAGATTTAAGTGGTAAAACATCATATAAGAAAGCTATAAGTAGTGAAATAAGAAAGATTGTTATAAGTAATAAAATAGAATTAGATTTAATGATATTAGAACGTAATATTGATTTAGTTATTGAATTAAATGATGCTGATATAATTGGTTCAATTTATACAAAAGATTACATTTATAATAAAAGTGAAATGGATTATAGTGTAATTTTTGAACTTAATGGCGATTGTTATATTGAATCTTTAAATGGTAATAATGGTATGGATTATTCTATGAGTGAATATAACAATAGTGAAACTGATGGTGAAGATGGTAGAAATGGTTATGATAGTGTCGTTGTTCCGGCTCTTATAATTAATGGTGAAGGGAATTTAAATATAACTGCTGGTGATGGTGGTAATGGTGGTAAAGGTTCAGCTACTACAACATTTGAAGCTGTTAATGGCCCTGGTAAAGGTTCTAATGGAGGTAATGGTGGTAGTGCTATTAAAACTAGCACACTATTATTAGATTTTATTGGAGAGATCAATTATAAAAATGGCAATGGTGGAACTAAAGGAAAACCTGGTAATAATGGTAGTATTATTACAGGCCCTGTTGCTAGTATGATGTGGAACGATGTGTATGATATAGGAAAAGATGGAAATGTAGGCCAAAGTATCATAAATGAAACTATAGATTTGAGGATATAAAATGAAAAAGAGCTTAATAATAATTTTATTTATATATATTATGATGATTTTATCATCATGTAGTACAAAAACTTTATCTATTACTTCAATTGAAGAATTATATAATATGGATGCTAAAAAGAGTTATGTATTAGAGACTGATTTAGATTTAGAAGGCAGAGAATGGGTACCGCTCGCAGTTAAAAATTTTGATGGTCAAGAACATGTTATTAAAAATTTTAGTATTAATAACTCTATTTTATATGATCTTAATGAATATTTAGGTTTTTTTAGTTTTGCTGATAATATTAAAAATTTAAAAATTGAAAATGTAAATATTAACGCTATTTTAGATAATACATGTTATATTGGCACTTTAGTTGGTAGAGTTTATGAAAATGTAGAAAATGTTGAAATTGATAACTGTAATGTTCAAATTAAAGTAGGAGATTGTCAATCAAATTCATATGGTTCTATTGCAGGGGATGTAGAAGGAAAAAGTAATAATATTAGTGTAAACAATAGTAAATCAGTTATTATTAGTGAGGCAGAATTTGATAATATTGGTGGTGTGATAGGTAATGCTAGTAGTATTGTTGATGTATATGGTAATAATATTATTTTAGATGCTAATATAAATAGTGAATGGTCGTATCTAGGATTAATTGTTGGTAAAACAATTGATAAGATAAATAATGTAAATATTTGCGATTCAAAATTAAATGTAGATAGTTCAAAAACTTATAGTGAACTTAATATAGGGGGAATAGCTGGAAAAATTGGTTCTAGTGATACATTAAATGTGTCATCTGAAAATAATAATATCGATATTGAGGCTATGGCAGAAAATGCATATATTGGTGGTTGTTTTGGTTATTCTGCTGGCAATATTAAAAATGCACTAGCTAATTCTAATGAAATTAAAGTTTGGCATTCTAAGAATTTATTAGATGAAGAAAACTATTATGTTGGTGGTCTTATTGGCTATCAAGATAAATCAGTATATTTAGATTTACAAAATATAAGTTATTCAGTTTCAGAGAATAATTTAATCTCAGTATCTAGTGGGCAAGACATTATAAATAATGTTTATAATGCAGGATTTTCAGGCTATACAAAAGTCTCTATTTATCACTCATTAGTGAATAATAATAATCTTGGCGGGTGGAAAGAAAATGAAATATTTACTAATATGACTACAGGGGCAAATTTAGTAAATGAATGTTATGTATCTTCAAGTCCGAACAATTATTTATTTTCAAATAATTGTAATATAGAAATAATTGATGACATTGAATGGCAAAATATTTTAAAAAATTTAGATTTTGATTTAAATATTTGGTCAATGAAAGATAACAATATTATATTAAGGTGGTAATTTTAATGGGGAGTAATAAAGATAAAATAGATTGGAAATATGATTTGGACACTTCAAATATTAAGAAAAATCCAAATTATGGTAGAAAGAAAAATAAGGATGAAATAGATTGGGAGTATGATTTAGACACTTCAAATATTAAGAAAAGTAATTCTTATAAAAAAGTTGAAAATAGTAATTATACTTATAATAAAAATATAACATATAAACCTAAGAAAAAAATAAAAATAAAGGCTATTATTTTAATTGTTCTTATTTTAATTGTAATTGGTGGAATAGCTGTTGGAGTTATAGAAATATCTAAATCAATAAAAGAAAATGCTAAACCAATTGAAGTTAAAAGTGCTGAAGAATTAATTGCAGCAAAAGGGAAAGATATTGAATTGATGGCTGATTTAGATTTTATGTTTCAAACTATATCACCAATAAATTGTAAAAATTTTAATGGTAATGGACATACTATTAAAAACGTTATAATTAGTAATGATTCTATTCGTGGTACTACATCTTTATTTAGTTCGGCAGATAGTATTAATGATTTATATTTAGATAATATTTCTGTTAGTGCTACAAGTTCTTTTGGGGCTGCAATATTATGTCAAATTAGTTGTCGTAATATTAATAATGTTCATATTAAAAATTCAAAAGTTACTACAAGTATGCCTACTTATGGTAGTGGACTTGGTAAGTCAGATCGTAGCGTTTATGTAGGTGGAATATATAGCGGTTCTTATTTAGGTGAGCATAAAGAGGAAGTTTCTAGTATTTGTAATATAAGTAATTGTAGTGTTGTAGATTCAACACTAGAAATTGTAAAAGAAGAAGAAACTAGTATTCATTATACTAAACTTGTAATTGGTGGTATTGCTGGTACTGCTTCTAATATTAATAATTGTTATACTAGTGGACTTAATATTATTTGTACAAGTAGTGGAATTTATAATGACCCTATAGTTGGTGGCGTTGTTGGTTATTTAGATGGTAAATTAGAAAATAGTTATGCTATAAATAATAAAATTAATGTTAAAGCTAATTATTATTCAAATAATATTTTAAATAGGGCTTCAACATCAGAAGCTACATGTGGTGGTTTAGTTGGTAGTGTATTAGAAGGTTCAAATATTAAATATTGTTATACAAATGCTAATCAAATCGATGTATCTTGTTCAGGTGATATTTATGTTGGTGGTATTGCTGGTACAAGTAATGGTTCAACAATTGATAACTCTTATACTTACAATAATAAAATGGTTATGCTTGGATTTTTTGAAGAAAATGAAGAAAAGGTATCAAGAACCCTAGGTGGTTTTATTGGTTCAACTAAAAATGATTTAATATCTTCTTCATTTAGTTATAATGAAACTAAATTAGTAGAATCAAATAATACAAAAGAAAAAGATAGTACAATTGGGGGTTTTGCTGGGCTAATAGATAATAGTACAATACTTAATGTTGCTTCATATATGAATAATGCTAGTGGCATTAATATTGATAGTTTTTCTAATAGTGTAGGAGAATGTGAAAATTGTTATATCAATAATTATAATTATGGTAATATGAATAGTTGTGAAATAATAGATGATAGCTATTTTATAAATGCGAATTGGATGGAAAATAATTTAAATTTAATAGGTTTAAATTGGAATTTTGTTTCTGGAAAATTACCATATTTAAACTTTAATAATGATTAAGGATCAAGAATTTCTTGACCCTTTTACTATTTTTGAAGGTAAAAATAAATATAAATTTTTAAAATTTATAAAATATAATTTTATTATATATTTTGTCAAATTTATTATAAAAAAGAATTAATTTTTGATTACTAAAATGATATAATTAAGAAGTATGTAAGGAGAGAAAAAATATGGGTTTAAGTTTAGGGATTGATTTAGGAAATGATAGTTTGAAATTAACATATATTAGTGATAAAGCAGGTTCAAAATTTAAAGATTTAACTAATGATGGTGAATCATATAGAAGTTTAGTTAGATTTGATCAAAAAAAGAATATTTGGTATTTTGCAAATGAAATAAATAAAGATAAAAGTGGTAATTATACAACTGTTGTTAAGATTACTAGTTTATTAGATTTATTAAATATAAATAATAAAAATTATAAAATTAATAAAGATTATTTTTATAATAAAAAACATTTTCCTAAATTTTATTTTCCATATGATGAAATAGGGAAAAATTTTAGTTTTAATGATTTAGTTAATAAAGAAATGACATTTACATCACCTTTAACTCCTAGTGAAGTTGTTAGAGATTATTTTATTCATATCGCTAAAAAATTATTTAATACTATTTATGATAAAGTTAGTAGTATTACGCTTATTGTTGATAAAACATATGGTGATGAATATATTAATTTTTTAACTTCTGTTGTGGAAAATGCCTTTAATGCTAAAGTTAATTATCAAATAAGTGGAGTTAAAGCAATTTCAATGTTTGCTTATAAGAATGGTTATATAAAAAATGATGAAGCTATTTTAATTTTTGAAATGTCAGATACTAAAATAGAAGTTACAAAAACAGAAATACTTGATGGTGAAGTAGTAGTTGATGGTAATGCTGGTCACATCAAACCATTAGATTTAGGTGGAGAAGATATTGATAAAGCTTTATATGAATATTTATATAATTTAACTTTAAATAGTGAGACCTTAGGGTTCCCATCAAGTGACCAAGGTGGCCATTTATTTGAGAAAATTTTATTTAGTAAGCAATATCTTTTAATGGAAGATATTAAACTTGTTAAACATTTATTAAGTTTACCACTTGATGGAAATAGTTTATTTAAAAATGGAGTTCCTATTGAAATTATAAAAGATGTTTATATTCAAAGAAAAATTACTAAACAAGAATTTTTAGATGTTGTTAAAGATGAAATTTATAATAAAATTAAAAAATATATGGTTAAAGAAATTACTAGTAAAATTAATTTTGATGTTAAAAATGTTTTTGTTACTGGTGGAATGTCGAAATCATATGGTCTTTTAGATTATTTAAAAAAAGAAATAGAAGGAAATTGTAATGTAAAAATAAATATTTTTAAAGAAAATAATATAACATCTAGTGGTGCATGTTATATTGCTTATAATAATATAAATATTCCAACAACATTGTCTTTATCTTATGGTACATCTGGATATTTAATTAATGAAAATAATCCTAAAGACCCACATTATTTAGAATTAGCTATAAAGGGAACTAAATTAAAGAAAGGAAAAAATAAATTTTTAAAAGGATATTCTTTAACTTTTGATAATTTAAATGTTCTTAGCTCTGCAGGTCATATTGAATATTTTTCAACTCCATTTTCAATTAATGACAAGAATAAAAAAAGAGCTGAAAAAACAAGAACTTTATTAAAATATAATGGTTTATATGATGAAGGTAAAGGTTATATTTTTATTGGTGATAAAAATACAAGCAATCCTATAACTAAAAAATATCGTAATAATGCGGTTGAAGCGATGGATTTAAAAAATGTTACTAAAAAAGAAATTATAAGCTATAGATTTAAATATAATAATAGAGAAATTGTTTTAATGAGGCCAAATTACAATATAGTAATAATTTATAATCGTGGTTTTGTTATCGATGAAGATGGTAATGCAGAAATATATATTGAAAATAATAGAGAAGCAAATCACAACAAATTGCTTTTTGTTTACTATAGAGATGATAATAGTAAACCATTTGTTATTGATGCAAGTCAAATTGAGTTTTATTTTCCAAAAGAATTTAAAACTGAACTTGATATTAAAAGTAATTAGGGAGGTATATTGATATGGCAGAGAAAAAATATCATTTTGAATTTAATACTTTTGCTAAAAGTATAGAAGATCAATATAGTCAAATTGAAAAAGATAAGAAAATATATGATAAAGAAATGAAAGAAATGAATGAAGCTGTTTTAGCTTTAGATAGATATGATGACTTTTCAAATAATAAAATTGATTATTTAAAATATAAAAAGACAATTTATACTAACGGCTATGGTATTGAAGAAAAAGAAAATATAAATCAAAATGAAATAATTTTAGAACATCAAAGAAAAGCATCACAAGCTTTCTTAAGTGAACTTAGAGGTTTTGGAATCTTAGCTGATGTTGTTGGTAGTGGTAAAACTTATGAAGCTGGTGTTGTTTTAAGTGAACTTGCTATTAGAGGTAAGGTAGAATCTTTGCTTATAATTGTCCCTAATCAAATTATTTTAACATGGAAAAAAGTTTTAGAAGAAGAATTTGGCCTTGGTATAGGAGCACTTACAATAATAAAAAAACAAACAGAACTAGCAAGTATTTCTACAACTTCTGAAATTAGTGGCATATTTAGAGCTACTAGACCTATTTTAATAACAACAGAAGATTTTGCTAACTTTGATGATGCTATAGCTAAGTATTTGTTTGATGTAATTGTTGTTGATGAGGCACATCATTTATGTCAAGAAGAAGGAGAATATGCTAATGCGATGTATTTACTTAGTCTTTTAATGGATACTAAGAAGAAAGCTCAAAAAACATATTGTCTGCTTTTAACAGCTACACCTCACCAAGGTAATTTAGAAGCTATGTTTAGATTGTGGTATTTTGTTCGTTGTAAAGGTGGTAACCCAGCTGATTTTAAATCTACAACAAAACATACTCAAGATTTTTTAAAAGAAAGGGAATATTATAAAAACCATGTTTGTCTTGGAGCTACTAATGTAATGGAATTTATTAAAAAAGCTAAAAAAGAAGCATTAGTTTATGGTAATTATAGACAAAAATTTACTGATTTTTTAAAAAATGAATGTAAAAATAATGAATCAAATTTAGAAATAATATTATCTAGTTTAAGTGAATATAACATTAATCAATATGTAGATGAATTCTTAAATTTAGATATAAATGAAAATATAAAAGAAGATATTATGGCAAAAGTAGCTAGTAAATATCATAATGGGCTACTTCGTTCTATAATGATTCGCCAAGCTAATAAAAGTAACAGTAGATGGCAAACTAAAAAGAAAAATATTGTAAATTATCTTTTTGTTAAAGCAAATATTAGTGGTAATGTTCCTGTTAAAGGCTTAAGAGAAGATGAAGAAATATTATATGATTATGATTCAACAATGCCAAATATTGATCAAATTATAACTATGCCTGGTGGCAGAAAACTTACGATGAGACAATATTTATATGATCGTAAGGGTGAGAGAAGATATAATGATATTTATTCTATTTTTATGTTTGAAAATGTTTATGGTGAAGATGTATTAAAATCTAATATATTTAATAAAGTAGGGAGTAGAAGATTTTATCAAGAAGAAATTAAAAGATCTCCTGATGCATGTCAAACTTCATTTATACCGATAAAAAACAATATTTTAGAATCAAAATTAGAAGTCACAAATAGAATTATCGATTTTGTAAGTCAAGATATTACAAATAGTAGAATTATTATTTTCTTTGATTATGAATATAATAAGATCTTAGAAAATGAAGGAAAAGAAACTACATATGATTATTTAGAGAAAAATCTAAGAATGAAATATGATAATAGATTAATAATAGCTAAAAGTGGTTCAAAAGATGAAATAAGTGAGGCTTTTAATAATAAAGAAGATGCCATATTGATAGTTAAAGATGCTTCTTATACAGAAGGTACAAATCTTCAATCTTGTAGTGTAATTATTAATTTCGATGTTACTCCAGATCCTTTAGCTATGGAACAAAGAGTGGGGCGTATTTTTAGGCTTGGTCAAACAAATGACGTTACAATTTATTCACTTGCTGATGCGAAAGAATTAGAAGGATATACTTTAATGTATTTTTCAAGAATTGGACTTATGAATAGCGATGATGGTGATGCAGCTATTATAGCTGGATGTAATAGTGATAGAATGGTTACTGTTGTTTGTCCTAGTTGTGGTAGTGTTAGATTATATTCAGAAGATGAATACAATGATGCTAAAAAAAGAGGCGAATTATATTGTACTAATACGCGTGAATGTATGATTAAAGATAAAAGGGGAACAGAAATGACCGAGATTAGTACATATACATTTAAATGTGATAATGATGATTGTGGTGCTATTTTAGATCGAAATGGTGAAGCGACAAGTTATATGTGTGCCGCTGTTACAAGTTCAGGTAGAGGTTATTTACGTAATGGCTCTGGTGAAAAAGGAAATAGAATATTTTATTGTTCTAAAATATGTGTAATAAGTCATTGTAAGAGATTTACAGAAGGAGCTTTAAAAGACAAATGCCCGGCTTTAAAACTTTATAATGAAAATAAAGACATTGGTATTACTGCTTTACAAAAAGAATGCAATACTTGCGCATTAAGAGGTAATTTATGTTTTGAAAAGTGCCATATTGATACAGGTCCTGAAGCAATTAAAGATTGTATAAATTGCACACAAAATCCAAAGATAAGTAGAGAATGTAACCCAAGTATTATCAATTTTGATGAAAAGTGGCATACTAAATGCCCTTCTTGTAATAAAGGCACTTTAAAACCTGTTATAGCTAAAACATTTGTTACATATATTAGAAATTTATGGTCTTATAATAAAGATGGTGGGGCAAGTTTTTGTTCACGTTTATTAAATGAAGCAGAAAAAGTTGCCCAAATTGAAGAAATCTTGAATCTAGATGGGGTGAAGTAGACTATGAAAAATGAAATTATAATCGGTAAAGAATTTGAAGCACAATTTAATAGTCTTAAAACCTTAATACCTTTTCTAGCGAAAAACGGCTTATTAAAAGGAGAATTAGCTGGTGTATATTATGATAGTTCAACTGATGTAATAGATACATTATCAACCTCATTTAGATTTGACAGTTCGATTTCTTCCGTTTCTTATGATGAAGCTAAAATAGGACCTGATGGGGCTAACTGGTTTTCTAATCTACGTAATAAAGAAGAATCTACTGCAAATTATATTGCTAGGTGGCGTGATTTGATTGAACAAGTTAGTAATGTTTATCATAAAAATTATGCATTATTTGAGTTTGATCAAAAAGACAATAGATTAAATCAAGCAACTGAATATAATAATATAATTAAAAATGTAATGATAAATTTATTCAAGGGCAATTATTCATCAGAAATGCTTAATGGTGAGAATGCTACATCTGATATTTATGCTTTAAGCATAAGGATGGAAGTTACAGGTGGTAGTGGTGAAGCTATACCTATTATTGGGTCTATTTATTTAAAGAAAAATCAATTTGGCTCATTTAATCCCATTTCAAGTAATGATGCTAAATTGATTGATGAATCTTTTAAAAATGCTGATTTAAGTCAAGCAAAGAAAATTGATAATAGTGATTCATCACAAATAATTAGAGAATCATCAAGTGCTTTAGAAAGCTTAATTAGAGAAAATAAACATGATAAGAAAGGATTATCTTTTGAAGACTGCTTGCTTTATGCATCTAAAGAAGATGATGAAGAAAACATTAAAAAATTAGTTGAACGTGGGGCAGAACAAGATGTTACGTTAACTGTTAATAATCTTAAAATTTTAAGTATTTCTCATTTTAAATGGATTGATGCAATCTATATTATTAAATATATTGGTAAATCAGTATTAAGTTTTACATTTGGTCTTAATAATAGTATTACTGTTAAATGTTTAGGATGCGGAGAAACATTAATATCAAATAATCAAATTGTCTATAATGGTTTAAATATCGATCCGACTAAATCAGATTTATGTCCTGAAAGTCATAATAATAAAGATTTTGAAAAGGATCTTTTTAAAGTGGCTACAAAATTTAATTCTGAACATTTGATTAATAAAAGATGTGAATATTATTTTCTTAATGGAATGTGTGAAAGATTTGTTTGTAAAACAAATTTAATTGTTGATAATGATTATTCAGTATGTAAAAACTGTCCTTATCCTGAAATGATTCAAAATGTTGATGGAGAAAGAGTATTAACTAAAAATTTAATTTTTGCAAAGGATAGATTAAATTTAATTAAATATGTTAAAGAAGATGGAAACCCTTCAACTTTTATTTGCCCTTGTTGTGGCCAAACCTATAGTTTAAGCTATAAAGAAAATGATATGAATGTTTGTAAAGATTGTTCATTTATTTTTGAACTTAATTTAATTCAAGAAGAAGAAAAGAAAAAATATAAGAAATTATATCGTAAATATCATAAATGCTTACCTTTAGGAGTTAGATTCTTAAATTTATTTAATAAAAAATATTGTTTTGAAAAAGATAATTTAGTTTGGTTTAAATTGAAAAATACTATATATACATTAGATGTATTAAATGTTAATAATCATGGATATATTGTAAAACCAAGAAAATATAAAATTTAAGGAGGTGTTATAAGTGAGTCGTAATAAAGTTAAAATTAATTTTTCTAGTAATAAATTTTTCTTATTATTAACATGTTTATTTGCTGTTGTAGTAGATACATATATGGTTTATACATTAGTTATTAGAAACTTATATAATAATTATTTATATGCTTTTTTAGGATTGGATTTAATATTTATTATTACAGTTTTGATATCTAATTATAGATTTAAATATACTAGAATACATGTTTTATTATTTAGCATAATAGAAGTGTTATTAGTAGGTTCTTTAATTTATTTTGCTATGTTTTATAGTGAAAAAATTATATTCACCAAAGGAAGTGTTTTATGGTTTTCGGTAACACATTTAATGATGATGGTCTCAGTTATATTTTCATCATTATTTGCGGCTAAAGTTAGAAAGATTGCTTTCATTACTATTTTAGCATTTCTATTTTGTGGTGCATTTAGTGGTGCTTATATCGATTTTGTTCATCGTTTAGGTATTTTTGGACAACATAATGATATAAATTATGGAACATTAGTTTATGAATATGATGAAGATAGTAATGGTTATATGGCTGTTGATATTTTAGAAAAAGATGCAAATGCTGTATATGTGCCTGCTGTGTTTAATGATAAACTTGTTACTTCATTTGATGCCACATTATTTGAAACATATGATTTAGTTGAATTTAAAATAGATGATTATAGATTAAGATTTACAAATTTAAATGATAATATTCAAATAAATAAAGAATTAAAATTTCTATTTGAAGGTAATATTTTAGACATTAATGATTTTAGAAAGTATTTATATGATTTAGATAGTGATAATAGTTTCTTTCTTGCAAACAGAATTGAACCAATATTATATGATGAAGGAAATAATTATATTACAATTAAATATACTAAAGAAGAATATGATACTTTAGATGGTGAAATAATTCCTATTTTAGAAGCAAAAAAAGGTACACCTATTGATGAAGTTTATAATAGCATAGAGAGGGATTTTGACTATGTCTTAAATCGATTTGATGATACTCAATATTCTTTAGAATATGCATTTAATAATGAAAAATTAGATGGTAAAATATTTGTAGGTTTAAAAGATGAAGATGGTAATTTAATTGAAAACTTCGATAAATCTATAAATGGAGCTACAATGGAATTGTTAGAGGTCAAAAAAATTAATTTTTTAGATAGCAATGATACTGTTTATAAATTACCTAATGATTTTGATGATGTTTATTATACAACAATTGATAAAGCTAATGAATTAATTGAAAACTATCCTACAAGAGAAGGATTTTCTTTAAGTTTTAGTTATGCAGCAGATAATTCAAAAACATATGTTAGTTTTACTGATTTAACTGAAGTTATAAATAATACTAATGCTAAAACATATAATATAAAGCCAACTTGGAAATTAAATGCTCCAACTAATTTAAATATAAATGTGCCAAATAAAACTCTATATTATGGTGATAGTGTTAATATTAGAGCAAATGCTACAAGTCCAAATTCTAATTTTAATTTATCTTATAGCTATAGTGGTAATGTTACAAGCAACAGTAACATCTTAAATATTAACAAAGTTAAACCAGAAAATAGTGGGGAATATACATTAATAGTTACTGCTTATAATGGTAATATTTCCTCATTATCTAGTACTTTAACTTATAAATTTAATTTAAATATAAATAAAAAACCATTACATTTTAATTTAGAAAATAATTTAAATTTAACATATAATGCCTATGATCAATATATTTCAATTAGTCCTAATGAAGAAGACATAATAGATGGTGATGTTATTGATTTTACAGCTAAAGTAATTAAAGGTTCAACTAACCAATTATTTACAAACTCTGACATTAAGATTAAAAATGCTGGTGAATATGAGGTTGAAGTATCTTTAAATGAATTATCTGAATATTATTTTGTTATAAATGATTTAGATAATATAATTATTGATAAAGCTGAAATTAATTTAACTTGGGAAGATAAAGAATACATTTATGATGGTTTAAAACAAAGTCCAACTGCTAGTATTAATGGTAATCTTGCAAGTGATGTAATAAATTTAAATTATATTACAAATGATAGTTCTATTAATGCCGGAAAGCATAGCGTTACAGCTTCATTAGATAACAATAGTGCTATTAATTATTTAATAACAAATCCTAATAAAGATTATGAAATAGAAAAAAGAGAAATAAGTATTAATTATGATACTACAAGTTCATTTATTTATAATAGTGAACTTCAAAAACCTAATATAAGTAGTATAAATAATATTGTTGAAAAAGATAATGAAGATATTTTAAATGAAATATATTTCAATTATAATAATCAACCTATTAATGTTGGTAATTATACAATTAATGCTAATTTAAATAATAATAATTATAGCCTTGTTGGTGATAATTCTAAAGAATTTACAATTACTCCATATATTATTAATGATGCTACATTTGCAGATGAAACATTTATTTATAATGGTGAAGAACAATACCCTAAAATTATAACATTTGCTGCTGGTTATCCCGATGAAGAAAGTACTTTATTAAATGATCTTATATATGATTATGATGATGCAATAAATGTAGGTAGTAAGATTGTTAAAGCTAGATTTAGTGATGATTCAAACTATAAATTTAATAATGAAGAAGTTAGTAAGTCATATGAAATAGGAAAAAGAGAAATTACATTAGCCTTATATCAAGATGAAATTTATAATTCTAATCCTATGAAGCCTGAAATTAGTGGAATTGCTAATGTTGTTTCAAAAGATTATGATTTAGTTTATAACAATTTAAATGATCAAATTATTTCAACTTATACAAATGTAGGTAATTATAAATATGAATTTAATTTAAATGAATTAACAAATTATTGTTTTAATTTTGGAAGCAATACAATTCAATTAGATTTTAATATTTTACAAAAAACGTTATATATCGATTTGTTAGATATTACTAAAGATTATGATAAAAAATTATATCAATTTAGCGATAAAGATTATGAAGTTACAGGTCTTTGTGAAAATGATAATATTAATGAAGTCTTAACTAATATTCAATTTAGTGGTGATGGTACTACAAATTATAATTATGGTAATTATACATATAATATAGAATATGAAACTAATCCTTTAAAAGGTAATAATTATAATATTGTAGAAATAGAAGATGCTTCATTAAATATTAATAAAGCTAAATTAGAAATAATATTTAATAATATTTCTAAGACTTATGATGGTAAACCTTATTCATTTGATGAAAGTTTATATGAATTAAATAATTATTATGAAGACACCACACCTTTAAGTTATTTAGTTGAAGAAATATTCTATACAGCTAAAGATGTAGGTAGATATTCTATAGGTCTACGTTATGATAGTGATTTATTAAATAATTATGATTATAGTCCTGTTTATCCTAAATTAACAATAAATAAGAAAACAATTGATTTAAATTTAGGACAACTTAGTAAAATATATGATGGTCAAGAATTTGTTTTTGATTTAGATTTTTCTAATGTTGGTTTTGTAGAAGATATAGAAGGTCATTATGAATTTGAATATGAACATAATCCAAATGTTGGAACTTATAATTATATATTTTTAATTAGTAATGATATTGCTAAAAACTATGAAATTTTAAATAATAGTTCAACATTTGAAATTAAACCATTAGATTTAACATTATCATTAGAAAATAATAATTTAGTATATAATGGTCAAATTCAAGAAGTAAAACTTGTATCATCAACACCTTTATTTGATCCTAATAATGCTACTATTAGTTATGATAAAGAAGTTAAAAATGTTGATAATTATAATATATTTATTACTATTAATGATAATAATTTTAATTTATTAACAAAATCTTTAACATTTAATGTTATAAAAGCTACAGTTAATATTGTTATTGATGATTATGATTACACTTATAATGGTTTAGAATTTGATGATTATGAAAACATTGAAATAGATTTAAGTGAAATCTATGAAGAATTAACATATGGAATTGATTATGAATTAAATGTTGATGATATGGCTGTAGATGTTAATAGTTATAAATTAAATTTAAATATAATAAATCAAAATATTTTAAATAATTATGATATCAATATTAATGATGCATATTTAAATATAAAACCTAAAGAAATAGAAATAACAATAGAAAATGATGAATTAATATATAATAATGAAGTTCAAATTCCAAATTATATAATTGCTGAAGAATTATATTTAACGTATGAATTGTATCAAAATAATATTAAAATTGATGAGGCTAAAGAGATTGGTGAATATCAAATTAAATTTATTTTAAATGATAAAAATTATAAATTAATTAATGATACATTTACTTTTAAGATAATAGATATGGAGGTAGTAAAATGAAATGTAGTGAATGCAATAAAAATATTATAGAACCTCTATATACTTATGATGGTAGATGTTATTGCCCATATTGTAAAAAAGAAATAAGGCTATTTAAAGGTGAATTTATTTATACAGAAGAAAATATAAAATGGGCTAATATAGCTAAAATTTATTATTATAAAAGTTTTAATCCACAACTATTACAAGAAGCAAAAAAAAGAATAAGAAAAGAATATTTAACAAAGGCTATATCTTATGTTAATTATGCTAGTGAATTAATGAATGTTGATGCTACTTATTTGCTTGCCGTAATGTATTATTATAATTATTTAGGAAAAGAACTTACAAAGGATGTTCGTTTAAGACAATCTTTAGGATATTTAGCTAATATATTTTGTTATACTAAAGATAGTATTTTAAATAGAGATACAAAAACACAAATAGATATTAAAAATATTAAAATTGATGCTGCTAAACTTGGTTTTAATATAATTGAAAATTTAAGTCCAAGTATTAGAAATAGCGATTATGTTAAAAGACTTCTTTCATATATTAGTATTAATTATAGAGATTATATTAATTATAATGTTAAAATTAATGTTGATAGTTTTGAGACAAATATTAATAATTTATTAAATAATAAACAATTTTTATTATCTTTTAATAAATATAATGGTCAAGAATTAGCTAACTTATATGATAATTTAAAAAATAATAAAGAATTTAACACTAAAAAAATATCTGTTTTCTTTATAAATGAAGATAATTTAAAATCTATTTCTAGAAGTAATGATATTAATTCATTAAAAGGATTTGCTTATTTATTTTCAACACATAATAAATGGGAAGAGATAAATGATGTAAGTAAAAATTATTATGTTTATATGATAAATTTAGTTAAATCTAATTTAATTAAAAATGGTGGTAAATATTTAGATGAATTTATTAGAAGCTTAGAAGGAAATGAAATATCTAAAAAATTATCAATCTATGATAAAAACTATGTTTTTACAGCTAGTGATTTATATATTAGAATTGATAAAACAAGTAAAAGAGAAGTTATTAAAGCTTATAAAAAATTAGTTGAAAGCGTAGGTAATAATGATGATTGATAAGAATAGGTTTGAACAAATTTATAATATAATAACTAGTAATGAAGTTAAAGCTTTAAAAAATGAGAAAGAAAAATTTAAATTTTTAAATATTTATGAACAAACTGTTGATGAAACAAACTTACAAATTATTGATTTAGGCTTTGAAAATTTAAGTAAAATGATTGTAGAAGTTGTTAATTATAATTATAAATCTAGATTTGTAGATGATATTAGAGATACAGTTAAATTAATATTAGAATTACAAAATGCTAATTCTAAGAAAGCTTTAAAAATTAAGGACATATTTGAAAAAGAAAGTGGGGATATTATGAAACTAGATTTTGATATTGTAGTACCTTTAAAAGAATATTTAAATTTAATTATTATAAATATTGAAGGATTAAATAATAATCAAAATGTTGTTATTGTTGATGGTTTAAAAGAAATTAAAGCTAATTTAGATAATATATTAGATCGCCAATCTGAACAAGCTAAGAAATATGCTGAACATATTAGAGATGAAGTTTTTAATGTTTATAAAATGTTAAGTGCTGGTTATCTTTCTAAAAAAGATATCAATTTAATTGATGTTTTAAAAGAAGAAGTTAATAATTGGGTAAATATTAATAAAATCAACAAACCATTTAAATTTAAGAATTATGAATTAATAACTAAAGAATATTTAGAACCAATTGTAAATAAGAGTAAAGCTGATAATGTTAGAGATTTATTAAATCAATTCTTTAAAATGACAGAGAAGTTTATTAGTAAAGATTTAAATGGTAATTTATATGATGAAATTGAACAAGTTTCAAGAGACATAGCAAATTTAATGAGTCAAGGTAAAATGATTCATCGACAAATTAAAAATAAAGAAATTGGTGCAGAAAATACATTCCGTTTAGATTCAATACAAGCTCAAATCCTTATTAAAGAAACTAAATTAAATGAATTAAAAAGTACACTTAAATTTAATGCTAATGAACAAAAGTTTTATGCTGAATTAAATTCTAAATTAAGTTATATTAAAACTGCTTATAATATATATCAAAATAGTGATGAAGCCTTAGCGATCGTTTTTGGTGATAATATAAGCAATACAGTTATAAATCTTACAAATTTCTTTAAAGGTGATAGTGTTGATAAGATGGAAATATTAACTATCATTACTAGAGCACAAAAAGCTGTAAATATTAAGATAGAACAAAATGATGAGTTATTAAAATCTTTAATGATCGCTAATACAAAAATTAATCAAGATTCTGAAGATAATGAAATTAAAGAAGAAGAAAAAAATAAAGATAAAAATCCTCTTAGTGGCTATGAAATGTTTGATTCTGATGAAGATGAAGAAATAAAAATTGAAGAAACAAAAGTTGAAGATGTCAATGATGTTAATACTTTAATTTTACATAAAGAAGATAGATAAGATGTTAGTTGTTGATAAATTAAATTTAATTAATACTAAATATATTAAGATTTGTGATGTTGAAGTATTAAAAAAATATTATGATGAATTAACTAAAAATATAACTTCTCAAGGAATTAGTGGTTTAATTGATGAAAATTTAAAAGCTGATGCTTATGCTTTATCTTATAGACTTGGTTTAAAGATTTTATCAATTGATTATTTTGAAACTTTTAAAGAATCTTATTATAATGATTTAATTAATTTTATTGATGAAGTTATTAAAAGAAGTAAAGATTATCCAAATACATTAATAATAGCTAATAATTTATTAAATATAAGTAATAAAGTTTATAATATTATTAAAGATATTAATCATTTATTAGATAAAGTAATAAAAGATAATGTTGTTACTACAAATAATGAAGATGATTTAATTAAAGTTAAAAATGAATTATTAAAAATTAATAGTGATTTTAATATAACTAATCCTTTTATTAATATAGAATATATCAATATTAATGATAATATTAATAATTATTTAAAAAAGAATATTGATTTAGTAGATGAAAGCATTATTAAATTAAGTAAAGAATTAGAAAATAATTTAATTAAAAAATATTTAATCCCTTTAGATAAAACTTATCTTAAATATGAATATTATCAAGGTGAAGTTATTAAAAATAATACTGATTATTATAATTATGTTATATATACACCTTTTAAAGATGAATTAGATTTATTTTTAACTCATTATGAAAAAACAATTAATTTAGTTAATTATCTTGATTTAAATCAAATTAAAAAAGAAGATTTAAAAGATTTATTTAATGTAATAATTAAAAGGAGATTAAGCTTTTGTTATTTAAATTTAGATTTAATAAATGATAATAATTCATTAGATATTATTTATAATTCATTAAATGAATTAGCATTAAATAAAGTAATATCATATATTTATAGTTCTACAAGCAATAGAAATATATATGATAATTTTAGTGATTATATTAATAAAAATAATTTAAATAATAGTTTAAGTTATGCATATTTAAGTATGCCAAATTATGAAAATTTTTGTCAAATTTTAAATAGTAATAATTTAGAAAACGAAAAAATTAAAGACTTGGCTTTTTGTGGATTTATTGGTTTAAATAGGATTTTAATTGATGCTTCTATTGGTGAAAATTGGTTTAATAACGCCCTTATTTTGTCTAAAAAAAGAACTGAAGCTGCTAAAAGTTTTTTAGAAAATATTGCTTTTCAAGATTTATTAATTGATAGTAAATGGGGAGATTTTAAAAAGAATAGTTTTGATATTTTTGATGATAATCCTAATTATGATGATTTTGATTATGATAAACTACATGACTTAAATCCTAAAAATATTAAAAAAATATTTAATTCTAATATTAATATATTTGAAAAATGTCATTTAGCCGTATCTTATGCTTTACTTCATCGCGATGATAAGTCAACTTGGTCATTAATTTCAAAAGAAGAAAAATTTGAGCGAGTAATAGATGCGACATATCTTGTTTATCAATTGTTAAATTTAAAATTTTTACCTAAAGTAGAATTTAAAGAAATTGTTGATAATAGTCCTACAACACTTGGTTGTTGTTATGATGGTGGAAAAAGAATAGTTTATAAAAATAAATATGTTGAAGAAGATGTACTTGGTATATTTGGGACAATTTGTCATGAATCATATCACGCCTTACAACATTTATTAAAAGATAATTTACAAAATAATAGATTTAATTCTTGGTACTTTCATAATTTAGGTATAACAGAAGGTCAAGTTAAAGAATATATTGAAATTGATAAATATTATACTACATCAGATTTTAATCTTTATTATTCACACGCTACTGAATGGGGTGCTAGAGCTTTTGCTAATGATTGTTTAAAGGCTATTGATAGGTCAAATAATATTGATTTTGAATAGGAGGGATGCAAAATGGAATTTGAGAAATTGATTGATAAGGAAATAAATTCTTTATTACATATTGATGATATTGAAAAAAATGTATTAATAGATATTAATGCTAATATTTCATTACCATATTTAAATATAAAATCAGTTAATGATTATCCACTTATTAATTTTATATTCGATGTGATTAAACAAAGATATGGGAAAATAGCTAATACTATTTTGCTTGGTAGTGCGACAAACCCACAAGAACAAATAGTTGGTAATGACCTACAAACCTTTGATTGGGATATTAATGGTGAAAAGAATACAACAGTTTTAAATAAATTTATTAATGATATATATAAAACTATATTAAATAGAGGACACAATCCGTTATTTTTAAGTATTGGTTCGTTAAAATGGAAAGTGTCAGCAGGAGATAAAGTTAAAGATGTTAGAACACCATTTTTAATAGTTCCTGTAAAATTAGTCCGTGGATTATCACAAATAAACCCAATAAGTATTGAGTTTGTCCCAGATGATATCTATATTAATCCTTGTCTTTTGTTAAAATTAGAGAACACTTATGGAAGAGGAATAGTTGATGATTTACTATTAAAGCTAGGTTTAAATAATTTAGGTGAAGTTAATCTTAATGATTTAAATTTTGATTTAATTGATAAAGCTAATAATTATTTTAATAATTTAGATTCTAGTGCTAATACTTTATTTAAATTTGATATGAATAAAATATATATAGCTGCCTTTAAATCTAGTGATATTTGTATGTATCAAGATTTAAAAAGAAATAGAATAAAAATACTAAATAATAGATTAGTTAAAAATGTATATGGTCAAGAAAAATATATTCCTAATTTAATAGATAAATTTAATTATTTACCAATTTTACCAAATGATTTAACTCAACAAAACATTATGATTAATGCATTAGAAGGTGAATCTTTAATTATTAAAGGTCCTCCTGGAACAGGTAAAACATTAACGATTGCTAATTTAATTGCTAATCTTATTGCTAATAAGAAAAAGGTTTTATTTTCTTCAACAAAAGTAGCGGCCTTAAATGAAGTTTATAAAAAATTACCACCTGAATTAAGAATGTTTGTTTTATTATTAGAATTTGAAAAAGAAGAAGAAGCTGCTAATCAAAATCCTAATAAAATTAAAAAAGATTTAAAATTAATATTAGATAATAAAGATAAATATGTAGCTAAAACCAATCTTATAGGTGAATTAAATTCTTTAAGAATTAGTAATAATAAAGAAGTAAATAAAATAAAAGAGTATGAAGATTTCATGTTTAATAATAAAAAAATATTTTCTAATAATTTATATGAAGCTCTATTAATTTTAGGTAAAACTAATATATATATTCCTTTAAATTATGAAAATGTTTTAAGTATTGATTTATTAAAATATAATGAATTATTTAATAAAATTAAAGATTTAAAAACTAAGGCTTTAAGATTAATTATTAATGGAAGTATTAAAAAATCATTATTTTATAATGCCTCTTTAAAAGAAGATTTAAATGTTACATTTAAAATTATTAATAATATTATTTCTATTTTAGAAAAATATAATAATTTAAATAATTTAAGAATCCCTGAATTTATCTATTTAGCAAAAAATTTAGAAGAAATAAAGAAGTTGAAAAGTTTAATTAAAAATGAATTATTTAATAAATTAGAAAACTTCAATTATGAATTTAAATATTTAGATATAATAAAAGAAAATACACCTAAAATCGATTATATAACATTAGATATTACGATTAAAGACTTTATATTAATTAAAGAATATCGTTCTTTATTTAAAATTAAATATGATAATGACACAATTTTAAGAGTTAATTATTTAAATAAAAAGATTAAAAATTTAAAAGAAGTAATTGATTTATTATTTAATCAAATTTATGGTTTTTATGGCACTAATTTAAAAACTGAATTCCTTGATAATTTAAATAAACAATATATGTATTTATTAGATTATAAAGAGGATGATAGTCTTAAATTATTCGATTTTAAAGCTAAAAAAGCTTATAATATGTTAAAAAATAGTGATTTAATTGGTGAACTTAAATTTGGTGATGTGATTAAAGTAGTTAATATTTATGATAGATTAGTAAAATCACAAAATGAATTAAATGTTGAAATTATTAATTTAAATAAAGAGTTAGGTCAAAAAGTAGTCGATAAAGAAGGAAATTTAGATTTAAAATATATTAATATTATTGATAATGTTAGTAATTTAAATATTGATGTTTTAGTTTATAGTGATCAAGTTTTAAAATATTATGATGAAGTATATAATTTTGTTAATTATTTAAAATTAGATGAAAATATTAAAATTAGTGATTTATTTGATATTTATAATGATTATTTAAAACATCAAGAATTAGTTGATATCGTTAAAGAATATATTAATATAGATGAATTTAATAAAGAAACATTAGATAAAAATATTATGTTCTTAGTAAGACATCAATCAATAAATCTTGATTTAAATGTTAATGATAAAGAAATTGATGATTTGATTAATTGTTATAATGAATTACCTAAACTTGGTATAAATGATTATTATTTAAATTCAACTATTAAAGAATTTATTAATTTAAAATCATATGATAAATCTTTAATTAACGATTATAAAGAATATGAAAAATATAAATTAGAATTAGCTAATTTCTTAATTCAATTTGAAGATGGTATTTATGATTTTAATGATTTAGATTTAATATATGAACATAGTATTTATTATGAAGCTGTTAATGAATATCTTAAAGATTATGATGAATATAAATTAGGCGTAAGAAATATTATTGAAGATTCTTTAAATATTGTTTCTAATAATGAAAAGAAAGAATTAGCATTAAATAATTTAATAATTGAATCTTTATTATATCAAGATATTAATAAAGAAGAAGAAATATATCGTTTCCTAGAAGGTAAAGGCAGTGTTGCAAATTTAAGATTATTATTTAAAGAACATAGTGAAGCAATATTAAAATTAAAGAAAACGATTATTGCTAGTCCATCTACTATTTCTTTATTATTTAGAGATGAACATTATGATGACTTTGATGTTTTAATTATTGATGAAGCAAGCCAAGTTGAAATGGTTGAATTATTGCCAGGTTTATTTAGGTCAAAACAAGTTATAATTGTTGGCGATGAATATCAATTGCCGCCAATTAAACAATTAGTTGTTACTCAAGATGTTGAATCAGTAATTAGTTTAGCTTTAAAAAAATCTTTATTTAAGATTTATAGTTTAAAATGTCATTACAGAAGTGAAACAGAATCATTAATTGCTTATTCTAGAGATAGATATTATACAGAAATGTTAACTTTCCCATCACCTGAACCTTTTGGCAATCATTTAGGATTAAAGGATGTATATTTAGAAGAAGCCAATTTAGATGGTGGAGAAAATATTTCTGAAGCTAAAACGGTAGTATCATTAATAAAGAAACATTTTGATGATTTTTATGATGAAACAAAAAGATGTTTAGACGAAGAACATTCACTTGGTATTATCACATTTGGTGAAGCACAATCTAAATTAATAGAAAAATTGATTTATCAAGATGAAGAATTAAAAACAAAAATTACAGAAACGTTAGCAAATTATAAAGATGTATCAGAAAAAATCTTCTTTATTAAAACAATAAGAAATGTTCAAGGTTTTGAAATAGCTCACTTAATTATTTCTTTTACATATGGTAGAAGTAAGAGTGGGGAAATTAACAATAAATTCTATAATTTAGGAACTAAAAAGTTGGGTGAATGTATGTTTAATGTTGCGGTAACTAGAGCTCAAAAAGAAGTTATTGCCGTACATTCAATTAGATCATATGAATTAAAGACTGAAAATTCGCAAAATATTGCCGATTATTTAGAATCATGTGAACGTTTTGAAAAATTTAAAGTTATAGATACAAACATTTATGGTTATGAAGCTAATAATGGCTTTGAATATAATATTTTAAATGAACTTATAAAAGCTGGTGTTTCTAAACAAAATGTATTATTTAATTATGGTGCTACAGGTGGTTCTATTCGTATTCCTCTTGTTATATTAGATAGAACTCATAGTAAAGTTAAATGTGGTTTATGGTTAGAAAAACAAACAAATATCTATTATTTAGATTATAATATGCATTATTATGATATCTTAGTTGATAGAGGATTTAAATTATATAAAGTTTATTTAGAAGATTATATGTTTAATAAAGAAGCAACATTAGCTAAAATATTATCATTCATTAAAGAAAGTGGAGGTTTATAAAAAATGCCTGATTTAAAAGATTTAGATACAGAAGTTAAAACAAAAATGGCAGAAATTGAAGAGGAATTAGCAAGAGTAAAACAAGAAGAAGCTATTAAAAAATTTCGATTAAATTATAATAAGAAATTAGAAAAAATAGCTGATAAAGGCGCTAGCTATTTAGAAAAATACGGTGAAGAAGATTATAGAACACAAATATATGTTGAGTTATATGATGCAATCACAAGTTATGGGGAAATGATCGATATATTAGAAGGTTCTAATGATTTAATGAGCTGTATGGATGATATCATTAAATTTATGGATCAAGCCTTAAATTTCAATTTAAATACATTACAAAGTTGGAATAGAGAAAAATATGGTTTCTTTAAAAAGTGGAAAATTAGAAGAGAATTTAGAAAGAGTTTAAAAAATAATAGAAATAGAATGCAAGTTTCTTTACAATTTATGACTAATAATATGGTAATGTTAAAGAGTTTTGTTAAAGAAATGAAAAAACAATTAACTAAATTTAAATTAAAACAAAATAAAGGTAAAAAAGGTGGGACTCAAGCATCAAATACCACTCTTGATATCTTTAGAAATAGATTAGCAGCTAAAAGTGGCGAAAATATAGCTGATGGTAGTATAGCCGCATCAGGAACATCAGGTGGCTCTAATAATATAGATGATATATTATAGGTAATTTTATGGCTAAAATTGAAAAAGCAAATAATAGTTTAATTGCTGATGATAATTTATCTCTTGAAGATTTAAAAAAAGAATATTTAAGAGTATTTCAAGAAATTAAACAACTTTTAGTTAAAAATCCAGATATGGATAAAATGAGTAATGAGACTAAAAGTAAATTAAAAGTTAAATATATTGAAATAGCTAATTATGCTAGAAAAATATCATTAAGGACTTCTGATTTAAATGAAAAAGAAGAATATCAAAAAAATTATACAAAATTAATAGCTAGAGCCCAAGATTTTGGTTCTACTATTAAAGGTCGTATTCCAAAGACTACCTTAGATGATGTTAAAGGGCTGGATAATGTAAAAAAGATAGTTAAAAGTTTTATTTATTTATTACAAAATCCGCAAATTAGAGAATATTATCATATTGATGGTGGTCTTGGGATGATGCTATACGGCGCACCTGGTACTGGTAAATCAATGTTTGCTGAAGCTGTAGCTAATGCCTTACAACTCCCTTTATTTACAGTTACACCAGCTGATATTTTTAAATCATATGTTGGTGAATCTGAACAAGCTGTAAGACAATTATTTGCCGAAATTGATGCAAATCAAGACGGGGCTATATTATTTGTTGATGAATGTGAATCAATATTTAGTAAAAGAACAAACGAAACTAAAGACTATAAAGCTGCAGTAACAAGTGAATTTTTACAAAGATTAAATGGTGAAGGGGTTGATGGTTCTAAAAGAATTCTTATAGCAGCTACTAATAGGCCATCAATTATTGATGCTGCATATCTTCGCTATAAAAGATTTTCTCATATCGTCCATGTTGGACCACCAGATGCTGAAGCTAAAAAAGCTATTATAACAAGCAAATTAAAGAATATACCTTTAAGTGGTATAACAATAGACGATATAGTAGCTATGTCAGAAATTAATAGTTTAAATGGTGGATTATATAATTTAAAAGGAAATAATAAACCAAATTATTATAGTGGGGCGGATATAAGTGGAATAGTAGAAGAAGCTTGTAGATATGCTTGTGAAATACTTGAAGCTAAAAGAGAAACAAATCCAATACCATTAACAAGAGAAATGTTTGAAAAAGCATTTGCTAAAATTAAACCAAGTATAAGTCAAGATGTTCTTGATGAATATGAAAACTTTAAAACTAAAATTGAAGTATAGAGGCTTAGGCCTCTTTTCTTATATACTTTGAAATATCTTTAATATTTCAATATAAATACTATGAAATATCTCTAATTTTATAATATAATTCTTATAGACGGTGGCGTTAATATGTTATTTAAAAGAAAAGTTTATAAGAAAATTAAAGACCGGAAAGATAAATATGCTCCTAATTATGCTTGCTTGTTAGAAGGGGCACGTCGTGTTGGTAAAACGACATTAGCTATAAATTTTGCCAAAAATGAATATAAAAGTTATATATTAATTGATTTTTCTATTGTAAAAAAAGAAATTTTGAATTTATTTGCTGATATTAGTGATTTAAATTATTTTTTCATGCAGTTGCAACTCTTTACAGATGTTAAATTATATGAAAGAGAATCTGTAATAATATTTGATGAAATACAATTATTCCCAAAAGCTAGACAAGCTATTAAACATTTAGTAAAAGATGGCAGATATGATTATATTGAAACTGGTTCTTTAATTAGTATTAAAAAGAATGTAAAAGACATATTAATTCCTAGTGAATAACTTAAAATAGAAGTTTATCCATTAGATTATGAAGAATTTTTATTAGCTATGGGTAAAGATCCTAGTTTAATAGAAGAAGCATATCAAAATAACATACCATTAGGTAATATCGTTAATAGAAAATTAATGCGTGATTTTAGGCTATATATGGCAATTGGTGGAATGCCTCAAGCTGTAGATACATATTTAAAAACTAATAATTTAATCGATCTTGATAAGGTAAAAAATGGTATTATAAAGCTATATAAAGATAATCTTATGAAAATTGATTCATCAAATTCTTTGGCGGTTTTATATGAAAATATCCCTAGTCAATTAGCTTTAAATAAAAAAAGATTTGTAATATCAAGAGCATTAAATAAACAAACAACCAATAGAGATCTAGAACGTGTTTATGAACTTATAGATTCTAAAATAGTACTACCATGTTATAATGTGACAGATCCTAGTGTATCTTTATCATTAACTAAAGATATATCTACTTTTAAATTATATTTAGCAGATACTGGTTTATTTACAACATTGTTATTTAATAATAAAGAAAATCCTGATAAAGATATTTATAATAAGTTATTAAGTGATAAACTTAATATTAATTTAGGATACTTATATGAAAATGTATCGGCTAAAATCATTAATTCTAGTGAAAATGATTTATATTATTGTTCGTGGCGAAAGAAAAATAGTACCCATAGTTATGAAATAGATTTTTTATTAACTAATAAAGGAAAAGTATTACCATTTGAAATTAAATCAAGTAATATAATAAGTCATGATTCAATCAATGAATTTATAAATAAATATCATAGTGTTGTAGGGCAAAGTTATTTAATATGTAAAAAAGATGTTAATAAAGATGGCTCATTATTAATTAAACCATTTTATATGTTACCTTTTATTTTAAAGAATTTAAAATATTAAGAAACAAGTATAAAATTAAAATGATACTAGAGGAAAGTACAGTAAGTTGACAGTTGTAAATAAGTAAATATTTAATAAGTTAAGGAGGAAGCCAGCTTTCTCCTTATTATTGTTATAGTAACATCTTTAAGAATATGTTTTAAAAATCTTGAAAAATATAAATTAATTAAAAAAGATTTAAAAAGAAAAGGTATAATAGAAAAAAATATATTTGGAACTATTAAAAAGATATCATTTGAAATTAATAAAATTGATAATAAATAAATTTTTATAAATTAATTATTTGGTATATTATTATATAAAAAAGGCCTTATTAAAACATTATTTAATAAAGCCTTATTTTTATGCACCTTGAGATTTACCAAGGTAAATATATTCTAGATTATTAAATTCACATAATAAGCCACATGTTGCATATAGACCAACATACATATATTTATTATCTATAGCTAAGAAATCGAAATCAGTATAGGTTTTAGTATATGTTTTATTTTTATATATAACTTTAATGTTTACTACTTGACCTATTCTTTCTAATTCTAAATGAGCTGTATCATCAATATTAAAATAAGAAGAATTATAATTTGTGTTAATTAATTTTTTATTTTCTCTTGAATAGATGATATTAGTTTTTTCATTATCATTATAAAGGCCTGCAGCCACATAATTAGATAATATAGTATTATCTGATATAGATTGATCTGTATAGACATCATCTCTTAACATTAAACCAAATCCTGCCATATCATCAACTTTTTTCTTTATAACTTTAACATCTACATTAACTTTAAAATTATCATCTTTATTAATTTGTTTAAATAAGAAAGGGATACCTTCAGTGTTTGCAATTTTACCCTTTAAATATTGACCATCTTGACCAATAATAAATTTATTATTTTCTTCTTTAATAATATAACCTGTATTTAAATCAAGAGGATTACTACCTGTATCGCCAAAGGCTGTTCCGTACCAACCTTCAAGTTCAATATGACTGAAGTTTGTTGTTGGTTTGTATTTATCTTTATTAAATGGAACATATGGTAAATCTATATATTCTTTATTTGGTATTAAATCTTTAATTGTTGGTTTTACTAAATCTTTTAATAAATAGTTTTTAAGATTACAATCAGTCTTTTTTAATTCTTCAGCAAATAAATAGGCTACCATTTTAGCCCCATAAATATTTAGGTGTGTAGTATCTACAGTTTCTTTTTTATTTTTTGGCCATGCATGGAATAAAATAGCTTTATCATAACCTATTTTAATATATAATTCTTTTGTTCTTTCTGTTAAATCTATAACGGTTGTATTAGTTTCAATGCCTAAATTGATAACTGCTTTTCTATAATCACCATTTCTAGTAATATGAGCTGAATTAGCATTGTAACATTCATTTATATCAGCTCTACAAATTGGTGTACATAATATTGGTGTAGCACCTTTATTTTTAGCTATTTCAACATAATAATGATTTAAATAATAAGGATAAGATGATGTATCATTTAAATCTTTATTCGCAGTAGTAAAGCGATTAGGATCTTCATCTTTTTCATCATTATGACCAAAACCAATTATTAAATAATCCCCATTAGTAATATTATTAATTAAAGTTTTATAATTATCTTCAATTAAAAATGATTTAGAACTACGTCCTGATAATGCTAAATTAATAACTTCAACCTCATCATTAAAATAATTTTTAATTTGGGTTCCATATCCATATCTAGGATAATAATAAGGGTCTTTAAAGTATGATAAGGTTGAATCACCTACAATATATATTTTATTCATTTTTATGCCTCCATTTAGCTTATTATAAACTATTTTATTTATAAATTAAATATTATAAAATATAAAGCATTATATATTTTAACTTTTTGATTTGATTGTATTTAAAACGATTTCATTTTATTGTATAATTTTAACATATTTACATAAACTAGGTGAGAGATGAAATGAATATATATGATATAGCTAAAGAAGCTGGTGTTTCTATTTCAACAGTTTCTAAATATTTAAATAACAAAACTATAAGACCAGAATTAAAAACAAGGATTGAAGAAGTAGTTGCGAAATATGATTATGTACCAAGCGCTATAGCTCAAGGTTTAGTTTCTAAATCGATGAAATTAGTTGCTGTTATGGTTGTTGATATTCAAATATCACATTACGCGGCTGCGGCCTATGCAGCTGATAAAACTTTATCAGCCTTAGGTTATCGAGTTATTATTTGTAATACACTTGGTGATGAAGAAAATAGTATAAAATATCTTGATTCATTACTTAAAATAAATGTTGATGGTATAATTTTTGTAGGTTCCATTTTCAATTTTTTAAATAAATATGAGAAAGTCTTAGAAAAGCTAAATAATATTCCTATTATTTCTAATAATGGTCATATAAATACTAAAAATTCTTACTCTATTTATGTTGATGATAAACAAGGTGTTTATGATGCTACTAAATATTTAATAAATAAAGGTCGTAAAAAAATTATTTATTTTCAATATTTATCTACAACATCTTCAAATTTAAAATTACAAGGATATAAAGATGCTTTAAAAGAAGCGAATTTAGAACCTATTGTTTTCCATACTGATGAATTAATGAGCGGTGGTTTTGAACTTGTAAAACAATTAAATCAAAGTCAAGTTGAAGTAGATGCTATAATGTGTGGTGAAGATATTATAGCATTAGGAGCTATTTCTGACTTATCTGCCCAAGGTTATAAAATTGGTAAAGATATTGACATAATTGGTTTTAATGCTAGTTTATTTACTAATTTAGCAAATCCTAAAATGACATCTGTCAATAATAAAATAGAAGAAACGTCAGTAAGAAGTGCGGAAATGCTACTTGATATAATAGATGGCAAGGAAGTTCATGATGAAATTTTACCATGTTCTCTTGTTATAAAAGAATCTGCTTAAGATAAAGTTTAGTTTTAAATTTTATCTTTTTTTTATTTTTTATAAAAAAATTAAATATATTTTTAAGAAAACGCTTGCTAAACTTTACAAAAGGTATTATAATACAAAATGTGCAAAAAGCGCTTTTTGCTTTATTAATAAATTTAAAAAGTAAAATTTCGAATAAAGAATACTAGAAAAAGCGGTTTTTTAAAACAAAAAATTAAGGAGGTACATTGTATGGAAATGACATTACGTTGGTTTGGTACTGGTTATGACAGTGTTACATTACAACAAATTAGACAAATTCCTGGTGTAACAGGTGTTATAACTACTCTATATAATACTAAACCAGGGGAAGAATGGTCTAGAGAAGACATTCACAAATTGAAGGCTGAAGTTGAAGCGGCTGGTTTGAAAATTTCAGGGATTGAAAGTGTTAATGTTTGTGATGCGATTAAAGTTGGTTCACCTGATCGTGATAAATATATCGATAATTACATTAAAACATTAGAACATTTAGGACAAGAAGACATTCACCTAGTTGTTTATAATTTTATGCCTATTTTTGATTGGACTAGAACAGAATTAGCTCGTGTAAGACCAGATGGTTCGACAGTTTTAGCTTACAATCAAGATACTGTTGATAATATTGATCCTAATAATATGTTCGATAGTATTAACGATAATTCAAATGGTTTTGTTATGCCAGGTTGGGAACCTGAACGTTTAGCAAAATTACAAGAACTTTTTGAAATGTATAAAGATGTAACAGAAGAGAAGTTATTTGATAATTTAGTATATTTCTTAAAGAAATTAGGTCCTGTTTGTAAAAAATATGGCATCAAGATGGCAATTCATCCAGATGATCCAGCATGGTCTGTATTTGGATTACCAAGAATAATTACAGGAAAAGAAAAAATATTAAAATTATTAAAAGCTGTAGATGAACCTTATAATTGTCTAAATTTATGTACAGGTTCACTTGGAACAAATCCTAATAATGATATCGTAGACATTATATATGCATGTAAAGGTAGAATTCCTTTCGCTCATATTAGAAATTTAAAATATAACACACCACGCGATTTTGAAGAAGCTGCTCATTTGTCAAGTGATGGCTCTATGGATATGTTTAAAATCGTTCAAGCTTTATATAAAACTGGCTTTGATGGTGTTATTCGCCCTGATCATGGTCGTATGATTTGGGGAGAGGTTGCAATGCCTGGTTATGGTTTATATGACAGAGCTTTAGGTGCTTGTTATTTAAATGGTTTATGGGAAGCAATCTCTAAAGAAGAAAAAAGATAATTTGGCTTAGTTTAAGCATTTATTAATATTAATTTGTGTACAAAGGTAAGCCTTTGTCTATATAAGAATAAATTTAACGCCACATAAATTTATTCAAAATATAAATTTTTAAATTTAATAGTGCTACATTAAATTTAAAGGTTTATTAAATGTTAGTTTAAAAAGATAAAAAAATTAAAGGGGTAAAAAAATATGTTTTTAATGACAGGTCTTGGAGTTTATTGTATTATAGCTTCAATATTATTGTTACTTGCACTAGTTGCATTCGTTTATTACTGTATGAAGGGTGGAAACCTTATCATTGGTTTAATCATCACTACAACAGTTTGGGTACTTATTGGTATCGTTTATGTATTATGGAACGCTGGTCAAGCTGGCGAAATAAATGGTGGTAAAGAAGTTTGGAATTTAATTGTTGGTACTTTAAATAAAGTATATAGTGACGGACCTATTAATTATGGCCAAACTACAACAATTATTATCTTTGCTAGCTGGTTTGGTCGTGTAATTGTTGATACAGGTATTGCTAAAGCTTTAATTAGAAAAGTAGTTGAATTATCTGGTAACAAACAATTAATTACTGTATTAGCTGTATCAATCGTTTCTGCTTTAATATTTACATCTGTATTTGGTCCTGGTAGTGTTATGGCTATCGGTGCTATTATTCTTCCTATCTTATTATCAATTGGTGTTAGCAAGAAAATAGCTGTTGGTTCATTCCTATTCAGTGTTGCTGCTGGTATGTATGTAAATAGTGGTTATTATACTCAATTTAGTGGTCATGATTTATTTAAGACATTATGGACAGCTAATCCAGATAACTTCACAAATAATTTCTTATTATTTAGTTGGTTAGCATTCTTAGTACATGTTGTAATTATGGTTGGTTTCATTTTATTCAACTATTGGATGGCTAAAGGTAAAGTTAAAGCTTGGGCTATGGAAGATGATGGTGAAGAACAACATGTTTCTAACTGGTCATTCATTGTTCCATTCATTCCAATTGTATTTGCTTTAATTATTGCTTTAATTAATTTATTCAGCGATTTAAATTTAACTACATTCGCACCTATTTTCTTATTTGTTGTTGCTATATTCTTCGGTTTATTATTAACAGGCAACTTAAAAACATATAAGAAAGCATTAGAAACAACACAAAAGACATTATTCAATGGTATTTCTGACGTTGCTCTATTAATTGGTATGTTATTAGTTATGAATATGTTCTCAACAGCTGCATCTAATTTAGCTGCACCTATCTTCCAAACTGCACTTGGTGGAGCTTTAGATTGGGTAAATGATAAAGCATGGATCGTTGTTGTAGCGGCAATCATATTAGCACCTTTAGCATTATTCCGTGGACCATTCATGATTTGGGGTTCTGGTATTGCTTTAGCTTCAGTATTATCAGCAGTTATTCCTGCAACTAGTCCTTTATTATTAGTATTATTCTATGTTCAACCAGTTGCTATTACAGCTGATTCTTGTCCTACTCAATCTTGGGGTATGTGGGCACTATCATATGCTAAATATGAACCAAATGTATATATTAAAACAGACCTACCTTGGGGCTGGTTATGTTGTGCTATAAATATTTTATTAGCATTCTTAATCTTAATATAATAGAAGGTATTAAAATATAAACTCAAAAAGGAGTGTAAAAATGAGAAATATAAGAATTGGTATCGACGTTGGTGGTACACATACTAAAGCTGTAGCTATCGACAACGCTACTAATCAAATAGTTGGTAAAGGTTCATGTAAAACTACTCATGATGATAAACAAGGTGTTGCTGCTGGTGTAGTTAAAGCCTTCCAAAAATGTGTAGCCGATAATAATATAAAACCAGAAGAAGTTGTTTTCGTAGCACACTCAACAACTCAAGCTACTAATGCCTTAATTGAAGGTGACGTTGCTAAAGTCGGTGTTATTGGTCTAGGTGGTGGCGGCCTAGGTGGATGGGTAGTTAAAAAACAAACATCTATCAACAGTATAGATTTAGGTAATGGTAAAAAGATTGAAGTTATTAGTGCCTATATTAAATTAAAAGAATTCAACGAAAAGAAAGCTGAAGAAGTTATTGATGATTTATTAAAACAAGGCGCACAAGTAATTGTTGCTAGTAAAGCTTTCGGTGTTGATAATATGACTGAAGAAAAAGTTATTTCTGATATATGTGCTAAAAAAGGTATTTTAAGTACAGCTGCTTCAGAAATCACTAAACTTTATGGTTTAGCAATTAGAACACAAACTGCAGTTATCAATGCTAGTATCTTACCTAAGATGCTTGAAACTGCAAATAGTACTGAACAAAGTGTTCGTCAAGCAGGTATCACTGTTCCACTTATGATTATGCGTGGTGATGGTGGTGTTATGGAAGTTACAGAAATGAAGAAACGTCCTATTTTAACAATGTTATCAGGACCTGCGGCTTCTGTTATCGGTGCTTTGATGTATTTACGTGCTTCAAATGGTATTTATTTTGAAGTTGGTGGTACAACTACTAATATTGGTGTTATTAAAAATGGTCGTCCTGCCGTTGACTATACAATTTTAGGTGGACATCGTACTTATGTAAATTCACTTGATGTTCGTGTACTTGGTGTTGCTGGTGGTTCTATGGTTAGAGCGAATAAAGAAGGAATCGTTGATGTTGGTCCTCGTTCTGCTCATATTGCGGATTTAGAATATGCTGCCTTTACTGATCCGAAAGAATTAGATGGTGCAGAATTATATTTCGTTCAACCTAAACCAAACGATCCATCTGACTATGTAGCAATTAGATGTAAGAGTGGTAAATGTATTACTATTACTAATACTTGTGCCGCTAATGCTTTAAAATTACTTGCTGATGATGACTTTGCGAAAGGTAGTTATGAAGCAAGTTATAAAGCTGTTAAATTGTTAGCTGATTATATTGGTAAATCTGTTGAAGATACAGCAAATCAAATATTGAAAACATCTTGCGATAAGATTGCAATCGTTATTGAAGAATTAATAGCTAAATATAAAGTTGAACGCGATCAAATCGTTTTAGTTGGTGCTGGTGGTGGTGCAGGTACTTTACTTGCATATACTGGTAATATGATGCATTTTAAATATCAAATTCCTGAGAATGCTGAAGTTATTTCTTCAATCGGTGTTGCTTTAGCGATGGTTCGTGAAATGGTTGAAAGAACTATTCCTAACCCAACAGTTGAAGATATTGCTAAAATTAAGAGAGAAGCAAAAGATAGAGCTGTTAGAAGTGGTGCAGTACCTGATACAGTTGAAGTATTCCTTGAAATTGATGAAACAACACAAAAAGTTACAGCAATCGCGATGGGTTCAACAGAAGTTAAAACAACTGATTTATCTAAGAAAGTTGATGATAAAGAAGCTTTAGAAATAGCTAAAGAAACATTCAGCCCAGATACTACTGATATTAGAATTGGTTATTCTAATGGTAATACTTTCGTTGTTCTTGGTACAAATAAAGGTAAAGATGGCGTACGTATTGTTGATAGCAAAGGTTTCGTTAAAGTTCAAAGAACTGAAGGTAAAGTTGCTACAACAACATTTGCTGAAATTGAACCTATTCTAAAGAAATTATGGCATGATACATCTAATTATTCTAGTGAAGTTAGAATTAATCCTGATATGTATATAATTATCGGTGGTAGAGTAATCGATTATTCTGGCTTAAGTACAGTAGAACAAGTTATCGGTTTAGCTAAGACTGAATTAATTGACTTAGACCCAACAGCTGAAGTAGCAATAGTTGCTGTTAGAAATGGTATGTATTAATAAGAGGTAAATGATGGAAAATATTCGTGATGCATTAAATAAAATTCTTAATAAATCTGATTTTACTATTTATATGGGAAAATTAGATAAAGATATTACAGCTTATAAATTACCAACTTCTAAAAAAGAAGAAATAGTGAATAAAGCTATAGAAGAAGCCACATGGTGCTATAATGAATTAATAAATAAATATGGTGAATTATCACCTATAAAATATGCAATTAGAATGCAAATTCCGGTTGTTTATGTTAGGGAAAAGCCAACTAAGTATTATGCATATTTAGGTTTATTTACAGAAAAAAATCAAACTATTACATTAAATATAGAAACTATAGATTTTGTTAAAAAGTTGATTAACGAATATAATTTATCAGATTTAGTTGATATAGACCGTTTAAAAGATACTGTTTTTGCTCACGAATTATTCCATTATTTCGAATTAATATATCCTGATTTATACTCTAATCAAAAAATATTGGATGCAAAGATATTTGGCTTGTTTAAGACAAAATCTCAACTATTAGTAGTTGGTGAAATTGCTGCTATGCATTTTGCTAAATTATTAACTAAATTAAAACATTCACCACTTGTATATGATAAAGTATTTTCTTTAGGAAAGAAGCAATTATTATAATGGAAATAGTAAAATTAAAATCTGCCTTGATGGGCCTACCTTATTGGCCCCTTGGAGGCACTAAATTAAAAGATGAATTCCATAAAGAATTAGATTCAGAAACTATAGCTCAAAGTTGGGAATTATCAGCTCATGAATTTGGCGAGTCGACTATCGATAGTGGGCCTGATAAAGGCCTTAGTTTAGGTGATTATGTTAAAAAGCATGGAAAAGATATTTTAGGGACTGCTGCACAAAAATATAATTATTTTCCATTATTAATTAAATTTTTAGATAATAAGAAAAATTTATTTATTCAAGTTCATCCTGATGATGAATATGCATTTAGAGTTGAACATGAACCAGGTAAAATGGAAATGTATTATTTTTTTGAAGCTGATGACGATTCATACATTTATGTAGGATTTAATAAAGATACAAATGAAGAAGAATTTTTAAATAAATTAGTAGCTGGTGAAGTTCTAGATTTAGTAAATAAAGTTAAAGTTCATAAAGGTGATGCAGTACTTGTGCCATCCGGGACAATACATGCTCTAGCTGCTGGTACTTTTTGTATCGAGATTCAACAAAATTCTAATACAACTTATAATATTTGGAACTTTGGAGAAAAGCCAGGTCATCGTGGTTTTCAAATAAAAAAAGCTTTAGATGTTTTAAATTATAATAAAATGACTGATATTTTCGTTAAAGAAGGTCCGATTATAGAATATGCTAATTATAAAATTCAACATATTATAACTACACAATATTTTGCGGTTGATAGGATAGATGTAACAAAATCAGTTATTTTAAAAGCCACTAAAGAAAGTTTTTGTCATCTGTTATGTTATGATGGGGAAGGCGAAATAATTTTCGATGGTGAAAAAATTAACTATCGTAAAGGTGATAGTATATTTATTCCTGCTGATTCTTTTGAATATGAAATTAAAGGTACATTTAGTGGTTTAATAACTAAAGCTCAATAAATATTAGAGGTCTACTTTAAAAAGTAGGCCTTTTTAAATGCAATAATACAATAAATATAATACAAATTATTGACATAAAAAAGTTAAAAATATATAACTAAATTAGTTAAATATTCTAAATTATGATAATATAATCAACAAAATCAAATGAATCCTAAATTATATTTAACAGTAATTGTTAAAAAGAACCCATCAATAAATCGGCTTAAGCTTTCTTAATTTAAAGTTTAATAGATTTTTATTATTATCTTAATTTATTTTATACTTAACAAATGAAATATATTCTAGGGAGCGTAAAAAATATAACTATTATTAATGAAACTAGATATGGTTGGTATTCATATAATAGAAATATAGTTGAACGCATTGTTAATTGAGGGTCTGCTAAGGAAATGGTGAATATATAAGGATAATTTGTTCTAATTTTAAAGTTCATTATGAATTTAGAGGCCATTATAATGGCGATATTGGAACCTTTTTTAATACTCTAGCTACTTATGATCATTCACAGATTAATTTTAACTTTTCACCTGAAATAAGCATATCTCTTGATAGTGGTAATTTTGGGATTGGTTTAGCAAATTCTTGGTTAACAAGGAAGCATGTTAAATATAACGCAGAATTTGCGACAGACATAGAGTTTAAATATATTTAGTTTGGAGATGGTTTGAATGATTTTTATAATTATTATTCCAATTATTATTATTTTACTTAGTATGTTAATGATTATGGAACACCTATTACAATATATGGGGTTATATCAATTGTAATATTTTCTATATGTGCCTTAACAATTATAGGTTTTTCATTTTTAGATGGCTCTAATGAAGAATATGGAGTTAATTTTATTTCTTTTTTGTAATTATAGGTTATGTTCCGTTAATAATAGCTAGCAAGAAAAAAGGTAGGAAAGAAGTTGATAGAAATGGTTTATAATGTAGATATTGTTAATATAGTATTTTTCATTTTAATAATTTTTTCTATTTTATATGCTTTAATTCTTGCTTATATTGCATTTAGTAATAGAACATTAGGAAAAATATGGGCTTTAATAATTTATATTATGAATTTAATAATTTTGTTTTTAACTGAAGGAGCTATTTTGTATACTAGTATTTTATTAAATGTTACGCTATCACTTATTTTAGTAATATTTAGTGATCATAAAAAGAAAATTAATGACTAGGGAAACTTAGTCTTTTTTTCTCTATATATAATAAGGTTAGAAAATATTAAAAAATACTAAAAAAAGATATTGCATTAAAGTGAATAATAGTATATAATTTAAAAGCTTTCGGGCAAAAATACAGGCTTTGAAGTGGGAGGTTGTTGATACGCTGACGGGCGTTGTCATACAGCGTGTTGAGTTTTCCCATGGAGCTAGTCTATGCTTGATTATAGGCGAAAGGAGAAAATTAAAAATGGCAAAAGAAAAAATTAAAATTAGATTAAAATCTTATGATCACAGATTATTAGATGCATCAGCAAAGAAAATTGTTGAAACAGTTAAAAAGACTGGTGCTGAAGTTAATGGACCTATTCCATTACCTACTGAAAGAGAAATCTTCACTATCTTACGTTCTCCACACGTAAATAAAGATTCACGTGAACAATTTGAACGTAGAACTCATAAGAGATTAATTGAGATTGTTAACCCAAAATCTCAAACTATTGATGCCTTAATGCATGTTAATTTACCTTCTGGTATTGACATCGTATTAAAGAAGTAAAAATTATTAGACCATCTCCAATGTCTTTAAACTTATGGTGTGCGAACGGGAAGCATTAAAAAACCCCTAATAGGTATTGCTTTCCATTAGATTGTAATAATAAATAAATTAAGAAAGAGGTAAAACAAAATGGCTAAGGGAATCTTAGGCAGAAAATTGGGCATGACTCAAATTTTCGATGCAGCTGGAAATCTTATTCCAGTAACAATTATTGATGCAACTCCAAACATTGTTTTACAACAAAAAACTGTTGAAAATGATGGTTACGAAGCTGTTCAATTAGGTTACGAAGATAAACGTGAATCTTTAAGTAACAAACCAGAAAAAGGTCACGTTAAGAAAGCTAACACTGCTCCTAAGCGCTTCATAAGAGAAATTCGTTTCTCAAATGATCGCGGGAACGAATTAACATCTTATAACGTTGGTCAAGAAGTTAAATGTGATATATTTGCGGCTGGTGAAGTCGTTGATGTAACAGGTACATCTAAAGGTAAAGGATTTGCTGGTACAATCAAACGTTATAATCATCACCGTCTACCTATGAGTCACGGTACATCTGCATGTCATCGTATCGTTGGTTCTATGGGACCTATTAAAGGTAACATGAAAGGCAAAAAGATGCCTGGACATATGGGTAATGTTCGTGTAACATTACAAAATTTAGTTATTGCTGCTGTAGATACAGAACGTAACTTAATTTTAGTTCGTGGTAATGTACCAGGACCTAAAAAAGGTTTAGTTATGATTAAGACAGCCGTAAAATCTAATTAATTAGGAAAGGAGATTTATTATGCCTACAATTGCATTATTAAATCAAGCTGGAGATAAAGTAAAAGATTTAGTATTAAATGATGGTATCTTTGGTATTGAACCTAATCAACAAGTAGTTTACGATGTTGTTAATTGTCAACGCGCTGCTATGCGTCAAGGTACTCATGACGTTAAAAACCGTTCTGAAGTCAGAGGTGGCGGTAAGAAACCATGGAGACAAAAAGGAACAGGACGTGCACGTCAAGGTTCTACACGTGCTCCACAATGGCGTGGCGGTGGTGTTGTATTTGGTCCTACACCAAGAAGTTATGCTTTTAAATTAAATAAAAAGGTAAAACAATTAGGTATGAAATCTGTTTTATCTTATAAAGTTAAAAATGAAAAATTAGTAGCTGTTGATACAATTGTATTTGAAGCTAGAAAAACTAAAGATTTCGTAAAATTCTTAGATAATGTTAAAGCTAATGGTAAAACATTAGTTGTTTGTACAAAAGAAGAATTAACAGAAAATGCTATAAGTTCTGCAAGAAACATTGCTAATGTATTCTTAACAAGTTGTGATAACTGTTCAGTTTATGAAATTTTATGTTTTGATAAATTAGTTATTACTGAAAAAGCAGTAGCTTATTTTGAGGAGGTTTTGAAGTAATATGGAAGCTAGAGATATTATCAAAGGACCTATTGTCACTGAAAAATCAATGAAATTAAAAGAAGATTTCAATAAATATACTTTTAAAGTTGCTAAAGCAGCTAACAAAATTCAAATTAAACAAGCTGTAGAAGAAATCTTCAAAGTAAAAGTAGAAAGTGTTGCTACTATTAATGTTCTTCCAAAACGTAAAAGAGTTGGTCAACATGTAGGTTTCAAACCAGCATATAAGAAAGCAATTTGTAAAGTTGCTGAAGGACAAAAAATAGAAGCGTTTGAAATATAGGAGGATAAATTATGGCAATTAGAATTTATAAGCCAACGTCTAATGGTAGACGTAATATGAGTGTTTCTACATTTGAAGAAATCACTTGTACAACTCCTGAAAAATCACTATTAGCTCCTCATAAAAAGAATGCAGGACGTAACAATTCAGGAAAAATCACTGTTCGTCATCAAGGCGGCGGTGTTAAACAAAAATATCGTATTATAGATTTTAAAAGAAACAAATTTGGCATTCCTTGTAAAGTTACTACTATTGAATATGATCCAAATCGTAGTGCTAATATTGCTTTAGTAGTTTATAAAGATGGTGAAAAGAGATATATCTTAGCACCTAAAGGATTACAAGTTGGTGACATTTTAATGTCTGGTAAAGATGCTGAAATTAAAGTTGGTAATGCTTTACCTCTTGGTGTTATTCCTGTTGGTTCATTAGTTCATAACATTGAATTACACCCTGGTAGAGGCGGTCAAATGATTCGTTCTGCTGGTACTTCAGCACAAATCTTAGGCCGTGAAGAAAATTATGTATTATTACGTTTAATGTCTGGTGAAGTTAGAAAAGTATTATCTACTTGTTTAGCTACAATCGGTGAAGTTGGTAACGAAACTCATGAATTAGTACGTATCGGTAAAGCTGGTCGTGCTCGTCATATGGGAAAACGTCCTGAAGTTCGTGGTTCTGTTATGAACCCTAATGATCACCCTCATGGTGGTGGTGAAGGTAAATCACCAGTTGGTCGTCCTTCTCCTGTTACTCCTTGGGGTAAACCAGCTTTAGGCTTAAAGACACGTAAACATAAAAAATCTTCTAATCGTCTAATTGTACGTAGAAGAAATGACAAATAATGTAAGGAGGAAATGAAATAATGGCTCGTTCAATTAAAAAAGGTCCTTTCTGTGATGATTATTTATTAAAGAAAGTAGAAGCTCAAAATGCTTCAGGAGACAAAAAAGTAATTCAAACTTGGTCACGTAGATCAACTATTTTCCCTGCATTTGTTGGTCATACAATTGCCGTTTATAATGGTCGTGAACATACTCCAGTATATATTACTGAAGATATGGTTGGTCACAAATTAGGTGAGTTCGCTCCAACTAGAACATATCATGGTCATGGTGACGATAAGAAGGCAGCTAAATAAGGAGGATAATTATGGAAGTAAAAGCAGTAGCAAAAAATGTTGGTATTACTCCTCGTAAAGCTCGTTTAGTTGTTGACTTAATTCGTAACAAAAGTGTTATGGAAGCTAATGCTATATTAAGATTAACTAATAAGCTAGCTTGTGAAGCAGTAATCAAAGTATTAAATTCTGCTGTAGCAAATGCAGAAAATAATCATAGTCTAAATAAAGATAATTTATATGTTAAGACTTGCTATGTTAATGATGGCATGCGCTTAAAAAGAATGTTCCCTCGTGCTAAAGGTAGAGGCGACGTTATTTTAAAGAGATATTGCAACATTACTATTATTGTTGCTGAAAAAGAGTAAGGAGGAGTATCATGGGTCAAAAAGTAAGTCCAGTCGGATTACGTGTTGGTATTATTCGTGATTGGGATGCCACATGGTATGCTGATAAAACAAAAGTAGCTGATTTATTATTAGAAGATATTAAAATCAGACAATATCTAGATAAAGAATACAAAAAAGCTCAAGTTTCTCGTGTTATTATCGAACGTTCTAAAGGTGCTGGTAATAATCATAAAGATAGAGTTAAAATTACTCTTTATACAGCAAGACCAGGTTCAGTAATTGGTAAAGATGCTGAAACTAAAAATAAAGTTATTAAAGATTTATGTTATTACACTAAAAAAGATGTTGTAATGAATGTTGTTGAAATTAAAAAACCTGAATTAGATGCTACATTAGTAGCTAGATCTATGGCTGAACAATTAGAAAACCGTGCTTCTTTCCGTAGAGTACAAAAGATGGCAATCCAACGTGCTCGTAAAGCAGGAGCTAAAGGTGTTAAAACATCAATT
The DNA here is from genome assembly GCA_944324795.1 of uncultured Acholeplasmatales bacterium. Lineage (GTDB taxonomy): Bacteria > Bacillota_I > Bacilli_A > Acholeplasmatales > Anaeroplasmataceae > CALUXS01. The sequence continues at coordinate 52,101 of CALUXR010000003.1, forward strand.
TCTGGTCGTTTAGCAGGAGCTGAAATTGCCCGTAGCGAAGGTTATATTGAAGGTCAAGTACCTCTACATACTCTTCGTGCCGATATCGATTATGCAGTTGCTGAAGCTTTAACTACTTATGGTAAACTTGGTGTTAAAGTTTGGATTTATAAAGGTGATGTATTAGAAGTTAAACCACGTCAATTAGAAGAACGTGCTCCTAAAAAGGCTCGTCCTCAAAATAAAGCTTCTAAAGATAATAAATCTAAAGAAAACAAACCTGCTAAAAAAGAAGCGGCTCCTAAAAAAAATGACTCTAAGGGAGGTAAATAATTATGTTAATGCCTAAAAGAGTTAAGTATCGTCGTCCACACCGTGTTTATTATAGAGACAGAGTTGCTAAAGGCGGTACTGAATTAGCATTTGGTAGTTATGGTTTAAAAGCAACTGAAGGTTGTTGGTTAACAAATAAACAAATTGAAGCTGCCCGTGTTGCTATTACACGTTATATGAATCGTCAAGGTAAAGTATGGATTAAAGTATTCCCACACTTAGCTAAAACTCATAAACCTCTAGAAGTTCGTATGGGTTCTGGTAAAGGTGCGCCTGAATCTTGGGTTGCTGTCGTTAAAACTGGTTTAATTTTATTTGAAGTTGACGGTGTTAGCGAAGAAGTAGCTCGTGAAGCTTTAAGACTTGCTTCTCATAAGTTACCTTGTAAAACAAAATTTGTTAAAAAAGTAGGTGACGAGCAATGTTAAAAGCTAAAGAAATTCGTGAATTAAGTGTTGAACAAATCACTAAAAGAATAGCTGATTTAAAAGAAGAATTATTCAATCTTCGTTTCCAAGCTGCTCTTGGTACAGCTGAAAACCCATCAAAGATGAATGAAATTAAAAGAACAATTGCCCGCATGTTAACTGTTTTAACAGAAAAACAAAATGCGGAAAAGAAGTAGGAGGAGGACAACATGGAACGTAATAGTCGTAAAGTTTTTCAAGGAACTGTAGTTTCTGATAAAATGGACAAAACTGTTGTTGTTGCAGTAGATACATTTAAAACTGATCGTATTTATAAGAAACGTTTTAAGAAAACAACAAAATTTCATGTTCATGATGAAAACAATAGTGCTAAAGTTGGCGATGTTGTTCGCTTCATGGAAACTAGACCACTTTCTAAAACTAAATTTTATCGTTTAATCGAAGTGGTTAAGAATAATGAATCAATTTAGTTTCTGAAAGGAGTAACAATTATGGTACAACAAGAAACAAGACTTGCTGTAGCTGATAATTCAGGTGCACGTGAGTTATTAATTATAAAAGTATTAGGTGGTGCCTTACACCGTTATGCTAATGTAGGCGACATCGTTGTTTGCAGTGTTAAAGATGCTGCTCCTAATGGTGCTGTTAAAAAAGGCGATGTAGTTAAAGCAGTTATCGTTCGTAGTAAAAAAGGTTTAAGACGTAATGATGGCTCTTATATTAAATTTGATGAAAATGCAGCTGTTATTGTTCGTGAAGATGGTACTCCACGTGGCAGTCGTATTTTCGGTCCTGTTGCAAGAGAATTACGTGATAAAAACTTCATGAAAATTGTTTCTCTAGCTCCAGAAGTACTTTAAGGAGGAGGCTTAGGTATGAATATTAAAGTTAACGATACAGTTGTTGTTATCGCTGGTAAAGATAGATTCACTACTGATAAAAAAGGTAATAAAGTTCCTAAGACTGGTAAAGTTCTTAAAGTTTTCCCTAAAGAAAATAGAGTAATAGTTGAAGGCGTAAACATTGTTAAGAAACATCAAAAACCAACTCAACAAAACCAAAGCGGTCAAATCATTGAAATGGAAGCTCCTATTGCGGCATCTAATGTTATGTTATTAGATCCTAAAAAGAATGTTCCTACAAGAGTTAGTATGGTTAAAAAAGAAGTTAAAGGTAAAGTTGTAAAGGTTAGAGTTTCTAAAAAATCTGGTTATGAATTCAAGTAATAGGAAGAGGAGGAAACTATATGAATCGTTTACAAGAAGCTTATCAAACTTCTATTAGAAAAGAATTAGCTAATAAATTTAACTATAAATCTTCTATGGAAATTCCAAAGCTTGAAAAAATAGTTATTAATATGGGTGTTGGTGATGCTGTTGCTAATGCTAAAGTATTAGATGATGCAGTAGATGAATTAACCCAAATTGCTGGTCAAAAACCAGTTGTTACAAAAGCAAAAAAATCAATTGCAAACTTCAAATTAAGAGAAGGAATGCCTATTGGTTGTAAAGTTACTCTAAGAGGCGAAAGAATGTATGAATTCTTAGACAAACTTGTTTCAATTGCTTTACCACGTGTTCGTGATTTCCGTGGTGTTAATGGTAATGCTTTCGATGGTCGTGGCAATTATACATTAGGTGTAAAAGAACAATTAATATTCCCAGAAATCAATTTCGATAAAGTAAAGAAAATTAGAGGTATGGACATCGTAATTGTTACTACAGCTAAGAGCGATGAAGAAGGTCGTACTTTATTACAATTATTAGGTATGCCTTTTAGAAAGTAGAGAGGAATAATTATGGCAAAAACATCATTAATTGTTAAAAATCATAGAAAACCAAAATATAGCGCTCGCAAATATACACGTTGTGAACGTTGTGGTCGTCCTCATGCTGTTATGGGAGATTTCAAACTATGTCGTTTATGCTTCCGTGAATTAGCTTATAAAGGACAAATTCCTGGCGTTAAAAAAGCCAGCTGGTAATATCATCGAAGGAGGAAATTAAAAATGATGACAGATCCAATTGCAGATATGCTTACACGTATTCGCAATGCAAAAGCAATGCGTCATCAAACAGTAGAAATGCCTAATTCTAAATTAAAACAAGCAATTCTTGAAGTTATGAAGAATGAAGGCTATATTGAATCTTATAAAGCTACTGAAGATGTAAAAAGCATACTAACGGTTACATTAAAATACACTAATAATCAAAGTGTAATCACAGGTCTAAAGATTGTTTCTAAACCAGGTTTAAAAGTATATGCAAAAGCAGATGAATTACCTAAGGTTTTAAACGGTCTAGGTATTGCTATCATTTCTACCTCTCAAGGAGTTATGACTGATAAGCAAGCACGTAAGTTAAATATCGGTGGCGAAGTTTTAGCTTACGTTTGGTAATATTTTAGGAGGAAAATTAAAATGTCACGTATTGGAAATAAGCCAATTTTACTTCCTGCAGATGTTAATATTGATATTAAAGATAGTCATATCAATGTTAAAGGTCCTAAGGGAGAGTTAAGTTTTGATTTCGACAATAACTTAAATGTAGTTGTTGAAGGAAACGAACTACATGTTAAACGTCCAAATGATTCAAAATGGATGAAAACAATTCACGGTACTACTCGTGCTTTAATCCATAATATGGTTGAAGGTGTTTCTAAAGGTTTCACAAAAACATTAGAAATAAACGGTGTAGGTTATCGTGCTGCTTTACAAGGAAATAAAGTAGTTTTAACTGTAGGTTATTCACACAATGTTGAACTTGAAATCCCAGCTGGATTAAAAGTTGAATTACCAAAAAATACGCAAATCAATATCTCTGGTATTGATAAACAATTAGTTGGTCAATTTGCAGCTGAAATTAGAGAAGTTCGTAAACCTGAACCATATAAAGGTAAAGGTATTAAATATAGCGATGAACATATTCGTCGTAAGGAAGGAAAAACTGCTAAGAAGTAGTTAGAAAGGGGTACTTTATATGATTAATAAAATTTCAAGTAATGTAAGTAGACAAAAACGTCATATGCGTATTCGTCAAACAGTTAAAGGTACTGCTTTACAACCTCGTCTTTGTGTTTTCCGTTCTAATAAACAAATTTATGCACAAATTATTGATGATGAAGCAGGTAAAACATTATGCCAAGCATCAAGTTTAGAATTAAAAGATCTAAAAAATGGCTCAAATGTAGATGCTGCTAGTGAAGTTGGTACTTTAGTTGCTAAAAGAGCTTTAGAATTAAAAATTTCTAAAGTAGTATTTGATCGTGGTGGTTATTTATATCATGGTCGTGTTAAAGCCTTAGCTGATGCTGCTAGAGCAGCCGGCTTAGAATTCTAAGGAGGTTATCATGCGTTCTGATAAAGAAGTTAAAGACGTACAACCTGAATTTGAAGAAAGAGTTGTTGCAATTAATCGTGTAACAAAGGTTGTAAAAGGTGGTAGAACTTTACGTTTTGCTGCTTTAGTAGTTGTTGGTGATCGTAAGGGCAATGTTGGCTTTGGTACAGGTAAAGCTTCTGAAGTACCTGACGCTATTAAAAAAGCGGTAGAAAATGCTAAAAAGAACATTTTCCAAGTTACAGTTGTAAATACAACTATTCCTCATGAAGTTGTAGGTCATTATGGTGCTGGTCATGTTTTATTAAAACCTGCTGCTCCTGGTACTGGTGTTATTGCCGGTGGTCCAGTTCGTGCTGTAGTAGAACTTGCTGGTATATCTAATATTTTATCAAAATCATTAGGTTCAAAAACACCTATCAACGTTATTAGAGCTACTGTTGATGGTTTAAAACAATTATATTCTGTTGAAGCTGTTGCTGCTAAACGTGGTAAAACAGTTGAAGAAATTTTGAGGTAACAAATATGTATAAAATTACATTAGTTAAAAGTTTAATAGGTCGTAAACCAAATCAAGTTAAAACAGCTAAAGCTCTAGGCTTAACTAAGATTGGTCAATGCGTAGAAAAAGAGGAAAACGAAGCCATTAAAGGGATGATTGTTACCATCGCTCATATGGTAAAAGTTGAAATCATAAAATAAGGAGGTGCCTCGAAATGTTAAATGAATTAAAACCTGTCCAAGGTGCAAGACACGCAAGAAAGAGAATTGGTCGCGGTATCGGTTCTGGTAATGGTAAAACAGCTGGTAAAGGTAATAAAGGCCAAAATGCTCGTTCTGGCGGTGGTGTAAGACCTGGTTTTGAAGGTGGACAATTACCTTTATTCCAACGTCTTCCTAAAAGAGGTTTCCATAATGTTAACCGTGTAGAATATAGCGTTGTTAATGTGGAAGACTTAAATATATTCGAAGAAAATGCTGTTGTTGATATCGAAGCTTTAAAAGAAGCTGGCTTAGTAAAGAAATTAAATGACGGTGTTAAAATTTTAGGGGATGGCGAACTTACAAAAAAACTAACAGTAAAGGCTAATAAATTCTCAGCTAAAGCAAAAGAAGTTATTGAAAAAGCTGGTGGAACTGTTGAGGTGATGTAAGTTGTTAGTAAAATTAAAAAAGATTTTAAGTAATCGTGAAATATTAAGAAAATTAATTTTCACATTCCTAATTCTTTTGGTATTTAAAATTGGAACTTACATCCCTATCCCAATGGTAGATACTTTAGCTATTAGATCAGAAATTGCTAATAATAATTTCTTAACCATTTTAAATGCCTTCTCAGGTGGTGGTTTATCTAATTTCTCTATTTTAGCTTTAGGTATTTCTCCATATATTACTTCATCTATTATCATTCAAATGTTACAAGTTGTAATTCCTAAATGGAAAGAATGGTCAGAACAAGGTGAAGTTGGTAAACAAAAATTAAACCGCATCACTAGATGGGTATCAATAATTATAGCTATAATTCAAGGCTTAGCCTTATTATATGGATTAGGTGCTAGACCAGAAAACATTTTAGTGCCTGATGCTTTACAAAATCATAACTTATTTTGGCTATATTATATTTATATGGCAATTGTAATTACAGCTGGTTCATGTTTTACAATGTGGTTAGCTGATTTAATTACTCGTCATGGTGTTGGTAATGGTTCTTCAATGATCATTGCTGCTGGTATTATTACAACTGTTCCTTCAATGTTTACTACATTATGGAATAAATATATTACTAGTGGGGCAACTGCTGCTAATATTACATGCTTTATTGCAATCATTGTTTTATATATCTTAATGATTTTAGCAGTAGTTTTCTTTGAAGGAGCAAAAAGAATTATCCCATTACAATATGCAAATAGAACTCAAGGTGGTAAAAGTGAATTACCTATTAAATTGAATAGTGGTAGTGTTATTCCGGTAATCTTTGCATCTACAATTTTATCAATTCCTTTGACAGTTGTTGGTATGCTTGGACAAAACTCTACTACGGCAGGTATTTGGGTAGAAAACATATTCTCTAGTTCAAAACCTATTGGTATGACACTTTATATCTTATTAATTTTCTTCTTCTCATTCTTCTATGCATTTATGGTTGTTGACCCTGAAAAGATTAGTGATAATCTTGATAAACAAGGTGCTTACATTCCTGGTTATAGAAGAGGAGAAGATACAAAAAATCAATTAGCTAGAATATTATTTAGAACTACATTACTTGGTGCTACTTATCTAGCAATTGTTGCATTAGTACCTATTATTGTATCTCTATCATTTGGATTTACAAGTTCTGAAGCTTCAATAATCACTGTTGGTGGTACTTCATTAATCATCGTTGTCGGTGTAGCTATTGAAACTGCAAATCAACTTGAAACAGCTTCAGAAACTAAAGACTATAGAGGCTTTTTGGAGTAGAATATGAAATTATTGATTATGGGACGTCCTGGGGCTGGTAAAGGAACTCAGGCAGTAAATATTAGAGAATTCTATAATATTCCTCATATTTCAACGGGGGATATCTTTAGAGCAAATTTAAAAGGTCAAACTAAACTTGGTTTACTTGCAAAAAAATATATGGACCAAGGTTTACTTGTACCAGATTCTGTTACAATTGATTTAGTTAAAGATAGACTTAATGAATCTGATTGTAAAGATGGTTTCTTACTTGATGGTTTTCCAAGAAATCTAGAACAAGCAAAAGCTTTAGATGAATATTTAAAATCTAAAGACGATAAATTAGATGCTGTTTTAGATATTGATGTTAAACCAGAAGTTTTAATTGATAGAATTGTTGGTAGAAGAGTTTGTCCTACATGTGGGGCTACATTCCATATTAAGAATAACCCACCAAAAGTTGAAGGTGTTTGTGATAAATGTGGTAATAAGTTGATTCAAAGAAATGATGATACTTATGAAACTGCTGAAAATAGACTTAAAGTTTATGATAATCAAACTGCACCGCTATTAGATTATTACAAGAATCAACATTTATTAAAAACAGTAAATGGTGATCAAGATTTTGCAAAAGTATTTGAAGATATCAAAAAAGTTTTAACTAAGTAATATAATACTATTATTTAGCACATTGTTTTAGTATTATATGTCCGCCCTTAATTGGGCGGATAGATAAAACTTTTGCTTTCAACTTCATTTGAAGTTGACCATTAAACTTAGGAGGAAGCAATGGCAAAAAAAGATGATGTTATTGAGTTAGAAGGAAAAGTAATAGATGTTTTACCTAATACTCAATTTATTGTAAAATTAGAAAATGATCATCAAGTTTTAGCCCACGTTTCTGGTAAAATCCGCATGAATAACATACGCATTTTACCAGGTGACAAAGTAACAGTTGAATTATCAACATACGATTTAACACGTGGAAGAATCACTTATAGACATAAGTAAAATAACGGAGGTAAATAAGATGAAAGTTAGACCATCAGTTAAACCAATGTGCGATAAATGCAAGGTAATCAAACGTAAAGGAAGAGTAATGGTTATCTGCGAAAATCCAAAACATAAACAAAGACAAGGATAAAATTATAGGAGGATTAAATTATGGCACGTATTGCAGGTGTAGATATTCCAAATGAAAAACGCGTTGTAATATCATTACAATATATTTATGGTATTGGTCCTACAATTGCGAAAAATATCTTAAAAGATGCAAATGTATCAGAAGATACAAGAGTTAAAAATTTATCAGAAGAAGAATTAACTCGTATTAGAGCAGAAATTTCAAAATATAAAATTGAAGGTGAACTTCGTAGAGAAGTAGCTCTTAACATTAAGAGATTAATGGAAATTGGTTGTTACCGCGGATTAAGACATCGTAAAGGTCTTCCTGTTCGTGGTCAAAATACACGTAATAATGCTCGTACTCGTAAGGGTCCAGCACGTACTATCGCAAATAAGAAGAAATAAGGAGGATTAAATTATGGCACGTAAAGTTACAAAACGTCGTGTTAAGAGAAACTGCCCTGTGGGTGTTGCTCATATTCACGCAAGTTTTAATAATACAATAGTTACAATTACTGATCCTGCTGGTAATGTTATTGCATGGAGCAGTGCTGGTGCATTAGGTTTTAAAGGTAGCCGTAAATCTACAGCTTTTGCTGCCCAATCAGCAAGTGAAGCAGCTGCTAGATCAGCTAAAGATCAAGGTGTTGCAAAAGTAGAAGTTTCAGTTAAAGGTCCTGGTCAAGGTCGTGATGCTGCTATTCGTTCTCTTGAAGTAGCTGGCTTAGAAATTTTATCAATTAGAGATTGTACACCAGTTCCACACAATGGATGTCGTCCACCAAAACGTCCTCGTGGTTAATAAATTTTAATAGATACGAGGAGGTCCCAATATGAAAGACTTAAAATTTGAAAAACCAAAAGCTATAGTTAAGTATCTATCAGAGGATAAATCTAAAGGTACATTTGAAGTAGCGCCATTAGAAAGAGGCTTCGGTCTTACTATTGGTAATGCCTTAAGAAGAATTATGTTATCTTCTTTACCAGGTACAGCTTTTGTTAGTGCGAAAATTGAAGGCATTCAACATGAGTTTGAAAATTTATCTGGCGTGATTGAGGATGTCATCACTATTATTTTAAATTTAAAAAGAGTTGTTTTAAAAACTGAATCACAAGATCCTGAATTTGAAACAATTTTAGAAATTAATAAAGGTGAAGGAGAAGTTACAGCTGGTGATATAATTCACGATTTAGATGTAACAGTAGTTAATCCTGAACAACACATATGTACAGTAGCTGCTGGCGGCAGTGTTAATATGTTCTTAAAAGTACGCCGTGGTGTAGGTTATGTAAGTGCTGATAAGAATAAACAATATGTATCAGATGAATCAACTATCGCTATTGATTCTATCTATACACCAGTTACTAATGTTTCATATGATATTGATAAAGATATTGTTGATAATGATGCTTCATTCGATAAATTAACTATAAATGTAACTACTAATGGTTCAATTGCCGCAACAGATGCGATTGGCATTGCTGCTAAAATGATGATTGAACATTTAGAAGTTATTGTTGATGAAATATCTGAACAAGCTAAACTTAATAGTTATATGACAGAAACTGAAACAGAAAATAAGAATTCTAAAATGGAAAAAACTATTGAAGATTTGGATTTATCTGTTCGTTCATACAATTGTTTAAGAAGAGCTGGTATCAACACTGTTGCTGATTTAATTGCTAAATCAGAAGAAGATATGATTAAGGTTCGTAATTTAGGCCGTAAATCATTAAAAGAAATTAAGGAAAAATTAGAACAATTAAACTTAGGTTTCCGTAAAGACTAATTAAGGAGGATACAACATGTCTTATTCTAGACTACGTCGTAGCAGCTCACAAAGAAAAGCTTTACTTCGTGATTTAATTACAGATTTAATTTTAAATGGTAAAATTGAAACTACTGAAACAAAAGCTAAAGAATTAAAAAGATTAGCTGATAAAATGGTTACATTAGGTAAAACTAATACATTGCATTCACGTAGACAAGCTGCTACTTTAATTCGTTTCGAAAAAGATGGTGAAGGTAAATTCGCTATCCAAAAATTATTCGATGAAATAGCACCTAAATTTGCTAGTCGTAATGGTGGTTATACAAGAGTTATCAAGACTGGTTTCCGTCGTGGTGACGCTGCTCCTATGGCTATTATTGAATGGGTTGAATAATATAAATTGCTACAAGATTCGTCTTGTAGTTTTTTATAAGTAGAAAGCTAAATCTAAGCTTTCTATTTTTTTTATTTTTAAATTATAGTATAATTAAAAGGCCCAAATATAGGAGGATAATGATGAATAAAGAAAGTAAAATTATAATTACACAGAAATTTAAAGTTAAAAGAAGCACTGAATTAATGACTTTTTTACTTGAAAAATTAAATACATCAAGAAATAATGTTAAACATTTATTATCTAATAAACAAGTATTAGTTAATGGAAATCAAGTTAGTCAATTTAATTTTCCTTTAGCTAATGAAGATGAGGTTTCATTAAGTAAATTTCCTATAATAACAACTAATAATTATAAAGAAGTAAGGAAAGAAAAAAGGCTTCCTTTAGATATTATTTATGAAGATGAAGATTTTATAGCTATTAATAAAGAAGCTGGAATGCTTGCTGTAGCGAGTGATAAAGAACTAACTAATACTGCTTATAATATGGTTTTTGAATATTTAAAAAAGAAAAATAAAAGGCCTTATGTTATACATAGAATAGATAAAGAAACATCAGGAGTTTTAGTATTTACAACTAATGTAAAACTTCAATCAAGACTTAGACTTGATTGGAATAAATATGTTAAATATCGTGGATATATTGCAATATGTGAAGGTCATTTAGGAGAAAAAGAAGGTACTTTAAAAAATTATCTAGCTAATAATGAATATAATTTAGTTTATGTTTCTAATAATAAAAATGATCAATTAGCTATTACAAATTATAAAGTTTTAAAAGAAAATAAAACTATGTCTTTACTTGATATAGCAATTGATACAGGAAGGAAAAATCAAATAAGAGTACAATTTGCTAACATCGCTCATCCTCTATTAGGTGATGAAAAATATGGTCATAAAGAAACATGTAAAAGACTTGCTTTACATGCTTCAAGACTTACTTTTATTAACCCTTATAATCATAAGGAAATTGATATTGTAGCTAAAATACCTTCTTTATTTTATAATTTATTTAAATAGTTTTGTAAATATTATGTTGTTGATATAAAGATTTATTTAAGCAAGCGGTATACTAGCACATCTTATTATTAATTAAATCCTAGAATCTAATTTTCTTTTTTAATATAATCAAAGTAAATAATATCTAGAATTTTTAGTAATGTAAGAGTAATTAATTCTTATATTTATTATTTTACAAGGATGATAAAAATGAAAAAGTAATTACTATTTTTATTTTATTACTATTTTTTTAAGCGGTTGTTATAGAAAAATTGAAACTATTTATGATGGAACAACTTTGACTGAGTTAGATGAATTAACAGAATATCATTTTTTAGGGACTGTTATAGAAAAGGTCGATTCTGAGTTTGAGTTTAAAAATTTCTTAAATTATGATTATTATAAAGTAAAAATTGATGAAAAAATAAAAGGTGATATTGATAAGGATTATATTTATATAAAATTTAGCACGCATATCTCTGATTTTTCCAAATTAATAATCGATGAAAAATATCATTTTTATTGCAATAAAACGACAAATGTTAATACTGATGTAACTGATAAAGAAAATGTATTTTTAATCTCTTCTTCAAAAGCCCAATGTTTTACGTTAGAAGAATATGAAGAAAGATTAATCTTAGAACAAGAAAATTTAAATTAAATAATAATTGTTTTAATTTCATATTATTAAGTTATTTCTTTAAAAATTGTTTAAATTGTGCTAATATATTTATGTTATTTTAAAAATGGAGGTACATCATGACAGATTTAGAAATTGCTCAAAGTGTTAAAGCTTTAAATATTAAAGATATTGCAAGCAAATTAAATATTAATGAAGATAAGCTTACAATGTATGGTAATGATAAAGCTAAATTAAGTTTAGATTTATTAAAAAATGAAGAAAAAGGCAAACTTATTTTAGTTACTGCTATATCTCCTACACCAGCTGGAGAAGGCAAATCTACTACAACTATTGGTTTAGCTGATGCCTTAAGTTCTTTAGGAAAGAAAACTTGTGTTTGTTTAAGAGAACCAAGTTTAGGTCCTGTATTTGGGGTTAAAGGTGGAGCTTGTGGTGGTGGTTATGCTCAAGTAATACCAATGGAAGATATAAACTTACATTTTACAGGTGATTTACATGCTATAACAACCGCTAATAATTTGATTTGTGCAATCATTGATAATCATATTTATCAAGGCAATAAATTAAATATAGACCCTACAAGAGTTTTAATTCATCGTGTTTTAGATATGAATGATAGAGCTTTAAGAAACATCATCATTGGTCTTGGTGGAGCAACTAATGGTGTGCCTAGAGAAGATCATTTTGATATTACAGTAGCTAGTGAAGTGATGGCTATATTATGTTTAGCTACTGATTTAGATGATTTTAAAGAAAAAATTAACAATATGCTTGTTGCCTATACTTATGATAAAGAACCTATTACAGTTCGTGATTTAGGTTGTGCAGGTGCTATAACTTTAGTTATGAAAGATGCGATAAAACCTAATTTAGTTCAAACATTAGAACATACACCTTCTATTATTCATGGTGGACCTTTTGCGAACATTGCCCATGGATGTAATAGTTTAATTGCGACAAAGATGGCTTTAGGTTTAGCTGATTATGTTGTAACAGAGGCTGGATTTGGTGCTGATTTAGGTGCTGAGAAATTCTTTGATATCAAATGTCGTAAAGGTAATTTAAAACCTGATGCAGTTGTAATTGTAGCTACTATTAGAGCACTTAAGATGCATGGTGGCGTATTAAAAGAAGATTTAAAAGAAGAAAATGTTTCAGCTTTAGAAAAAGGTTTAGCAAATTTAGAACAACATTGTAATAATATTAAAAAATTTGGTTTACCTTTTGTTATTGCTATCAATAAATTTAATACTGATACAGAAAAAGAAATTTTAGTTTTAGAGAATTGGGCTAAAGATAAAGGATATATCATTTCATTATCAGAAGTTTTTTCAAAAGGTAGTGAGGGTGGCCTTGATTTAGCAGAAAAAGTACTTGAAGCTACTAATAAAGAAAATGATTTTCATTATTTATATGATTTAGATTTAACATTAAAACAAAAAATAAATAAAATATGTAAAGAAATATATCATGCGAGTGATGTAAATTATTCTCAAGCTGCAAAAAATAGTTTAGCAAGACTTACAAAACTTGGTTATGGTAATTTACCAATTTGTATGGCTAAAACTCAATATTCATTTAGTGATAATCAAAAATTACTTGGAGCCCCTAGTGATTTTGTTGTAGAAATAAGAGATGTCTTACCTTCAACAGGGGCAGGATTTATTGTAGCTTTAGCAGGAGAAATAATGCGTATGCCAGGCTTACCAAAAGAACCAGCGGCTATGAAAATGGATGTTGTAGATGGTAAAGCTGAAGGTCTATTTTAGGAGGTAATGATGCAAAAATATGGTTATCAATTAACAAATAAAATGCTTGTTTTAAACTTCACCCAAGTTTATTGTAAAAGTTCAACTGAAGTTTTAAATAGCGATTGTTTTAAAGATGTTTTTACAGGATTTGTCAAACATTGTCGTAAACATGAAAAATTAGATATTTTAAAAATTCTTGATTTAACAGCTAATCCAATTGAAGATTTTGTTAATTTATTTAAACTTATACATACTTTTGAATATGAAGAAATAGAAAATATCAATCCTAAATACGCACGTGTTTTAAAAGAAAGAGGAGCTTTATATAATTTAGTAGAAGAATTTTATGATTATTGGCGTAAACTAGAACGTTATAGCTATATTGTGGCTAAAAAGGTAGAAGGTGGCGTTCAAGGTGGAGTATTTTTAGCTACTAATCAAACTTTTACAGAAGTTATTTTAAAAACATATCGTTCAATATCAGAAAGTATTGCCGGACATAAATTTCAAGTTTATCGTCAATTACCAGCTGGTATAAATGCTTCAATGTTAATTAGTTATTATTCTTGGGCTAAAGAAGATTCAATATATAATCAGTTTAATGAAGTTCCATCAATTGAATCAGTTTTAATTAGACCACCATTTATTTCTTATACAAAAAAGAATAAACGTACTGGTACTTATCCTATTAGTAAAACAAATCCACTAACAAATGTAAAAATTGATCCAAATGATTATTTATGTTATCCAATTAAAGTTGGTAGTGCTCTTGCTTTGGTCTACTTTCATAAACATTTTATGACTCATGGTATTACTTTATCTAATTTATTTGAAGCAGCTAATTTGTCAGATTTAGAAAATAAAAAGCCAGAATTATTATATTTATTTGGCTATGGTAGTGAAGAATCATCTTATTATTATGATAGTGAAAATGATATATATATTGGAATAGCTCCTCTAAGTGATGATGTAGATTATTTTGGCTATATGAAGAAAATGTTATTAACATTATATAATACAAAGATGATTAAAGAAGGAAATCTTCCGATACATGGTGCATGTGTTCATATTAAATTAAAAAATAATACAACTAAAACTTTAGTTATTATTGGTGATAGTGGGGCTGGTAAATCAGAAACATTAGAAGCTTTAAGAGCTGTAGCTGGTGATGAAATAGTTTCAATGTCAACAATATTTGATGATATGGGAACATTTAAAATTGAAAAAGGGAATGTTATGGCTTATGGAACAGAAATTGGGGCATTTGTTCGGTTAGATGATATGTCTAGCGACTATGCTTATAAAGAAATGGATAGAGCTATATTCTTAAATCCTGATAAAATTAATTCACGTTTAGTTATCCCTGTTTCAACATATTATGAGATTATGCATGGCTATAAAGTTGATATGGTCTTATATGCTAATAATTATGTTGATAAAGAAGAATTAAAATTGTTTGAAAATAAAGACGATGCTTTAAATGTCTTTATTGAAGGCGCTAGAATGGCTAAAGGAACAACTGGAGAAATTGGCCTTACTAAGTCATTTTTTGCAAATCCTTTTGGGCCTGTTCAAATGGAAGAAGAAACAAGAGTTATCTTAGATAAAATCTATTCTAAATTATTTGAAAATAAAATTCCTGTTGGTGAGATGTATACCCGTCTTGCAATACCTGGTTATGAACAAGATGGTCCACATAAAATGGCAGAAATCTTATTAAAAGAAATTGAGGAGAATTAAAATGATAGGCGTTGTAATGGGAAGTATCTCAGATTATGAAGTTATGAAAGATGCTTGTGCTATTTTAGAAGAATTTAAAATACCATATGAAAAAAAGATTGTTTCAGCTCATAGAACACCAGATTTATTAGTATCATATGCTAAAGAAGCTAAAGATAGAGGAATAGATGTAATAATTGCCGGAGCTGGTGGGGCCGCCCATTTGCCAGGTATGTTAGCCGCTAATACAATTGTTCCGGTTATTGGAATACCTGTAAAATCACGTGCTTTAAATGGTCTTGATTCATTGCTATCAATTGTCCAAATGCCTGCTGGTATCCCTGTTTTAACAGTGGCTATAAATGGAGCTAAAAATGCAGCTTTAAGTGCTATTAGTATTTTAGCTATTAATGATAAAGAAATAGCTTTAAAATTAGAACAATTTAGAAACAATCAAACTAATACAGTATTAAATACAACTTTAGAATAAAAAAGTTCCGGTTATTTACAAACCGGAATTTTTATATAATTCATCTAAGCTAATAGTTATAATATTATCTCTTTTATTAATATTAAAATTACTATTATTAAATATTAAATATAATTTATGTTTTTTATTTATAAAATTAGTATTATTAATAAGTTTATTTAAATCATCTTCATTAAATTCTTTATTTCTAAACTTACATTCTGAAATTAAAGCTAAATCATCATTTAAACCAAGGATATCGATTTCAATAGCTTTATTATTTATTTTACCAAACCAATAATCAAGCATTTTAATTTGTGGTAATTTTTTATTATAAACAGCCATCTTAATATAATCTTTGCAAACTAGTTCAAATCTAGGCCCGAAAAAATTATTTATATTATTAATATTTAAATAATTATCATAAAATGTATTAGAATCCATTAAACCATTTAAAGTATTTAAATTAGGAGCTATAAAAGTAAAATAGAAAGAAAAATAATTGTCACATATACCATACATTGCATTTCTTTTATTTTCTTTTTCACCAACAGGAATATATTTATTAACAAAATTTAATTTAATTAATATATTTAAATATTTACCTACTTTAGCATTATCTTCATAAACTTTAGAAGCTATATCATTTAAATTTAATTTTTTATAATTAATAATTTTTAAAATATTAAAATATAAAGTGATTTCTTTAAATTTAGTTCTAAGTAAAGTTTCAACTTCATTAAATAAAAAACCAGTGCTATTAATAATGTTTTTAATAATATTATCTTTTAAACTTAATTTATCATCAAATAAACTTAAATACATTGGTGTACCGCCAAGAATAAGGTAAGCTTTCAAGGCATCTAAATTATCATAATTAGGGTAAAACTCACGAGCTTCAAGGTAATTTAAAGGTTTTAATTCTAATTCGGCTGTTTTTCTACCATATAAAGGCTTACTAGAATTATTAATTAGATCAATAATTGTACTTACTTCACTACCGCATAAAATTAAAAATATATTTTTGGTTTTAAAAATATTATCAATAGCATTTTGTAATTTAGAGTCAAAAGCTTCATCTTGAAACATTAAATAACTAAATTCATCTATAATGATTGTTAATCTTTCTTTTATTTCAATATTTTTTAAAAAGTCAAACACTTCATGCCAAGAACTAAAATTATCTAAATATGAATAATTATATATGTTTTTTAATTCCTTAATAAATAATTTAACATTATTTTCCTCATTACTTTTATCAGCTACATAATAAATAGAATTTTTTTTATCTTTAATAAAATTAGTTAATAAAAAAGATTTGCCAATACGTCTTCTACCATGTAATATTAAAAATTCAAATTTTTTACTGCTATATAATTCATTTAATAAAGAAAATTCTTTTTTTCTACCTATAAACATATTGCACCTCACTATTTACTTCAAAGTAAATTACTTCTTGGTAAATTATAACATTTTTATAGATAAAATCAACTATTTACTTTAAAGTAAATTACTTCTGAGTAAATTATAAAGTAAATAAATTGTAAAGAAACTAGAAAGTTCTAGCTTTATAATTATATTATGATAAAATAGGGAAAAGGAGTTGAAATATATGGAAGATATTTTAATTGTTAATAACCTACGTAAAACATTTAATATGTCTAGAAAACAACAAAAAATAGAAAAAACAAATTTAAAAGTTAAAGTGGCCGTAGATGATATATCTTTTAACGTTCATAAAGGAGAAATATATGGATTGCTAGGTCCAAACGGAGCTGGTAAGACTACGACACTTAGAATGCTTGCTACTATTATAAAACCAGATAGTGGTGATGCTTTAGTTAATGGTTTTAGTATTACTAAAGAACCTGATAAGGTAAGAGAAAATATTGGTTTTCTAACAAGTGAATTAAAATTAGAAGATTTCTTTACTCCAAATTATTTATTTGATTTTTTCGCTAGACTTCATCATATGAATGAAGATTTGATAAAAGAAAGAAAAGAAATATTATTTAAGAAATTTGGAATAGATGAGTTTCAAGAAGTA
This sequence comes from uncultured Acholeplasmatales bacterium, assembly GCA_944324795.1. Lineage (GTDB taxonomy): Bacteria > Bacillota_I > Bacilli_A > Acholeplasmatales > Anaeroplasmataceae > CALUXS01. The sequence goes on from CALUXR010000003.1 coordinate 69,539, forward strand.
AAAGTAGCTGACTTATCAACAGGTATGAAACAAAAATTAAGTATTGTTATTGCGATATGTCATAATCCAAGCATTATTATTTTTGACGAACCTACAAATGGATTAGATGTATTAACTGCTAAAGTTGTAACAGATTATTTAATAGATTTAAAAAATGAAGGAAAAACAATTATTTTATCAACCCATATCTTTTCATTAGTAGAAAAGTTATGTGATAGAGTTGGAATTATTATAAATGGTAAACTCGTTGTATCTAGCGATGTAAAAGAATTATGTAAAGAAAAGAATTTAGAAGATGTTTTCTTTAATATTTATAAAGATACAGTAGGAGGAGAGATATAATGAAAGATATTTTATTAATTATTAAAAAAGAATTAACAAGATTCTTTACTGATTATAGAATGCTTTTAGCTATGATAATTCCTGGTATCTTAATATATGTAATTTATAGCATAATGGGGCCAATTATTAGTTCTAATTTTACTGCTAGTAAAGATTATAAATATAATGTTTATGTTATTGGTGATAGTTCTTATTTAACAGATTTAGAAGAAGGATTTAAAGCTTTAGAATATGATGTTACATTTAATAAAGTTGATAGTGTTGATGAAGTAAAAGATAAAATAGAAAATGAAGAAGCTGATTTAATCATTGAATTTATTAATTTAGATGTTGAAATTAATAATAATTTATTAATAAATCTATATTTTAATAGTGCTAAAACAGAATCACAAAATATTTATTTACAAACATCAACTATCTTAAGTTCTATGCAAGTAGATCCAAATGATTATAAATTTACTTTAGCACAAAGTGATCTAGCAACAGATGAACAAACAAGTTCATCAATCATTTCGATGATGTTACCATTCCTATTATTAATTTTCTTATGTACTGGAGTTATGTCAGTAGCTCCAGAAAGTATTGCCGGAGAAAAAGATCGAGGAACTATAGCAACATTACTTGTAACACCACTTAAAAGAACTCATTTAGCAATTGGTAAAATTATAAGTTTATCAATAATTTCTTTAGTTGGTGGTATCTCAAGTTTTATTGGTACAATTTTATCATTACCTAGTTTAATGGGAAATCAAGGTGATGTTAATTTATATTATGGTCCTATGGATTATATTTATTTATTATTAATTATAATTTCTATTTTATTATTATTTGTTGGTATTTATAGTATAGCAAGTGCGATCGCTAAAACAGTTAAAGAAGCCTCAGCTTATTCTACACCAATAATGGTAATAGCTATGATTATTGGCATATTATCAATGGTTTCTAGCTTACCAACTGATAATATAGCAGTATATTTTATTCCTATATATAATAGTCTTGTCGCAATGTCTACAATACTTAGTTTAGAAATTAATATTATTGGGGTAGTCATATCTATTATTTCTAATTTATGTTATTCAATAATTTTCGCTATTATATTAGGCAAAATGTTCAATAGTGAGAGGATTATGTTTAATAAATAATGAAAGAATTAGAAAAGAAAAGAAAAATAATAAATCTATTATATATTTTATTTATTAGTGGAATAATTCTCTTCTTTATCTTTTTTATCTTAATGTTTATTATTGGTTTTTTAAAAGATTTTAAAGTAGGTTTACTATTTTTACCTTTTGCTATAATATGTTTTATTGGTGCTATTTTTAGTATGTATTATAGGTATTTAAATTTAACTAAATTAAAGATTAATTTAATAAATATGTTAAATATAAATAAAGAAATTAAAGACTTTAAATATAATGTAAATAAAGAATTAGATATATCTGACATTTATAATTTAGATATATTAAAAAAGCCAAATAAAACGTATTATAATAATTATAATGAATATATTTATAATGACGATTTATTTTATTCATGTGATATAACTCTATTAAGAAGAATAAAAACACATAAAAATAATCATTATCATATTTATTTTAATGGTAGGATAATTAAAATAAATATTAAAGAAAAAATAAATGATTTAACATTAATTAGAAAAGGTGAAGATATTAATTATAATGGTGATAAAATAATTAGTGAAGTAATTAAATTTAATGAATTATATGATATTTATAATGAAAATGAAATGTTTAAAATATTAACCCCTAAATTTATAAATAAATTATTAGATTTTATTAATGTTAATGATACAATCCCATCTATAATAATTAAAAATAATATTATTTATATTTTTATTACTAAAGGTAAATATAAAAACACTCTAAATTTAAATCTTAAAGATAAAATTAATAAAGAAATTTTAAAAGATATTTATAAGGATTTATTTATTCCTCTTGAAATATATAAAATGATAAAGGAGGCCTAATGAAATATTTTGTATCTGCTGATGTACATGGTTTTTATACATATTGGCAAGAAGCTTTAAATGAAAAAGGATTTGATATTAATAATCCTAATCATAAAATCATTATTTGTGGTGATTTATTTGATAGAGGAAATGAAGCAAAAGAAATAATTGATTTTGTTATAAAAAATAAAGATAAAATAATTTATATTAGAGGTAATCATGAAGATTTAATGGATGATATGATTTTATACGATACGGTTCATGATTATGATGTTTCTAATGGCACATACAACACTTTGACATCTTTAGGTTATAAAATATATGATAGAATGAAAGATATAGCCATAAAAAGTAGGTTAAGAGATGTTTTAGATTTAAGTATTAATTATTATGAAACTAATAAATATATCTTTGTTCATTCTTGGATTCCTACAACAATAGATAATAATTATTATAAAGATTGGCGTAATGCAAGTTATGAACTATGGTGTAATTCTAGATGGATTAATCCGGTTATGATGTGGGAAAAGAAAATATTTGAACCAAATAAAACAATAGTATCTGGTCACTTTCATGTTAGTAGTTTTTGGCATAAAGTTGATAATAATTTACCTGAATTTGGAATAAATGCTAAATTTGAACCATTTATAACTGAAGAATTTATTGGTTTAGATGCTTGTACAGTTGTAAGCCGTAAAGTAAATTGTATAGTTTTAGAAGATTAAAACATAATTCAATAAAAATTAAATTTAAAATCTGGTTAAATCCAGATTTTTAAAGTTTATAAAGCAATGTTATAAATTAATATTTACAAAATTTATTAAAAAAGATATAATAATACTGAAAAAATTATCAGTGAATATTATTTCAGTATGGTGGTGAAACTATGTTTTTATTTAGAAATGAAGAGTTTAATATTTTAAATAAAGGTGGAAATGTCTTAATTTATGGTAAAAGAAGAGTTGGGAAAACTTCATTAATTAAAACATTTTTAAAAAAAGCTAAGAAAAAATATTTATTTTATGAATGTATTAAATCTAGTTTAATTGAAAATTTAGAACATTTAATAATTGTCTTGAAAGAAGAAAAAATATTAAAATATGATATTAATTTTAATAATATGTATGAACTATTCAAATTCATAAATGATCAAAATGAAAAAATGATTATTGTTATAGATGAATATCCATATTTAAAAGCAGTAGATGATGCAAATATGGTAGATAGTTTATTTCAAAAAATATTAGATAATTGTTTTAATATAGATTTTATATTATGTGGTTCGCATATCGGTATGATGAAAGATATGTTAAAAGAAGGAAATCCGTTGTATTCTAGATTTAGATCAGTAATTGAATTAAAAGAATTTAATTATATTGAGGCAAGTTACTTTTATTCAAATAAAACAAATTATGAAAAAATAGCATATTATAGTGTGTTTGGTGGTTCACCATATATTAATAGTTATATTAATAAAAACTTAAGTTTAAAAGAAAATATAATTGATTTATTTTTAAATAATAATAGTAATATATATACATATGCAGATAATTTATTGATTTCTGATGCTGCAAGTCAAATAGGAGCTAAAAGCATTCTAGAAATGTTAGGAAATAATAAATTAAAATATAGTGAATTAGAAAGAAAGTTAGATAACTCAAAAACTGGTAAATTAGCTAAGCAATTAAAATCGTTATTGGAGTTAAATTTAATTAAAAAAGTTTATCCGATAAATAAAATGAATGATAATAAAAAAAGTTATTATGAAATTAATGATAATGTTTTAAGATTTTATTTTACTTATATTTATAAATATAAAAGCATTTTAGAAATATTAGGGCCTAAAAGATTTTATGAAGAATATATTGAAAAATCATTATTAACATATATTTCTTATCGGTTTGAAGAACAAGTAAGAACTTATTTTTTATTAAGAATTAAAAATAATGATTTATTAGGTATTAAAAACATCGGAACTTATTATTATGATGATCCATTTAATAAAATAAACGGAGAATTTGATGTTGTTTTAGAATATGAAGATGGTTATTATATTTATGAAGTAAAATATTTAAAAGACAAATTAAAAAAAGATATTATTAATAAAGAAATAAATCAAATAAGAAATATTAAAGGCTTAAGAATAGTAGGAATAGGGTTTGTTAATCCTAATGGGTTTGTAGATAAAATAGAAGGAATAAGCTATATAAACGGGAATGATTTATATAATTTTTTAGAAAATGATGAATAAAATTAAATCTGGTTAAATCCAGATTTTTATTATGTATTAAATAGTAGAAAATCTAAAAAAACAATTGAAGAAATTTATAGGAATAATTAATGTGATTGCAAAAGAATTAATTATATTCTTTAACTTTATTAGTTTACAAAAACTTTTGATAACGTGTATAATTAGCTTGAAAAAACTTTTGATAATGTGCATTTATGAAAGGTGGAATACTAATATGTATAGAAAAATTTATCAAAAATTATTAAAGTGGAAAAATGAAGAAAATGGCACTGTAGCAATATTAATCGATGGGGCGCGCCGTGTTGGTAAAAGCTATATTGCAAAAGAATTTGCCAAAAAGGAATATAAAACTTATATTTTAATAGATTTTAATAACATTGGAAATGAAGTAAAAGATGTATTTAATCATTATTTATCTAATTTAGACTATTTTTTTACACTATTACAAAACTATTATCAAGTTAGATTATATAAAAGAGAATCTGTAATAATTTTTGATGAAGTTCAATTGTTTCCTAGAGCTCGTGCAGCTATTAAATATTTAGTGGCTGATGGTAGATATGATTATATTGAAACTGGATCATTAATGTCTATTAAAAGTAATATTAGAGATATTGTAATACCTTCAGAAGAACGTCATATAGAATTAAATCCACTTGATTTTGAAGAGTTTTTATTAGCTTTAGGTGAAGAAAATCTAATCAATTTTATTAGAGAACAGTTTATAAAACAACAACCTCTAGCTTTATTGCATAGAAAAGCATTAGATTATTTTAGACAATATATGCTAGTTGGAGGAATGCCACAGGCAGTTAATGAATATGTTAAAACTAAAGATTTTGATCGAGTAGATACTATAAAGCGTGACATTTTAAATTTATATCGTAATGACATTGCTAAGTATGCAGAAAATTATAGAAGGAAAGTTCTAAGTATATTTGATGAAATTCCTACGCAATTACAAAAACATGAAAAAAAATTTAAATTATCATCAATTAAAAAAGAAGCTAGATTTAGAGATTATAAAGATGCTTTCTTTTATCTTGATGATGCGATGATTGTTAATACTTGTTTTAATGCTAGTGAACCAAGTTTAGGTTTAAGAATGAATTTAGATAGATTGACATTAAAATGTTATATGGCAGATACAGGTTTATTAATAAGTCATACTTTTGATAGTGAAGCTATTATTAAAGAAAGTTTATATAAAAAGATCTTATTTGATAAACTTGAAATAAATAAAGGTATGCTAGTCGAAAATATTGTAGCTCAAATGTTAAAAGCCAACGGGCATAAATTATTTTTTTATTCAAACCCTTCAAATATTGATGTAGCAAGCAAAATGGAAATAGATTTTTTATTATCTAAATCTAAAATTACAAGCAGACATAATATATCAGCAATAGAAGTAAAGTCTAGCAATAACTATACTTTAACATCTTTAAAAAAATTTATAAATAAATATAATAATCAATTAGATAAGGCGTATGTTATTCATCAAAATGATTTAAAAATTGAAAATAATATTATCTATTTACCTATTTATATGACTATGTTTTTATAATTTTATAACAAAAACCGTTTTTTATATTAAAAAGGTTGACAAAAGCATACGGGGGGGGTATAATCAAGTCAAATTGAAAGTGGTTTCAATTAAGGAGGAAAAAGATAGATGAAAAATAGAAAATTTTTATTAATGGGAATAATTATGTTCTGCTTAGTAGCAATAGTTACTACAACTTTCGCAACATTTGTTGTTGGCAACTATAATTTAACTGATAGTGTTTCAGATAATCGGTTTACTGTTAGTGAAGTAGAAGAGGATGGAGTTAATGTTGATGCTAACCTTACTGATTCCACATTATATTTTGATGCTTTAGCAACAGATACTGATGGTGATGTTGTATATAGCAAGGGGACAAGTGAATCTGCCCCAGATTATACAGCAACAATTCAAGTTAAAATAACAGGCGAAACTTGGACATCTGTTACTATTACTGTAAAAATGTCAACTCCTGATACTGATAATTTAGTAAAACTTCCAGAGGCTATCACAGTAAATAAAAGTGCTGCTGGTGAAGCTGTTGATGGCGTTTATACTATTTCAAAGGACTTAGTTTTTGGTTGGGGAAGTAAATTTGGTACAGGTGCTGATGCTAATCCGTCAGTATGGTTAGATAAAGAAGAACAAAAAGGAACATATGATACGCCAGAGTCTAAAATTGCAGCCTTAGAAGGTTGGAAAAGTACAGTTGAAGGGTATAAATATGTTGTTAATGTTGTTGTTAGCCAAGATTAATCCACAATTAATTTAATATGAATGTCTTATTTATTATTGTTTTAATTACGTTTATTTTATTATTGGCAGTATTTACTATTTTTATAATTAAATATAAGAAAGATACTTTAATTACTATTAATAATGGTGATAGTGATATTGCTATATTTTATGGTTATCTTAAGAAACGTAATCAAAATAAGGTAGTAAGAGTAAGTAAAAAAGTATTTAAAATAGCTGCTGATATTATATTCGCAGCTGTTTTTCTTATAATTATAATCTTCTTTATTTTTAATTATTTTAATATTACACCATATAAGATTATGGTTGTAGCTACTAATTCTATGGCTTTTAAGAATGAAGAAAATGAATATTTAGAAAACATTAACAATCAATTTAATGCTAATGATATTGTAATAGTTAAAAAGGTTAATAATATTAATGAACTTAAATTATATGATGTTATATCATATATTAATGAAGATAATGTAAATATAATACATAGAATAATAGAAATTGATAATGATAGTATTATTACAAGAGGAGATAGTAATAATATATCAGATAAGCCAATTAAATTTAGTCAAGTTGTAGGTGTTTATACTAATTTTAAGATTCCTAAACTTGGTTTAATTGTTTTCTTTTTAGAGTCTTATTTTGGTGTTTTATGTATTATTAGTATTTATTATTTATTAATATTATGTTCTATTATTTTTTCTAAAATTAATAAAGAAGAAAAAGAAAGATTAGAATTTTTAATTAAATTAGTAAAAAATAGAACTAAATTTATTTTAATAGGAAAAGATGGAAAGATTATAGTTGATTCTAATAATTATAAATTAATTAAAGAAAAGAATTTGAATTTAAAAACTAAAATTATAGGTGATAATGATGAAGTTAAAATTAACTAGATTAAAAATAATCGCTATATGTGTATCGATATTCTATGCCTTTATTAGTTTATTTGTAGGTCTTAGTTTAGATGCATCATATGAAGTTTTTAAAGATGATAATCCAATAGCTTTAATAGCTAGAGCCATGGGATTTAATGAAATTATACCAACAAGTCAAACATGGATTATGTTATGCTTTTTACTTATTTGGCTTGTAATATATGTTGTATCAGTTTGTTATGTTAATAGTTATGCTAAAAATAAGGAAGAAAGTCCTATTAATAGTAAATATATATTAATATATGCAATAATATTATTTATATGTTTATTATTATCTATTGGCATTGCGACATTATTCTTTTTACCTAATAATTTTGGTATTTATAAAGATTCATTAATATTTACATTTGAAACATTGTTTTTTGCTTTAGTTATAACATTATTTATTTGTTTATTATGTTTTTCTTTAGTTGGATTATATATTAATATAAAAAACTATAAAAAGCCTTTATTTAGTGTTGAAAATACACCTAAAGAAGAAGTTAGAAATCATAGTTTAAATGATACTTTTGCTAATAAAGAAGATAATAAAAATGTTAATGTTTCAGCATCTCCTCAAATTATTCAATCTAGTCAAGGATTAAATAATATTAAAGATAAAGAAGAATTATTTAAAGGGTTAACAAAAATTGATAAAGAATATTTTAATAGAGGAAATTTAAATTTAGATAGTACTAATTTAAGTTTAAGTGATATTTGTAAAAATCTACAAATTTATTTAGCTAAAGAAGAAAGGTTATTTTATGACTTAAATATATTAAGATCATTTATAGCAGGTTTATCTTCTTCAAGTCTAATTATATTAGAAGGTATATCTGGTACAGGTAAATCTTCATTACCACGTTATTTTGCTAAATTTATTGGTGAAGAAGCTTATTTTGAAGCTATTCAAGCAACATATCGCGATAGAGCTAATTTACTTGGTTATTATAATGAATTTACTAATACTTATATGGAAACTGATTTCTTAAAATCATTATATAAAGCTTCAATATATCCTAATAAATTAAACTTTGTAGTTTTAGATGAAATGAATATTTCTCGTGTTGAATATTATTTTGCTGATTTCTTATCAGTACTAGAATATCCTGAAGATAGTAGAAAGATAAGATTAATGGAATTACCATTAGATTATAAAGCCCCTAACAATTTAAAAAATGGTTATTTAGAGATTTCTCCTAATAATTATTTTATAGGAACATGTAATAAAGATGATTCAACATATACATTAACAGATAAAGTAATAGATAGAGCTATTGTTATTGATTTTAAAAATTATGGTGAAGAAATTAAATTTAATGAAGATGTAAAACCTATAATATTATCTTACAACACATTAAATAATTTATTTAAAAATGCTAAAGATAATAAAGACTATAATTTAACTGATAATGATTTTAAAGCTATCTTAGCTTTATTAAAAGAAATGGAAACATTATTTGATGTAGTTATTGGTAATCGTATATTAAATCAATTAAAGAACTTTACTCCTGTTTATGTTTCTTGTGGTGGAACTAAAGATGAAGCTATTGATTTTATGTTTAGTACTAAAATATTAAGGAAATTAGATGGTCATTTTGAATCTTCTTTAAAACAATCTTTAAATAAATTAAAACAATATTTAAAATCTGATTTTATATTTAATATGAATGAATCTGTTAAATTAATAGATAAATATATACGTAGGTTACAATGAAAAATGATGTAGATTTAATTAATTTAAAAGATTATATAGATAAGATTAAAGAAGTAATTAATAGAATATTTAATATTATTAATAAATATAATTATTCATTAAAAGAAGAAGAAAGAATAGTAAGAATCAATGAATTATATCGTTATGATTCTAGATTATTACGTCAAACTTTAAGAGAACCTAAGTTCTTTAAGAAAATTAATGATGATTTAAAACCTGAATATTTATATAGTTATGATCTTATAGATAATATTGATACTTATGAAAATAGGTTTATTAAATATTTAATAAATTTAATAAAAAGAAACCTAGTTATTATTTTAAAGACTTTTAAGCCTTTAAATATTAGTCAAATTTTAAATGGTAAATTATCATTTACTTATTATGGTAATTATAAAAATTTAAGTTATTTAAACAATGATAATGATATATCTGATATTTATAATGAATTAGAAGATATAAATCATAAAATTAGTTTAATAATGAGAACAAATTATTATAAGCATATTAATAATGTTATTTTTAATGAAGTAATTGTTACTAATTTATTAAATGATGATTCTAATTATAATTATTGTTATAGATTTTATTTAATTAAAAATAATTATTATCCTAACTTCATTAATAAATTAATTAATGATTTAAGATTAAATACTAATATTATTAAAGATGTTAAAACAATAAAAAATGGTGAATTTAAGAACTTTATTTGTTCTTATAATGGTTTTATATTAACATTAAATTCAAATTTAAATAATTTAAAATTAAATATTAAAATTAATGATTTAGAAGAAAATTATAATATAAGTTTAGTAGAAAATAGTTATTTACCAATCTTAAAAATTAATGAAACAAATATACCATTATTATTTGTTTTAGATTATAGTAATATAATTTTAACTTTAATATTTAGTGTATTAAATAAAAATAATAGTTGTCCTTATTGTGGAGAAATATTAAATGAAGATAATTGTTCATATTGTGGATTAAAATATAAAAAATATATTAAAGATAATAATGAATATTTATGGATTATAAATTTATTAGATTTACCAATAGGTGGTGATTTAAATGCTTAAAAAAATATTAATGTTATTTATTTTAAGTATATCTTTATTTTACATTACTTCTTGTAGTGCCTTTATGGGTAGTGATGAAGGCTTAATGATTGAAGATATAAAAGCTGAATATAATGAAGAAGATGGTTCAACTAAAATAACTATAACATTTACAGATGAAGATGAAGCAGAAGTTACATTTACTATTCCTAAAGGGGAACAAGGTGAAAATGGTTTAGCTGGTGTAGGTATAGAAAGTATTGTAGAAACAGAAAATAATACATTACTTATAACATTTACAGATGAAACAACAAAAGAAATTCCTTTAGATTTAGAAGATATAACTGATATTTATTCTACTTATAAACCAAATGAAAATACTACTACAGTTACTATTGAAACTAATAAAAATAAATATGAATTTAATGTTAATGATCCACTTGGTATTTCAAATATAACTAATAGTATTGATGGTTCAACAGGTAATATTTTACTTGAAATCAATATGACTGATGGGACAAAAAAAGAAATAATAATTCCTAAAGGAGAAAAAGGAGACACTGGTTTAGGGATTGAAAATATAGTGGCAAGTGAAAATAATTTAGAATATATTTTATCTATAACATATACTGACGGACAAACCAATGATATTGTTTTTACTAAGCCAAAATCTACAATTTGGTATAGTGGTAATGGTGAACCTAATAATATGAGTTTAGGAATATTTCCAAATGATGGTGATTTCTATTTTGATAAAGCTAATTTTAGGTTTTATCAGTATGATGGCATGTTTTCATTATCATGGGAATTAGTGGCTGATTTAGGTTTAACTGGTGATGCTTGTCAAGTTACTTTTAATGCTACTGCTAATGGTGGTTCTATTATAACTGGAAATAACGTCATAACTTGTCAAAAAGGCGATTATGTAGCATTAAGTGATATACCGATCGCTTATAAAGAAGGATATGAATTTGTAGGTTGGTATACTTCTAAAAATGGTAATAATAATGTTAATGCAGAAAGATTTACTGATTTAACAGCAGTATTAAGTAATTTAACTTTATATGCTTGTTTTGAAGAAATAAGCGAATAGAAAGGAGACCATAATGAAAAAACTAGGCGTAGCTTTTAGTTTGATAATATTAATAATTTCTATTATAACCATTAGCTATGCTAGTTTTGTAGTTGATGGTGAAGATAAATTATCAACAAGTGTTGCTAATATAAATATAAACACTTCAAGTGTTAGTATTGGTAAATATAATCTTGTCAAATTTACTAGTTCAAAAGGTTTATCTTATGATCGTAATGATTTAACTATAGTTAAAGAAGATGCAAAAATTGAAGTTAAGTTTAATATTACAAATTATTACACGTATTTTCAAAAACAATATGTTTATTTTACTTTAGATGTTAAAAGTAATACTAGTTTATATAATCTAAATCCTAATATTTATATGTATATAAATGATAAATTTTCTTATTTTGATGTTTCTTTTAATGGGACTAGTTATATGGCTACTATGCCAATATCTAGAAATACTATCTATGATAATAATTATTTTGCTTATATAGCTTCAACGTATATGACAGGTATTACATTAATTATAGATTTTTCTAATGTTATAACTGATAATGCTAAATTAAATTCAATAGACGAACAATTTGAATTAATTTGTGAGGCAAAGGAGGCAGTATAGATGAAAAAAGTTAAATTAATATTATTAATGATTTTAATTTTAGGCATATCTATTACTACTTGTTTTGCAGCATATTTGATTATTGACAGTAAAATATCAACTAATATTTCAAGTGTTGAAACAGGTAAATATAAAGTTACATTTACCGACAATGATACAGTAGTTAAAACTATGTATGTCGATAGTGGTTATAATTTAAGTTTGAAGGATGCACCGTATTATTTTAAAAATAATCAAGCAATTAAATGGATAAGTAATGGAACAATCATTAATGCATTTGAAGGTAATATTACTAGTAATATGGTTTTTTCAGCAAATACTTTTTCATCAAATGAAATAATTACCGAAGCCTTGCAAAATGGTCCAGGTTGGCCCCATGGTGATAATAACATAGGCGATTTTAATGACAAATATAAAAATGGATATGTTTTTAATTCTCAAATGAATTTATATTATTGGACAGATTATTGGACCCCACCATATATAAAAACAAGTAGTGATACAGGTGGTATACTTCAAAACAGTGATTTGTTGAATAACGACAATTATATAGGTTTTCAAGTAGGAACAAATGATTGCAACTATACTCTCCAATTAAATAGAGATATTATTCTAATGGGAAATATTACTGTTGGTGGAAGAACTGGCTTTTATGGTAATAACTCTAGTTATTCGCAAATTTCCTATCAAGGTTTTATAATAGGTAATTATTGTACATTAGATTTAAATGGGCATGATTTAATTGTTGGTGATCCTAATGATGATGCAATGCTAGATGTATGGGGTCAAGTAACAGATACTAGTATAAATAAAAAAGGAACATTAGTATTAGATTCTAATTCAACAATGTATGCTGTAATGCCTATAGAAGACGTGTATCATGAAAAGAGAATGCCTTATACATATTATACTAATGATAATATATTTTCTATGTATCGCTGCCCTTACTGGACATGTAACACTATAATTAATTCTGGAACTAATATTTATGGTAAATATATGATTGATTTGGGTGGTAATAATAAAAATATGATCAAAGGTGATATTAAACTATTTGGTAAAACGGATGGTTTAATAAAGCTTGAATCTGGATATGTAACAAGGAAAGTATCAGAAGATACTACCATCAAAAATTTAGGGGGAGTATATGTTAATGATTGGCTTTATCAAAAAATAAACTATGATATTTATGATGCTACAGTAACATTTAATAAGTTCATAATGCCGTTTGAATATACCGGTTTAAATGCGAATATGGATAGTACGGGATATGATTTCTTTATTTCACCTTATTATAATTTTAGGTTATATAATACAACATTAAATTTGAATCAACATCTAGTGTTCATGCCAGGTTCATATTTATATATGGATGAAAGATCCATATTAAATATGTCTTATTTGCAAGAACAAAGTATGGAATCTATTGGTGCTTCTGGAATTACTATTCCAACAAAATATTGGCAAGCATCAGCAGGACTGACATTTATTGACGATTTATATTTGATGAATAGTATAAAGTCGTTTTTTGAATTAGAAGACTACTACCACACCTCTGGTAATAATAAAGGTTATGAAAATACTGAAGGATATAAATGTGATATTTTTCAAAATAGAGGAAGTTTTTGGTCTAATTTAGACCCAGCTTATGGTGAAATATGTGGAGAAATAAACTTTATTAAACAAGGTTATACGCAGTATAATTATATTCAATTTGGCGGAAGGTTATATATAGATAAATTGAGTGAATTCGAAAGTAGTTTTAATATAGCGAAAACAAATGGAATTAATGTCAGACTATTTTCTTCTACATTTAAGACAGATTGGTGTAGAATTTTTGGTTTTCAAAGTACAACTATTAAGAAAATATATAGAGATGTTACAGGTTATTATAATTATCCTTTAGTAGTAAATGATTATGTTTTAATGAATCCTGATGATCCTAGTGGTAAAACTTTAATGGACATAAAAAGTAAATCTGCTTATAAATATGATTTTGCATCTAAAACAATTTATAATCAAAGTGAATATTATGCTTTTATATTTAGTACAACTGATTTAAGTAACTTGGCATATTGTAATAATTTAAATGATACTAATAGTCTTGATGGAACTTATGTTAGAGTAGGTGCTACTATCGATAGTAAAACGATTAGTTTATCTGGGAAAAACTATATTTTATATAATGGTGCTTATATTCCCGCTAGTGGTAATGGTTATTCTGTTACTAAATTTATTGATAATAGTATTTATGCTAATTATTTAAATTGGACATTTACATATAGCAACAATAAATGGACACAAAGTAATCCAGTATAAAGTCTTAAGGAGGTATACCTTTTATGGAACAAAATAAAAGAATAATAATAGATAATTTACATAAATCATATGGTAAAAAAGAAGTAATAAAAGGTATATCTTTAGAAGTATATGATGGTGAATTATTTGGTTTTATTGGTAAAAATGGTGTAGGTAAATCTACAACTATTGAATGTATGTTAGGTATTAAACCATTCAATAGTGGAGATATATTAGTTAATAATTACTCTATTAAAAAAGAGCCTAATAAAGCCAAATATGATGTTGGTTATGTTTCTAGTGAGCCTATTTGTTATGATGATATGACAGGTTTTTCATTTGTTGAATTTATGGCATCGGTTTATAAAGTTAAAGAAGAAGATTATATTAATAATTTAAATTATTTAAAAAATAGACTAGATTTATCTGATTATGACTTAAATAGACAAGTTAAAGAATATAGTCATGGTATGAAACAAAAATTATGCTTAATTGCTTCATTAATTCACAATCCTTCACTTTGGGTTTTAGATGAACCAACTGTAGGTCTTGATGCTTTTACAGCTAATGAGCTATCTAAAATGATGAAAGAATATACTGAATCAGGTAAAACTTGTTTTATTACAAGCCATAACATTGAACTTGTAGCTAAAATATGTGATCGCGTTGCAATTATTAAAGACGGCTTAATAGTTGGGACATATGATCTAGCTAGTGAACCTAGATATCGTTATATGTTACAAGATTTATTTTTTGAGGCTTATAATGGTTCTTAATATATTTTTAAGAGAATTATTTTCTAGCCGTCTGTTTTTAAATAAAGGTTTTAAAAGAGTATATAATATTTTATTTATGTTATTATGGATTTCACTAATAGTCATATTTTTAAGTTATACTTATAATTTATTTTATGATAGACTTAGTGTATTTGCTAATTTTAATCGTTATTTTTTAGTTATTTTAATAGCTATATTTACCATCTTGATATCTATTTATAGTGTTAAAGATATTAATAGAGTTTATTTTAATAATAAAAACGAAAAAATATTATTGACGTCTCGTCCTATTGATATTTATAGTATTTTATTTGGTAAATTATTATATATTTATTTAAGAATATTTATTTATACATTATTTACTAGTTTTTTAGTTCTTTTATTATACGGAATTAAATTAGATTATAGTATTACTTATTATTTTTATTCTATAATTAATACAATATTTTTAAGTTTGTTTAGTTTAGGATTAAGTTTATTATTTAGTATTTGTTTTAGATTTATATTTAATATAATAAAAAAGAATAAAATAATATTAATTATATTTACAATTATTATTAGCTTTTCCCTTGCTATTATTTATTCATTTTTATTAAATTTATTTGTTAATTTAGTAAGAAATGAAGGAATAAATACTTTATTTAATACTACAAATATTAATAAATTAATTAATATAAGTAGTAATATTTATCCAATTTATAATTTAATTAATTTTAATTTAAATATTTCAAAATTAACTAATTTATTAATTAGTTTAGGTATTATTTTTAGTTTATTTTTTATTAGTGTTATTTGTTTTAAAACATATTATACATTTTATTTAAAAGAAAATTCTAATAATAATAGACATTACTTAGATCATCAAGTAAGGCTTTTAAGTCCTACTAAAGCTCTAATTAAAAAAGAATTATTTTTAAGTTTTAATAATGATGATGGTATATTTAGTTATTTATCATTAATATTAGTTGAACCATTACTAATTTATGTGGTTATTAGTGCTATTCATTTAATATTTAATACTGGTAATTTAAATTATATTAGATATTTATATCCTAATGCTTATTTAACTATTGATACAATTTTAATTATTTTATTTATTTCTGTTATTAATTCAACATCAAGTATATCTTTAGAAAAAGAAAAACAAATGTTAATTAAAATTAAGACTTTACCAATCAGTCCTATTAAACAATTAAGCATTAAAATGTTTGTACCTTATTTCATATCAAGTATATTTTATTTAATTTCTTTATTAATTTTAGTAATTACTAAGGAGATGACAGGGATAAGTTTCTTATTTTTATTAATGATTGGTTTATTTATATTATTAATTTTAAATTTAAGTTCTATATATACTGATTTAAAAATGAAAAATGGCTTTATATCAGTATTATTAGATTTTATTTTACCAATATTTTATGTTATGGTTTCTTTTATTTTAAGTTTATTTATTGATTTAAATGAAACTTATTATTATTTAATTATTATTGGTTGTTTAATTATTACTTTAATTGGTCTATTGATTAATTATAAAAAGCGAATTGAAGATGGATTCATTAAACATGAGGTGAGTCTATGAGAAAGAAAGCTATTTTAATATTACTTTTAGTTCCTTTTTTAATTGCTATTATAGCTTTTGCTAGTGCTAGTAGTAAAATTAGAGAAGTAGAACAAGATATAACAAATATTAGTTTTAATTATAAAGCTAATGAAGCATTTATTTTAAAAGATAAAAGAGTTAAATTAGAAGCTGAAGCAATCTATGATAAGTCTTTACCACTTGCAAGTTCTAATAATTTAGTTTGGTTATCAAGTGATTCAACTATTGCGGAAGTCAGACTTCTTGGTAGTGATTATTATTTATATTTTTTAAATGTTGGGGAAGTTACAATTACTTGTCAAAATGAAAAAGGAACGGTTTCTAAATCATTTAAAGCTACAATTGTTGGTGATGATGGGGCTATAATTTTAAATTTTGATAAATCAACAAGTGGTCAAAGTATAACAGGTGATTTTATTGTTGGTTTATATAATTTAGATTATATTAATTTTAATGAATTAAATTTAATTAATGATGTTGAAACTTTTAATATAGATTTTGTTAATACTAATCCTACTAATTTAACTTTTGATTGTTCTAATAATTTAGAAGTTGATCTTAATAATAAAGAAATTAGAATATTAGCTAGTGGTGAAAGTTATTTAAAAATTTATGATGAAAATAATTTAAATACTTTAACATCTAATTTAGAATTTGAAGTAATTGATGGCGTTAATGTTTATTCTTATAACGATTTATTAATGGCTACTAATTTTTGTGAAGATGCTAAAGATATAGCTTTAAGAGTTAATTTAGAATCATTAAATAATACATATGATAATAATATGAATTTAAAAAGTGCTGATACTGTTTTATTTGGTAATTATAGTAATGGTAGTTTTAATTTTAATAATGAAGTTTATAGATTTACAACTACTTTTAATCATGATTTTATAGATAAATGGAATGAAGTTGCTGAACCTATTTCAACGACAATTACGGCTGGCATTCATTTAAGAAGCAATTTATATGGTAATGGTTTTACTATTAATATGCATAATTTATGTTATCCTAGTGATAAACAAGAAATAAGTAGTGGTAATACAACTATTGAAGTGCCATTACTTAGTAGTAATGATTTATTTAGAGGGCCTTTAATTTATTTATCTATTGGAGCTCCTAAAACTAATTCAACCTTAGGTTTAACTAATTATACGTATGCTATATATGCTTTATATGGTCAAGATAATATTGGTCTTTATGTTGATGGTGATAATTTAAGTGTTTCTGATGTTCATTTAAAAAATTGTGATTATGGTAATAATTTTTATAATTTAGAATATAGTGGAACAGTTTTAGAATTAAACGGTAATAATATTAGTGTTAAAGATTCAATAATAGAAAATGGTAGAAATGTTATTAGAAGTTTTAGTTCTAATGTTAATATTGATAATTGTTTATTACAAAATGGAATGGAATTTTTAGTTAAAACAGGTTCTAATAAAGGAGTTAGGGTTAATTTAGAAAAAAGAATATATTATGGTAATTCTAATTCTTTATTAAATAAAGATTATTTAAGTCCATCATCTAATGTTATGAATAAAGATTATAAAGCTGATTCAATACTTACTAATGCAGCTTTATATAATACACCTGGTGGAGCATTTTTTGGTTTTAGTGAGCCAATATATACTAAAGAAGAAATAATTAGTAATAATGAAATAATTAAAGATGCCTTAAGTAATGAAGAAGAATTATATGATTTTAATGGTAACAAAAAATATGATAATTATCTAACCATCACAAACACATTATTTGCAAATTCTGGATTATCCGCAATTATGCTTGACACTTTATCTAATGGTTCATATTTAGAAAGTAATATAACATCTTTATTTAGTTTATTATTAGGTCAATATATACCGCTATTCCCTAATAAAATGGCATATACATCTTATCCTACTAATTTAAATTTAAGTGGTGATAATAGATTTTATGATTGGAAAAGTATAGATAACCTAGATTACTCATCTTTATTATTTCAAGATATTGCTGGCTTAATTTTAGCTCATGGTGGGGTTGGTAGTGTTGAAGTTACTGATGATAATTATTTGCCATTAAGACTTCTAATTAAAAAAGAAGACACTTATCATTTACAAGATGGTAACATAACTCATGTTAATTTACCAATCATGAAAATGGGTGGAGGTCCTAATTTATCAGATGTAAATATTGATGATAATTTATTAGAAGAATTTAGTGTTGATCCTTATATCTATTCTCTTGATTTAAAAACAGAGATGGTAGATGATTTTATGACTAATAATGAAGCTAAAAGAGAAACTATGTTAATCGCGATGACGCGTGCTTCAAGTAATGTTTTAGGTTTTGAACCATATAATTTTTATGCCTTAAAGCCTGAAGAGCATTATTGGTATAAAGAAACACCAAATGTATCTACTTTGAGGGATAGATATGTATAGTATTAGGATTGTATTTATTTTAATTATTATATTTATACCAATATTTATATATCTTTTAGCTCCTAAAGAAAAATTACTTAAAATTATATTATATATAATAGTTATATATTTATTAATTTATAAAATAGGTGAGTATTATTATCATTTAATAATTGAAAAAAACAATCAATATCCAGTTGAATTTTCAGCTGTTTCATATTTCTTACTCTCAATAGGAGTACTTGCAAGATGGAAAGGATTAAGAGAATTTGCAAGTTTCCTAGCTACATTAAGTGGTTTATTTTACGCAATTGCTAATATTGTAGCCCCTGAATCATTCCTACATAACACAAGATATTATTTAGAAATGGCTAGACTTAATCATACATTATTATTTATAGCTGGATTAATTACTAATACAATTTATTGTAATAGAGGTTATAAATACCCCTATATCATAGGCATAATACTTGTAATAATACATGCTTTTATAGCTAAATATATATTTAGTTATTCTGATACATCTTATGTAATATATGAAGTTGTTTTAGCAACATTTTTAAAAGATATAAATCTAGACTATTTATTTATTAAAATAGTATATTATCCTTTAATTATTATTGTTTATTTATTATTAGTTAAATTATTTATTAATATGAACAAGGAATATTATTATATTAGTTAATTTACAGGGCTTTAGATAGCTCTGTTTTTGTTTCTCCTAAAAGGTGTAATTGAGGTGAAATATGATTAGAAAATATTTAGATTATATGTTAAATTGGGATGCTAATAAGACTAGAAAATCATTAATTATTTATGGGGCTAGACAAGTTGGGAAAACATATCTTGTTTTGGAATTGTTTGCTAAAAAATATTATAAGGATAGATATTTAAGAATAGATTGTTCAAATGACTATAATTTTGTTAATTATATTTCTAATCATGACAGTTTAGAAAGCTTACTTGAATATCTTGAATTAAGATATAAGTTTAAACCAAGTGATAAAAATTTACTAATATTTGATGAAGTGGAGGAGTGTTTAGCTATTATTAAAATGCTTAAACATTTTTGTGAAAATAGAAGAGATATAAAAGTTATAGCTACAGGATCTTTATTAAGAATTAAACTTAATAGAAATAGTAATAAGAACTTTTTATATCCTGTTGGTAAAGTTAATACTTTAATGCTGTTTCCTTTAGATTTTGAAGAATTTTTAATGAATTATGATAATGATATTTATAATTATGTTAAAGATAAATATAAAAATAGAGAAGTAATAAATAAGGAAATACATGAAGAAATTTTAAAAATATTAGATATATATTTATTTTTAGGTGGTATGCCTGAAGTTGTTGATACATATTTAGAAAATAAAGAAAACAAATTAAAGGCTTTTAGCAAATCAATTAAAGTTATTAATGAAATTTATGGTAATTATTTAGCAGATATGGAATTATATCAGACTAGTAAAGAGTCTATAATAAGATCAAGGGTATTATTCGATAATATTTTTAGTCAACTAAATAAAGAAAATAAAAACTTTAAAATTTCTCAAGTTATTCAAAATGCCAAAAACAGAGATATTATTAATCCAATATCTTGGTTATTAACAAGTATGGTTATATATAAAGCTAATTCTTTAAAAGAAATAGTTAGACCACCATTAATATCAAGTGAAGAGGGAATGTATCGTCTTTATTTAGCAGATATGGGAATTTTTACATATCAAAGTAAATTAAGTGCTCGTTCTTTTTTATTAGATAGTAATATATTATCTGGTGTTTATTATGAAAATTATGTAGCTTCGGAATTAAAAAACAGAGGAATAGATTTATTTTATTGGAAGGAAAAAATGATTATGAATTAGAATTCATATTAAATATTAATAACAGAACTATACCCTTAGATGTAAAAAAAGGTAAAGGTAGACTAAATAGTATTTTAAATTTTAGACTACATAACCCTGCTGATGTAGCAATAAAAATATCAAAAAATAATTATGGATATGACGAAACAAATAAATTACCACTTATTATTTATGGAGCTGGGCAAATTGACAAAACAACCTCAATTAGAGAATTTGCTAAAAAAATTATAAAAGCGTCATTGAGATAAATTTCATTTCTAACCCTGAATGTATTAATTTTTTTCTACTTTTAACGTTGATGATATTATTAATAAAATATCATTTTATAATTCTACATTTAAATTTATACCAGAATAAACATTATTATTTTTGATGAAATCCAAGCTTTCATGGATGTGACAACTTCTTTAAAATTTTTTGCCTTAGATAAAAGATTTGATGTAATTTGTAACGGAAGTGTACTTGGTATCAATAATTTACATATTTCTTCAGTGTCAGTTGGTTATAAGACGGAATATATTATGTATAGTTTAGATTTTGAAGAATATTTGTGGGCCTTAGGTTATACTACTAGCATGATAGATTTGTTAAAGAAACATTTGTTTGAGCTAGTTTCTTTAGATAAAGGGATCTTAGATGTTTTATTTAAAAATTATGATGATTATATGGCTGTTGGGGGAATACCTAAAATAGTTGATAATTACATGAAAACTAAATTATTTGATGAAGCCTATTTATTACAAAAAGAATTAAGGAAAGATTATTTAGATGATATAAAACAATATGTAGATGGCTTAGATAAAGCAAAAGTAGCTAAAATATATGAAATGGTACCTTTACAGTTAGCTAAAGATAATCATAAGTTTCAATTTTCTAAAATGGGGAAGGTGCTAGATTTAGTTCTTATTTTGATTGTTTAATTGGTTAAAAGATGCTGGAATAATTAATATTTTATATAATCTAAACAAATTAGAAAAGCAAGATAATAATTTTAGGGTTTATTTTAGTGATATGGGTTTATTTATGGCTTTTTTAGATAAAAATAGTGAAAATATATTAAGAACAAATAGAAATTTTAATATCTATAAAGGGGCATTATATGAGAGTGCTATATTAGAGTCGTTATTAAAATCTGGATTTGAAAATATATTTTTTTATCGTTCTTTAGATTCTACTATAGAATTAGATTTTATCTTAGAATATTTTAATAAAATTATACCTATTGAGGTTAAAACTAAGTCAGGTAGAACAAAATCTCTAAATAAAGTATTAGAAGAAAACAAAGAAATTAAATTAGCTATTAAATTAGGAAGAACTAATATTGGTTATAATGATAGGATATTAACTATTCCTTATCCTTTAGGTTTTTTAATTAAGGAATATTTAGAGGATATATTATAGGTTTTATACTAAATGGGGCATTTTGGAGACTGCTGAGAAAGTAATGACAAAATAATAATTGTGTGTTCATAATTCTCCTTTTTTGGTTCTGTTGTTATAAATTGGTATCAGAGAATTCAACATCATTATCTGTTAGAGTAAATTTAAAAATTTATTTAATAATTCTAGTTTTATTACTATTTGAATTTTGTTGAGTTTATCTACTATCGATTTAGATTCTTTGATAACGAGTTGGAAAAATGTGTAAAACAACGCTATTAAAATCCGGAAAAATGTGATTTAATTGCTTGAATTACCAGGAAAAATGTGATAACTATTTAATAAATGAAGGTGGAAAAATGATTTTAAAAAGAAAAATAGATAAAATGTTAATTAATTGGAAAAATAATCCGAACAAATATCCTTTGATAATTAGAGGAGCTAGACAAATAGGTAAAACATATTCTATTTCTGAATTTGGACATAATAATTACAAAAACTATATAGAAATTAATTTTATAATAAATCCTGAATACAAAAATATATTTAGTGATGGTTATAGCCCTAAAGATGTTATTAAAAATATTACTTTAATTAATTCTAGTTTAGAGTTTGTACCATATAAAACTTTAATTTTTTTTTGATGAAATTCAAGAATGCCCTAATGCGGCTACTTGTCTTAAATTCTTTAAATTGGATGGTAGATATGACGTTATTTGTTCTGGAAGTATGATGGGTTTAAATTATAAAGAAATTGATTCAGTTAGTGTTGGCTATAAAACTGAATACACGATGTACTCGTTAGATTTTGAAGAATTTTTATGGGCAAAAGGATATAGCGAAGAAACGATTGAAAATTTATATTATAAAATGAAAAATGTCATTCCACTATCTAACGTTGAAATGAATGTTTTTTTAAATATATTTCACGAATATATGGTTTTAGGAGGTAT
Source organism: uncultured Acholeplasmatales bacterium (assembly GCA_944324795.1). Taxonomy (GTDB): domain Bacteria; phylum Bacillota_I; class Bacilli_A; order Acholeplasmatales; family Anaeroplasmataceae; genus CALUXS01. The sequence goes on from CALUXR010000003.1 coordinate 93,063, forward strand.
GCCTAAAGTAGTTGAAATGTTTATCACTAACAAAAACTATAGTGGGATTTTAGAATTGCAAAAACAAATTTTAAAGGCTTATGAAGAAGATATTAGAAAATACGCAAATGGTTTAGCTCAAGCAAAAATATTAAACACTTTTAGAAATATTAAAATTTTTTTAGGGAAGGATAACAAAAAATTCCAAATTACAAAAATTAATCACGGTTCTCGTAATAGAGAATATATAGGTGTTACTGATTGGCTTTTAGATTCTGGTATTATTAATATTTGTTATTTGATAAAGGATTTAGAATTGCCTCTAAAAGCCAATTATGATCCTAAAAACTATAAAATTTATTTTATGGATACAGGATTATTAGTTGCTTCTTTAGATGAAGAATCTTCATATGATTTAAGAAGTAATAGAAATTTTAATACTTATAAAGGTGGATTGTATGAAAATATGGTAGGAGATATGTTAGTAAAAGCTGACTTTGATCTATTTTTTTATAAAAATGAAAAATCAACAATAGAGATGGATTTCATTACTAGAAATAAAAATTACATTATACCTATAGAAGTTAAAGCTAGTAATTCTAGTACCATATCATTAAATAAATTAATTGATAAATATGATAATATTAAATATGGTATCAAATTATGTGAAAATAATATTGGGTTTAATAATAAATTTTATACTTTTCCTTATTTTTTAACTTTTTTATTAAAAAGATTTTTAAGTGATTTAGAAAAAAATGAAGCAACAACATCATATTGAAAACGTTTTAATGAATGATTTTTATTTACAAGTAGTTAAAAAAGTTTATAATATTGACATAAAAATAAAAAATGATAAGAGGAGCAAGACAAATGAGTACTAATTGGAGGAGGCATCCTATGAATTTTAGGAAAGGTAAGCTTGCCGAACGACTATTTAGGCATAAATAGATCGTGGGGTTGTAGATAATATCTACTTCACTCCTACTAATTTATTTAGTAGAGGCGCTTAAATGTTTTTAAGTTATATTAAGTCTATTAAGCGTCTACAATGTGGACGCATTTTTTATTTTTAAATATAAAATATAGAGGTAGAGAAAATGAAAAAATTATTTAAAAGTTTATTTATTACAGGTCTTAGTGCCCTAGCTTTAACGGCTTGTTCTAATTCAAAGGTTACTAATGATCAATTAGTTATTGGTATGGAATGTGCTTATCAACCATTTAATTGGACTGTTAATAGTGCTAATGATTATACATTACCAATAAGCGGGACAAATCAATTTGTTGATGGTTATGATATTGCGGTTGCTAAATATTTATCTGAAGAATTAGATAAGGAAGTTGTAATTAAAAAATTAGAATGGGATTCTTTAATTCCTGCTTTAATGAATGATGAAATTAATATGGTTCTTGCTGGTATGACTGATACAGCTGAAAGAAGAGAATCAATTGATTTTACAAACCCATATTTATCAAGTGATTTAGCATTCTTAATTTCAACCGAAGATAAAAATGAATATTTTGCTGATAATAGTAAAGATAATCCAGCAACATACGAAGAGTTATTATCTGTATTTAAAGATCGAGTTTTAGTGTGTCAAAAGAGTGTTGTTGGTGATGATTTTATTGACACTTATTTTAGTAGTGTAGATAGCTCAATTATTCATGCTAGTGCCTTAGATACTTATCCTCTTGCAGCAAATGATGTTAAATCAGGTAATGCTTTTGCGATGCCTGCGGAATTACCAGTAGTTGAAGCTATGACTAATTTAGGTGGTTTATCAGTGTTATATGTCGATTATTCATTTTTATCTGCTGAAGATCAAAATGGTATGAAAGTGTCTATTGGTATTAAAAAAGGTAATACTGAATTAAGAGATGAAATTAATAGTGCTTTAGCTAAGTTAACTGATGCAAAAAGACAAGAAATGATGGGGGCTGCAGCTACTCGTTCTGCTAGCAGTATAGCATAATGATTAATTTTGGCCGTTTATTTAAAACTTTATCTGAAAATTTTGATTTTATTGGTTATGGTATTTTATCAACCATCATTTTAGCAGTATTTGGTACTGTTATTGGACTAATATTAGGTATATTTTTAGCCTATGGTAAAGGAATTAAAATAAAAGAATTAGATAATCCCGTTATTAAGGTTTTAAAAAATATTCTTAAAGGGCTATGTAATATTTATTCTATTGTTTTGAGAGGAACTCCAATGATGGTTCAAGCCTTAATCTTTAAATATGGTTGTCAAGCTATTGGTATTAATTGGAATTTAATTAATTTACCAGGAAGTATTAATAATGTTTTAAATGGCTGGTTATTTGCCGGTTTAATTGTTATAACTTTAAATACAGCTGCCTATATGGGTGAAATAGTTAGATCTGGTATGAATGGGGTAGATAAAGGACAAGAAGAAGGGGCTAGATCTCTTGGCATGTCTGCATCTAGAACTTCTATATCTATTATTTTGCCTCAAGCACTTCGTAATGCTTTACCTACTATAGGCAATGAATTAATTGTTAATATCAAGGACTCATCAGTATTAAATGTTATAGCGGTTACCGAATTATTCTATCGTATTAATGATATAGCTACTACTAACTATGCTTTCTTAGAATGTTATTTAATTTTAGCGGTAATTTATTTAATATTAACTTTAATAGCTAGTTTATGTTTAAAATTAGTAGAAAAGAAATTAGATGGTGTTAAATTTAGTTTAAATCCATTTAGATTTAAAAGGGGTGAATTATAATGAGTGCTCCTATATTAAGTGTTTGTAATTTAGCTAAATATTTTGGTGCTAATAAAGTTTTAAAAGATATTAATTTAGAAGTAAAAAAAGGCGATGTTATCTCAATTATCGGCCCTTCTGGTAGTGGTAAATCAACTTTCTTAAGATGTTTAAATTTGCTAGAAACACCAACGCGCGGGAATCTTATTTTTAATAATGAAGTTTATTTTAATATTAATGCATGTAAAGACGATTTTGTTGATTATAATGCCTATAATGAAGCTTTAGCTAAATATAATGATGAACTTATAAGAACAGAAGATGAAGTAGCTATTTGGGCTAATAAATTAATTGAACATAAAGAAAAAGAATATAAAGAAAAACTTAAAATAGCTAAAAAAGAATTTAAAGAGATTAGAAAAAACCCAATTTTAAAAAGAAACTTTTATGATGAAGAAGGTTATAAAAACGCAATATTAGAAAATCCTAATGTTATTGTTGATAGTAAAGAAATCAATCATATAAGATCTAAAATAGTTATGGTTTTTCAAAGCTTTAATTTATTTAATAATATGAATGTTTTAGAAAATTGTATTATTGCTCAAACAAAAGTATTAAAAAGATCATATGAAGAAGCTAAAGAAAAAGCTATTAAGCACTTAACTAGTGTCAATATGCAAGATAGAATGAATTATCGAATATCAGAATTATCAGGTGGTCAAAAACAAAGAGTCGCCATCGCAAGAGCTTTGTGTATGGACCCAGAAATCATTTTATTTGATGAACCTACAAGTGCTCTAGATCCTGAAATGGTTGGGGAGGTACTTGAAGTTATGAAAAATTTAGCTAAAAGTGGTTTAACTATGATTGTTGTTACTCATGAAATGGGTTTTGCTAAAGATGTTTCTAAAAAGGTTATATTTATGGAAAATGGTTATATTGTTGAACAAGGTGAACCATCTTTAATATTTAATAATCCGAAGGAACAAAGAACAAAAGAATTCTTAAATAGATATATCAATGGTTAAGTCTTAGTATAATAAACTAAGGCTTTTTCTTTCTAGAAGTAAAATAAAAAAACATTATAATTAAGCCTAAAAATCTAGAAGTTTTTTAGAAGTAAAAAAGGATGTTAAAACTTTTAAAAATCAGTTTTACATCCTTTTAATATTAATTATTTCTTTTAGCCATATAATCTTCAATATCTTTAACTTCTTTAATAATCCCTTCACTTAGATTAATATTGCCATCTTTTGTAATATATAAATCATCTTCAATTCTAACACCTATTTTCCATTCAGGAATATAAAGACCTGGTTCATTAGATATTATAGCTCCTGCTTCTAATTTATTATATTCACAAAAGTCATGACAATCCATTCCTAAATGATGGCTTACAGCATGAAAATAATATTTAAATATTTCATCATTCTTTTTAATTAAACCTATTTTCTTTAAATGTGGTATATAATATTGAATTAATATATTATTTAAATCCTTAGTTGTAAGACCTGGTTTAGCAGTTTTTTCGATTAATTTTTGACCATTTAAAACAATCTCATAAATTTGACGTTGCTTATCAGTAAATTTACCATTAATTGGGTAAGTACGCGAAATATCAGCACAATAAGTTTCATAAGAAGCCCCTAAGTCAAACAATATAATATCATTATCTTCTAAAGTTGCAGTATTTGTACTATAGTGTAAGCAAGTAGAATTAATACCACTAGCCGCAATAGTAGGGAATGAATATCCTGTAGCCCCATTAAATTTAATGGCTTGGTCGAAATAAGATTCAATTTGATATTCTTTTAATCCTGGTTTTAGATTGTCTAAAATAGCATTTAAACCATAATTAGTAATGATGTTTGCCTTTCTAATTAAATTAGCTTCATCTTCATCTTTAATAGTTCTTAATTTCTTTAAAATATTATTTCCTTCTAAAAATATAATATTAGGATATTTTTTAGAAATTGTTCTTTTAAAATAATCTTCATAACTATAATCTTTAGATTCATCTAAATTTTCAAGTAAATAAATAGAAGTATCATAATTAATATAATTAGCTAAATCATTATAGAAATTATTAATTAAACCAATATTTTTAATACTAGAAATAGTCGTAGCTTCATTAGAACGAATAGTAGGACCTGTCCAACGTTCTTGTTTAGGATCTATTTCATGAATATATAATTTTACGAAACTTTCATTTTTATTTTTTACAAATAATAAAATGTCATCAAATTCAGCAATTCCGGTTAAATAGAAAAAATTGCGATTACAATCATATTTTTTAGCATCTTCATTTAATCTTTTATTAAATAAACAAAAGATAGTATTAGGAGCCATTAAATTTAGTACTTTTTCTTGTCTTAATTTATAATTCATTATAACAACACTATTCCTTTCTCTTTAGCATTATCAATTTCTTTTTTAGGCCATAATGAAGATTGTACTTCACCAATATGAATTTTATTTAATAATAACATACATATTCTTGATTGACCAATTCCACCACCTATTGTAAGAGGTAGTTCATTGTTAATAATAGCTTTATGATAACTATATTCTAATTTAGCTAAATCATTTTTATAAACAAGTTGTTTCATTAAACTGTCTTTATCAACTCTAATTCCCATACTAGATATTTCAATTGCTTCATCAAGAAGAGGATGGTAAATAAGTAAATCCCCATTTAAAAGCCAATCATCATAATCAGGAGCCCTACCATCATGTGGTTTGTTATTTGTAAGGGGCCAACCTATTTGTGAAACAAATACAGTTTTATATTTTCTTGTTATAGCATTTTCTCTTTCTTTTGGAGTTAATGAAGGATAAAGTTGTTCTAATTTGCTAGTAGTAACAAAATGAACATCTTCGTTGACATATTTATCTAAAATAGGGTAAAGAGAAGTAATTTCATTTTGAACTAGATGTAGTGTATGAACTATTATTTCAACAACTTCTTTTAAATAAGACTGGTTTCTGTTTTCCTTTGTTATGATTTTTTCCCAATCCCATTGATCAACATATATTGAATGTAAGTGATCAGGAAATTCGTCGCGCCTTATAGCATTCATATCGGTGTATAGCCCTGTTCCTGGTTTAAAGCCATAATGAGCTAGAGCCATCCTTTTCCATTTTGCTAGAGATTGAACTATTTCAATATCATTATCATAATTAGGAGAAGAAAAAGAAACCGGTCTTTCATAACCATTTAAATTATCATTTAAACCAGAATTAGCATAAACAATTATAGGAGCTGAAACTCTTGTTAAATTTAAAGCAAAAGCTAATTCTTTTTCAAATAAATCTTTAACTTTTTTTAATGCTATTTCAGTATCTAATAAATTAAGTTTTGTTTGATACATAAAAATCACCCGAAGCATATTATAACATTTAATATATAAAAAAACTATTAATTAGATTTATTAATGATAAGGAAATTTTAACAAAAAATAAAAAAAGTTGTTGACTTTAACTAGCAATATGGTATAATTACACATGCGCCGCAGTAGTACAATGGCTAGTACATCTGATTGCCATTCAGATGATGTGGGTTCGATTCCCATCTGTGGCTCCATATTGAAAGCAATGGTTTGATACAGTGAAAATCGCTGGTCAAACCTTTTTTTGTGCCAAAAAAGGGGGTCAAGTTCCATAATTGATAAATTAGTGATTAAAGAGTGATAGGTAATACAGGCACTTTAGCATTAACCGAAGAAAGTTAATTTGCACTATAAACTTTTTATAGCACAATAAACTTTTTGTCCCACAAAAAACTTTTTATTCTTTTTTGAGAAAAAATCTTGTAAAATTTCCATGAAAATATCGAAATTAAACCTTGTTTATGTTAAAATACTGATAACCATTTGAGGTAACCATATGTTAATGCATATAGAATATTAAGTCAATATGGTTTTGATTGCTATCACTTAGCTGGTGGCTTTAGATTGTATAATGATGTTAAAAAAGATTTAGATTTATAGGAGATAATAAATATGAATGAATTAAATTATGATGCAGTTGTGATTGGTTCTGGTAATGGAGGACTTATTGCTGCATTAAGACTAGCAAAATCAAATAAAAAGGTACTTTTAGTTGAAAGACATATTTTACCTGGTGGATTTGCTACCGGATTTTCTAGAGGTAGATTTTACTTTGAAGCATCTTTACATGAATTATGTGATTTTGGACACGAAGATCTACATGGCAACTTATATTCTTTATTTAAAGAATTAGATTTATTAGATAAGTTACATTTTGTTGATGTTCCAGAAGCCTTTAGAGTAATAAATGCAAAAACAAAAGAAAGTTATGAAATGCCTTTTGGTGTTGATAACTTTATTAATAAGATGGAAGAATATGTTCCAGGTTCTAGAAAGTCTGTTACAACATTTTTTAAACTTGGTGAAGAAATAAAAAATGCAATGGATTATTTAAATAAGTCTCATGGAAAACCAGAAACTAAAGTTTTAAAAGAAAAGTTTCCAAACTTTATGAGAGTTGCTGTATATAGCGTAGATAAAGTATTAAAAGCAATAAAGATGCCTAAAAAAGCACAAGAAATTTTAAATACTTATTGGTCTTATCTTGGAACTGCAACTGATGAGCTTGGTTTTGTACATTACTGCATTATGGTTTATTTATATATTACCTTAAAAGCACAAATACCAGTTGAAAGATCTCATCAAATTAGTGCAACTATTATTGAAGAAATTAAAAAATGTGGTGGTGATGTATATTTTGGAGATGGAGTAAAAGAGATATTACTAAAAGATGGACAAGTAAATGGAGTTGTTCTAGATAGTGGAAAAATAATTCGTACAAAACATATTATTTCAAACGCATCTCCAGAAAGCGTATACGGTAGTATGATTAAAGATAAAAAACAAATTTCGGAACAACAGTTAAAATTATCAGGTTTTAGAAAATTATCTGGAAGAGGTTTTTCTCTTTTCTTAGGATTAAATAAATCAAAAGAAGAATTAGGACTAAATAGTTATAGTTACTTTATTTACGATAGTTTAAATACTAGAGAAGCATTTGAATCTATGAAAGATTTAAATAATTTTAATCAAGTAACAGTTGTTTTAAATAATGCATTAAGTGATGCATCTCCAAAAGGAACTACTATTATGTATATGACTTCTTTATATTTTAGTGATGTTTTTGACAAAGAAATTAATGAAAGTAATTACTTTGATTTAAAAGATAAACTTGCAAAAGGTTATATTAGAAGATTTGAAGAAGCAACCGGTTGTAAAATTTTTGATGCTATTGAAGAAATTGAAGTTGCAACTCCTCTTACATATGCTCATTATACATCAACTCCAGATGGAACTATCTATGGATATTTAACCGCAGGATTAGATAATATGCTTCCAAGATTAAATACAATGTATGATGAAACAATTTTAAAAGGCTTAAGATTTGCTGGAGGACATGGAGTTAGAAGTTCTGGATATAATTCATCTTATCTATCAGGTGATTTAGCTGCAAAATTTACTCTTGCAGATATGAAGGAGGATAAATAAATGAAAGTAAAAGTTTCTTTAATTGGCGTTCTGGATATGCTTAAATTTAAAAATTTAAAGAAAAATCGTTTAAACGCCATCAATAATAGTGAAATAAAACCATATAAAGAATATGAAGTAAATAAATTAGCGGATTATTATCATCCAAAAAAACAATACTTAATTATTAAAGAAATTGTTGAAGAAAATAAAGATACAAAAAGTTTCTATTTAATACCAGATGAAGAATATAATGATAAACTTGCTTATTTTAAATCTGGTAGCTATATCTCTTTATTTGTTAATGTTGATAATAATATTGTATCTAGAGCTTATGCTATTTCTTCTTCTCCAAAACAAGTTTTAGAAAATATTTATAGAATAACAGTTAAAAGAAAAGAAGATGGATATTTATCAAATTATTTATTAGATAAAGCAAAAGTTGGAGATAAACTTTTTGCTAGTGAACCAGGTGGATTTTTAACTTATTCATCTATAAGAGATGCAAAAAATGTTATTGCTATAGCAGGTGGTATTGGAATTACTCCTTTTATTAGTATGACTAAAGCAATAAATGATGGGATTGAAGATTTTAATTTAACAATTATTTATGGAGTAAATAAAGTAAGTGACATTATTTTTAAGAATGAATTAGATAATTTATCAAGCAATTCTAAAATAAAAGTTATTTATGTTATAAGAGATGAAGAAGTATCAAATTGTGAAAAAGGACTGATTTCTGCAGAGATTATTAAAAAATATGCTCCTAAAGATGAAAAATATAGCATTTTTGCAAGTGGTCCAAATGGCATGCTTGATTATTTAAATAGTGAAATATCTAAATTAAATATTGCAAATAAATATTTTAGAATTGAAAGATCACCAGAAACTCTTGATCTAGAAAATAAAGAGTTTACTATTAGAATTCACTGCGAAAACGAGGTATTTTCAATAAAAGCTATGCAAAACGAAACTATTTTAAATGCTTTAGAAAGATCAAATTTACTAATTAGATCAAAGTGTCATTTAGGTGGATGTGGTTATTGTAGAAGCAAAATACTTAAAGGAGAAATAAAAACTACAAAACTTAATAAACAAGCGGAAATCGATAAAAAATTTAATTATTTCCATCCTTGTTGTTCTTATCCAGTATCAGATTTAGAAATTGAAGTATATAAATATTAATTTTAATAGTGTTTTGCTGAGAATTTATATTCCTCTGGCTTTTTTATAAATAAGATAAGATTATCTTGCTAAAAATCCTATCGAAGACATTACACTTGGGTTATTTACTCCAAATGCGCAAGCTGTCAATCACGAGTTACAGTATCTTGCGGATGCAAGAACGAAGAAAATAAAGCGTACCTTCCTACTTTAGATCGCGGATTAGTTGATGGAACTATGAAGTGCGGAATTAAGAAAGATAGGAAGCTCAATAAAAACAATAGCTCAGGAGTTCGAGGGGTTCATTTTGATAAAGATAGAGGTCTATGGGTAGCTCAAATTATGTTTCAAAGAAAAGCTCATATTCTTGGTAGATTTAAGACTAAAAGTGAAGCAGTGAAAACAAGAATAACAGGTGAAGAAAAGTACTTTGGAAAATATAGGTAGAACTATAGATATAACTTACACCTTATGTAGGGGTCTCAAAATTAGCTAAGGGGTTGCAAAAAGAAACAAGGGTGTAGAATCTCAAGTTATTTAAGGTTAGATTGGTCAAATTGTTTTATACTGTTTTTCCCCTTGAATTATTTAATTT
>CALUXR010000004.1 GCA_944324795.1 uncultured Acholeplasmatales bacterium
TTATTATTAAGAAGATTTAAAGCCTCATCAATTTTGTTTTTAGCCTCTAAAAGAAGCTCGCTAATCTTTTGATTCATTTTTCATTACCTCTTTTTCTTCTTCGTATGCGTCGCGGATGAGCTCTTCGTCGCGCCAGGCGTTCCAATCCTCTTCCTCGCTTGCATAGGAAGGCTTGCATTTGAAATCGTTCATCATTTTCTTCCTCCGCATTTACAGCCACCTGAGCAAGAACCTTGGCAACCCTTGACTTCGTTCTTCTTGTTTTTCTTGATGGCGACATCCACTGTCACATCTTCAAGATTCAACGAGAAGCGAAGTGCTTTAGGCTTTGGTTCAGTCCCAAAAATGGCATTGAGTAGTTTTTCTTCTCTTGTTTCCATTGTTTTTCCTCCTAAATTAGCGAAGGAATAGCAAGGCCTAGCTAGCTTACAAATTTAGCCTCACTGCTTCCTTCAACTTCTTTAGAACTTCAACTTTGTGGTTTTTCGCCCTATTTGTAATTCTTGAGAAGAATCTGAAGTTCTTTGACTACTTTTTCTTTTCTGCGATACAAATTAGGCATTGAGATATGATGTTTTTTAGTCACTTCAGTTAAGGTCGATTTTCCCATCAAGAAATCAATGATCCCTTTATCGATAGGATCTTTGAACTTAGCTACTGCTTCGTCGACTGCTTCTTCTCTTTCTATTCGAGATGTATATTCAGCCGGTGACTCTCCACCTAAATAAGATTGAGCTTCATAAGAAACATCAACGCCATGAACTTCATCCATATAATCAATAGAGATAAGGTTCATTCTTCTTTTACTGTAATAAGGGCATTCAGCACAGGATTTCCTGCAAATTGCTGTATTCCCTTTTTCAGTTGTGATGATGCATTTGGTTCGAAGTTCATATTCCTTTTTCATTCGCCAATCATCACGCACGGTTGCGTCATAGATTGCTTCAGGAACATAAAGCTTTTGGCCTTCTACATAGATGTAATAAGGACGATCTTTGCTTGGATAGCGCCAATCTTCTTTTTTGCCATCAGGACCACCGATGAATTCGGAGTCGTGAAATGATTTGTTCTTGCTATTACAAGAATCATTAAATTTAGTAGACAATGTTGTTGCCTTAATATCAGAGCAACATCACCATTAAGTTTTCTCGTCTACATGCCTTTCTCCACCCGAATGGTTAACTAGTATCGAGGCGGAATTTTCGTGCCATTTGCAACTGGCTAGTTCAAATATAACAAAACCCAAAATTTCACTTTTGGAAAAATTTCCCAACGTTTTTAGATAAAAATCGTATAAAAATGTACAAAAAAAGACCTTATCGATGCTAGAGTTGATTTCTAGTCAGCAACAAGGTCTATTTAATATAAATATTCAGGTTCAAATTTGGAAAAATTTCCTAAGATATTTTTGATAAATTATGGGATTTGCCATTCAGCATGGTTTGTTTTTGCTATTTTAAGTGTCCAATCTTTTAGTTCCTCACCGTAGCAATAATCAATTAGGAATTCATAAAATTGATATTGAAGCGAGTTTGACCCTTTCAAGTTGAATCCTGCACTTTCTAAAAGCTTATAAGATACTAATGGATGTAGTTCAAATGCAGCACACAAAGCAACACATTCTCTTAGTGATGGCTTAACTTCATCATCTAAGAACTTACTTATTTTATGATTATCTATATAGCTCCTTTTGTACACTGAATAGGGTGTATTGAATCCCGAATCATCCATTAGCACTCTAAGATTAAATCCAAAAGTTCCATTCAATTGAGATTGTAAATTAAGAGCATCATCCAAATCTTCTACGATTCTATCAATGTCAGCATCTTGAGCTCTTAAATATATTCTTTGATTATGTTCATCTGAAATCTTGATATTTTTTGTTTTATTCTTCTTTCTAGTTTCGCAGTTATCACAAAACGGAAAAGGCAAATTGTCACTTGAATTATCATCGCTATTGTCAAAAGCGAGACAACATTCATCCATGTGATTAACCGCGTATAAAGTTAAATGTCTTTTATTGCCTTCAGCCTCAACATACTTTTTATCATTAATTACAAATACATCATCGACGAATAAAATATGATGATTATCTAAGCTTTCCTTTAACTTTTTGTTGTTTATGGTAGAGAAAAAGGAATTATAAATACCACCTTCAAATGTCTGCTCGCCCTCTTTAATTTTAACAATGCTATCAGCGTATGCGTTGTCCTTTTCTTCTTTAATTCTAGTTCTTTGAATTTCTTCAATATCTTTGATTAAGGTGTCGATATCTTCTTTATGATTTGATTTATTCCATGTATTTATTACATACTTCAGATCGATAAGAAAAGCATGAATAATTTCGTATTCTTGTTGGCCTTTTCTATAATTAGCTTTGGAATAACCTATATATTCAAGGATATTATTTAATTTTAATTTGTTATTGTTTTTATTGTATGGCAAAACGAACGCGTTCCTTACGCCTTTAATTTCATCGCTTAATTTATTTTGCTTAATATAGTCACCATACGTGATTTGCTTTTGAATAGAGGTTGTTTCAGGCAAATGACGCTTATCGGCAGTAAAGCCATATCTGTAATATTTAGCGTCTAAAACATACGCTATGTTATTGTGGACGAGCACAGTATCAGGACGTAAGTCGCTACTTTTAAATGATTCATAATTATTTGTTTTTAAATACCAATCTGCACTTGGATTAAAATTAGTCGCATCCCTATTGCCAAAAATAGAGTTGATCATTCTTTCAAAGACATATTCGTACGAATCAACGCCATAAACCAATTCATCAGCATTTTGGTCGTCACTAAGACCCTCAACAATTGTGAGCATGTGTGTTAATCGCCTTTTTTTAATATCATCAAAAGTCTTATCCAACTCACGCTTTAACGTATCTACATAAAGATTTCTTAGGCCTTCGTTTATAGGAATTATTCTAATAAAGGAGGTGTTATTGATTCTAAAAAGCCAACCCAGAATATCTAGGCTCTTCTTTACACAATATTTATGAATTTCGACTAAGATATTGTCCAATTCATTTTTTACTTCAACAACAAGGTCACTATAAATCACGTTACCTTTCGAGATTATTGGCTGTCCATTAAGAGTTCTTTTCCAATCTACTCTTCCCCTTTGGTTTTTCTTTAGTATCTTTTCCCTGTTGATATAAAAACCATTTTTCAAATAATCTTGAATAATCCATAGAAAAGATAATATCGGCAAGGCTTTATTCTTAGAAAAGCTTGATTCAATTTTCACATTTGCATTTGAATGAGTCTTAGCAATAGAGATGGTGTTTAAAATTGCAAGAATATCTTTCCTAGCGTTTTCTAAAGATGAATTATCAAAGTCAAATGTTTCTGGATAATAGAAGTCTATCCTATTATTCCTCATTTTGAGACCAATAAAAGAATCATCAATTTTATTGGTGACTGTATGATAATAAATGGTTATTTCATCTTTTCTACTTGTTGAGTTTGCTCTTGACCCCATCACTAAATACCTCGGTACCACTCTTCAAATATTCCTCTACGAGTTGGTCTAGTGATTTAATATCTTCTTTAAACCATTTATCTCTTGCAAATTTGGAAACATCGTCCCACAAGTATTCAAGAACCTTATAAGCAAATTTTTTAGTATCTTCTTCGCTTGAAAGGCTAGCCTCTTCTTTTCTCATGCCAGTCTTATCAACGAAATATACGCCAATCTGCTTATCTTCATTATTTAAATTATCAGTTAGCTCTAGCATATATTCATTGATGGCATTAACCAATTCTTCCCATGTAACATTGAGCGAAATAAGCGACGGAATATACATCCCTTTAAACTCGTGGTCATCCTTAAATTCATTAATTAATTTCTCGAATTCCCACCTTCTCTTAAAGGCAGTGTCTAAAGTAAATACGTTTTGATCTGACGTATTCATCGTTGCATATATAAATAAATTACCTGGAAGCTTAATGTCTTTAAAAAGGAATTGCCCATCAAACTCTTTGTTCAAATAATCAATTATGTTGATGTTTGTGATTGGATATTCGCTAATGCCATTTTTTCTATCTAACAATTGGAAAATATCGCCAAAAATACTAGGAGCGCTTCCTCTATTCAACTCTTCTATTACAAGCGCAACTTTCTCGTTTGGCTTTCTTATTGCTTGTGCTAAAGCTAAAGTAAATGGACCGGGATTAAATTGGTAAGTGACCTTATCACCATCAACAATAGGCAATATTTGACCAACAAAATCGGTATTTGTATAGTCTGCAAAGAAAGTTGTTCTTATATAATTTTCTTTAGGATAACCATCAAGCAAAACGTGCTCAACATAATATGATTTTCCACATCCCGGAGTTCCGTAAACGATTAAGTTTTTGCCATCTTTTATTGTAGATGAATTCCAATCGTAAATAACAACATCACTATTGTTTGAATCATCATCTTCTTCTATCTTATTGCCATTTACAATATCACTTATCAATGATTTATAACTGTTTAACCTAAAAATTGACTTTTGCGTTTTTGCACTGTTTCTATAGTCTTCTGGTAAGTCTTTATAAGGTATATCTTTTATCCACTCAACTTTTCTATTGTTTACATAATCGTTGTCTTGATCCACCGGATTAGATATGAATTCATAGTTGCCTATAATTCTTCCGATATGAGCAATGTTTCTATCAAAATATACAATATAGTCACCAATTTTAATTTCATTCTTAAACATCCATATTTGAGAAACATTTTGACCTAAAGCATATTTATTGATATCTGGATATAGACTCAAATAATGGTTTCTCAAATCGTTTTTAGTTTCGATATTTGTTAAATCACCCAGCACCTTCCAACCGATACATACATGAGGATTTTCTTTATGCAAAGCCGAATTTTTAAGAGTTATATGAATGCCATATACGTTAAAATCTTCATCGGTTTGATTATCAACATTCATTAGAATATGCCTTTCGCCTTCAGAAAATAGCGACAGCATTTGCTTTCCCATTTCGGAATTATTTTTAATTATTTGAAGGATATAGTTTCCTTTCCCCTTCCAAATTGTAATTAAGTCATCTATTCCCATGCCACCTTCAGCACTTATGATTTGCTTGATGTCTCCTCCAAGTCTAGCATCGGTTGCATATAAGACAGTAACTTTACCTTTTTGCTTCGAAGTCGCTCCCACGAAATCTAAGGCAGTAGCATTTTCCACATTATCAAAAAAATTCTTTGCTACATCTGATAGAATACTAATTTGTTTGTTTATGCATTGATAATCAACTTTCCTAATATAAACTTTCATAAACTACTTCTCCTTTTTTTCAGTTTTTAACAAATATGCTCCCCATTGCTCTGCAATAGCTTTTGCAAATCCTGGGAACGTTTTACTTCGCCATATTCTTCTTTCCTCAGGCGTCTTTGTTTTCGTTAAACCATCAGAATACCATTTCGCTAATCTTCTACCACTACCAAATTCTATATATTCCCCGGGATCTACAATATCCGTAGGGACTAACAAAGGTAAATTTTTTAACCATAAACATGTTTTTTTAGAGGCGGAATCGCCAAACTGCCATGGTTGCACGATTTGATTTGGTTTTCTAAACCTAGTGTTCATAATACCAACAGGATTTTCTATAGCTATATGTTTAATATTTGCTTTTGCCAATTTCAGAAAAAACTTTGCAGCCTCTTCTCTTTCCTTTGCTCTATTCGGAAAATTTGGATGAGGTCTCCTTTGATCTATTGGCAAATCCTTATCATCGGGATGATAAAACCATTTAGCTCCACTTACAGCCAAAAATGTGCAAGGTGGATGAGCAACCATTAAATCCCATTCTCCTTCAATAAAATATTCTTTTCCGGTTTCTAAAATTCCGCCTTTATTTTTAATTACTTGGAGTACATCTTGCTTAAAATGCCATTCTGGATGCCCTCCACTGCATGGCAAAATATCGCAACTATATGCATTAAATCCTAGCTTTCTAAATTCTGTGCATACGCGTTGGCTTTCTTCACAAGCAATCAATATATTAAATTTTTTCATTTCTTTTCCCCTCCATTACGTTATACACAGCAAGACCTATTTTTTTGGCAAACAAAACCGGAACTGCATTTCCGATCATCTTAAAGCAATACGCCGTTGATCCCAAAAATTCGAAATCAATTGGGAAGGACTGCAATAAAGCAGCTTCTCTAACAGTGATGGTTCTAGCTTGATTTATATCTGGATGAATGAACATAAAACCATCTTTATATAAATGCGAAACAATCGTTGGGGAAGGCTTGTCCCACTCCAAGCTTCTATATTTATTATGGTTCGTTTTATGTCCTGTTTTTTCAAAGTAAAAATCTAGTTTCTCTTGATTTGGAATGTCGTTCATATCATTTTTCAGCCATTCCTTAATTATTGAAATATCTCTAGGGTTATTGTATCGAGCATCATGAAGCGGAATAATCACATCCCCAACTAGCGCATGAGAAACATTCTTTCTCCCTTCCTTATAGGGCTTATCTAACACTCTAAATTTTGGGAGGTTTCCTATTGCATCTCGCACAGTTTTTTTGGTTTTGTTTGATTTTAAATTTGATAGTTCCTTATACAAACTTTCAACTTCTAAACCGCTCTCTTTAGATACTCCAAAAATAATAACTCTTTTTCTTTCTTGTGGAACATCAAAATCCGAAGCGGAATAGATCGACTTATTCATTAAATTTGGTGTTCTAATTTCGTAGCCTATCTCTTCAAATGCCTTGTAGATTCTTTTGATGACAAATTCACCACCTGGCTTTGCACTTAAAATACCGGGCACATTCTCAAAAACAATAATTTTAGGCCTATAGTTGTCTACTATTTTTACAAAACTTTCAAATAAATAATTACGATAATCATCGCGCATGGAATTTGGATCCTGCGCTCTGCCAGCTAGTGAATAAGCTTGACAAGGAGGCCCGCCTATAATCACATCGACTTTATTGTTTCCTATTAATGCATCTAAACCGCCAGTAACAAATACTTCGTCATTCGCTTGCCTATACAGTTTCAATGTTTCCTGTTCCCAATTGCCGTGCATTAATTCGCTTGTTTTCTGAACATCAAAAAGAACCACACGCTTTCTAGCTTCAGAAATCTTATAGTTCCATCTTTTTATTAAATTATTACGAAGCGTTTCAACCATGGGTTTTTCCCATTCAACATGTGCCAAAAAGTGATATTTTTTTGTTTCTAAAAAACCCTCAGACAACCCACCGGCCCCTGCAAACAGATCAATAACATTTATTTTTTTATTCATGTTTCATCACCTTAACGCACTCTTTCCACTATTAATCCAAGAATCCAATTCATCTTTTTTAAATTTCCATTGTTTTCCAACTTTATGAGCAGGGATTCCGTTATTTTTCCTTATCCAATCACGGATTGTTACAGTCTTTACTCCTAAATAATCAGCCGCTTCTTCAATATTTATCCATTTATCGTTATTTACAGCGTTCATTTTCACACCTCAAAAATTAAAAAATCACATAGAAGATTATATATTAAAATAATGTGTATTTCAATTCCATTTAATATCATTATGATATATTTTGTTTATATTTATTGTTATTTCTTGATATTTATTTATTGCATTAAAAGTTCTAAAATTCAAATAGGCAGGTCAACAATTCCACTACTATTCCATTCCCCGCCATTTTATAAAGTTGAGTGTTGCTGAATTCATTGATTACCTTATCTATCTCTTCATCACACCACCCCATAAGTCGCCAACATTCTCTAGGAGTTAGTCTTCTAATGGATATAAGTTCATCCTTATCATCTACGACTACTCCTATATCAGTTACCGATGTTTTGATAGTTGGAATCATCGATTTTTGAACCACTCCCCTTTTTGATGGACATCTATTTGTATAGACTCCATCACCTACTTCAGCTAATGCATAGCCTTCCTTGGTTGCTTGTGGAACAATAATGTAATTATCTGTTGGCCTGTAGCCGGCGTGGGTCGTTATGGCAAAAGCATAGTCGGTTTCATTCATATATTTTGGTCTAAATCTCAATCCACGAATGAGCCCGTGCCTATCTTTCATATCAGTAAAGCAAGTGATGAGTTTCTTGCTTAGAAAATATTTCTCATCTACATCATTTTCTAATAGTTCTGCAAGCTTTTTTGTTAAAGGAGTAGGTTTAGGGAATTCGTAGTGTGCATCCTTATCTCTAATAGAAATCATGAAACATCGCTCTCGATTTTGAGGAATGCCATAGTCTTTAGCGTTAAGAATCTTGTAGAAATTTTTATAGCCTAACGAATCTAGATAGTCTAACCAAACTTGAAATAATGGCATGAATTTCTTCGATACTATGTTTTTCACGTTTTCCATCAATAAATATTTAGGAAGTTCATCATTTTTCTTTGCTACTTCAAGCAGTCTTTGAACTTCCCATAAAAGCGATGAATGTGTACCACTTCCTTTGTCAAATCCTTTCCTTTTCCCTGCTAAACTAATATCAGTGCAAGGAAATGAATAAGTCCATAAATCAGCTTTAGGTAATCTTTCTATTTCTCTTATATCACCTAAATTATTGGTTGAACCATGAAGTAACTCATAAGCTCTACTTGCATATTTATCATTCTCACTTATTGCTACTGCTTCATGTTCTATATTTGCTCTTTTTAATGCTTCTCTTTGGCATCCAACACCAGCAAATAGCTCTATAACTTTAATCATTTTAATAAACACCTCTCAAAGTCTTTAGAACTTCAAAAGGCATTTATTTCGGTTAAATTAACAATTTAAAAAGGGGTGTCATTTTTCTAGTAGGGTTTCGTTTTTCTAGTAGTCTAACGTTTTTCTAGTAGGGGCATCGTTTATCTAGTAGAACTAAAATTAGAAAATCTATAGGTTCGAATCAATTTATATCTACTAGCAAAACGCCAAAAATAAAAAAATGCCCGATTTCTCGAGCAAATATCGCTAATTTTGACACCCTTTAATTGTATCAAAATGTTAGTTATAAGATGGTGCGGGTAACAGGACTCGAACCTGCACGCCGGGGGCACTAGGTTCTAAGCCTAGCGCGTCTACCAATTTCGCCATACCCGCAAGCAACGGTTATGATATCATAAAGTTTTGTTAAAGTCAAGTTTTTTTACAAAACTAATGTTGCAGGTTGGGGCGTAATCTTTATTATTTTTATAAATAAACCCAATTTGGTAAATATCATTTATATTTATTAAATCTTTTACCTCATTATATAAATCATTAAATATAACAAATGGCAATTCAAAAGTATCATCATAAATCAAGCCTTTTAATATTAAGCCATTCCTAGTTTTATTTTCTTTTAAATTGCTAAATTTAATAATAGCCATTGTATTTATATTTGGTTTTATTAGATTTAAACTTATTAAATTATATTTTATTCTAATGTTTTTTATAGGTTTAGTAGGATCATATTTCATATTAAATCCTAAAACTTCTTTTTCTTTTTTAATTAACACTTCATCACTATAATCTTTATTTTCTTTTATTAAATCATTGCCAAGTAATGAATCAATTAAATTTACTTCAACACTGTTATGTTCAACTAATTCTTTTGTAGTTTTATTAAAATCACTAAAAGCCCCTGCATATGCTAAATTAATAATATTAGATTCTGAAAGTTGTAAACGCATAATAAAATCTTCATAATTTTTAAAAGGAGTTTTATTTCTTTCATTTACTATTTTACTAGCAATTTGTAAGCCAATTCCTGATACTGCTTCAAGTGGCAAATATAATTTATTGTTTTTATAGACGAATTTTAAAGATGAAATATTAACATTAGGACTTGTAACTTCTAAACCATGACTTTTTGCATATTTTATATAACTATATAAAGTTTCACTACTGCCTATTACATTATCTAATATCTTAGACATAAATAACGGAAAATGATGCACTTTTAAATAAGCCATTTCATATGCTACATGCGCATATGCTACACTATGAGCTTTATTAAAACCATAGTTAGCAAATTTAACAATTAAATCAAAAATCGTCTCACATAATTTTAAATCATAACCTCTTTTACAAGCTGAATTAATAAAATCACTTCTTAATTCTTCCATTTTTAATTTATCTTTATCGCTTATAGCCCTTCTTAAAATATCAGCTTTACCAAGAGAGTAGCCAGCAAATTTAGTGGCTATTAAAATGATTTGTTCTTGATAGACAATAATTCCATAAGTTTCTTTTAAAATTGGTTCTAAATCAGGATGTAAATATGTAAATGGTTTACCATGTTTTCTCGCAATAAATTCATCAATATTATCCATCGGTCCTGGTCGATATAAAGCTAATACAGCGACTAAATCAGTAAATTTAGTTGGTTTTAGTTTTAATAATACATTTCTAATACCATTTGATTCTAATTGAAATAATCCTAATGTATCTGCACGTTGTAACATTTTATAAACTTTATTATCACAAAGTGATACATTTCTAAAGTCTTTTTGATTAATATTGGCTTCTTCTAAAACGCTTGCGATAATATTTAGATTTCTAATACCTAAAAAATCCATTTTTAATAAGCCTAATTGTTTTAAATCATCATATTCTAATTCAGATTGTAAAAGACCATTAGGGCCTTTTTGTAAAGGAATAACTTCTCTT
Source organism: uncultured Acholeplasmatales bacterium (assembly GCA_944324795.1). Taxonomy (GTDB): domain Bacteria; phylum Bacillota_I; class Bacilli_A; order Acholeplasmatales; family Anaeroplasmataceae; genus CALUXS01. The sequence goes on from CALUXR010000004.1 coordinate 10,639, forward strand.
AAATCCACCCCAGCCATAATAATACCTGCCGCGTGGGTTGAAGTATTCCTTGGTAAGCCATCAAGACCATTTATTATATATAAAACATTATATATATCTTTATCATATTTATATATCTCAAGTAATTTTAAAATATTATTACTAGCTAATAAATTATTTAATTCTTTAATTTGTTTTTCTCCTAAATGGTAAATTCTTGCTACATCGCGAAGACTACTTTTATAAGAAAAAGTTCCAAACGTCGTAATGCTTACAACATGATGTTCGCCATATTTTTCTTTAACATAATCAATAACTAAATCTCTTTTATTATCAGGGAAATCAGTATCAATATCTGGCATGCTGATACGCATCGGATTTAAAAATCTTTCAAATAATAAATCAAAGTCAAGTGGACAAACTTCTGTAATTCCAAGTGCATAAGCAACTAAAGATGAAGCTGCACTACCTCGCCCCGGACCAACATAAATATTATTTTTTTTAGCCCATTTTATAAAATCCCAAACAATTAAAAAATAATCTTCATAATGCATTTTATTTATAATATTTAATTCATATTCTAATCTTTTAAAATATATATTTCTATCAACATTACGTTTAATTAATCTTTTTTCTAAGCCTTTTTTAGCTAAACTAGTTAAAAAATTACTACAAGGAATATCACTTTTATATTTAGGCAAAACTTCTTTTTTATCAATATTAATATTTATGCTTTCTACTAAATTTTTGGTGTTTAAAAATAATTCTTCATTGTCATTTATAAAATCATCATTCCATTTAAAAAAGCTATAATCACCACTACTATTATCTGTTTTATTATCTAATGCTTTTAATAAATCATAAATTATTTTATCTTCTTCTTTTAAATATTTCATTTGATGTAGATAAACACTAATTATTCCTAAATTACGAGCTAAAGCTACAGCTTCTAAATTGATATTAGCTAAATTAGGATTTTGAAGACTAACACCTAAATAAAACATCTTAAAATTATTTTTATAAAATTTTAATTTATCATAAGCTTCATTAGCCATTGAATTAAGACTATTTATTATAAAACTTTTATTTGTTACTAAAATAAAATAAATACCTTCTTGATTTTCTTTTAAATATGATAGATCAAGACTACTTAATTTATTCTTAGTTTCAATCTTTAATAAATTAGAAAAACCTATATCATTATAAGGATATAATAAGAAAGTATTTTCTTCTAAATCAAGATTTAAATTAATTTCTAAGCCAATAATTGGTTTAATGTTATTTTTTTTACATAAATTATAAAACTTTAAATAACCATATAAATTAGAATCAGTAATCGATAAAAAATCATAATTATATTTAATTGCGTAATCAATATATTTAGTTAAAGGTGTGGCATTATTTAAAAGATTATATTCGCTTTGACCATATAAAAAACCTTTCACAATACCACTTCCTTGATTAATATTTTAGCATAACTATTCTAAATTAGATAGTTTTTTCTTATTTTTATAACGAATTAAATAATATGTTAATCCTCCTATTAAAACTACTCCTAATACAACAATTATAATAATATTAAAAACATTTAAAGTATTATTTCCTTTATCTACAACTTCAACTTTAATATATGCATTATTATAAAGGCCACTGCTATTAAAAACAGTAACATTTAAATAATAAATACCAGCTTCTTTATTATTAAATTTTTCTGTATCAACACTAATATTATTTCTTACATTCGGATCACTATCATCTACTACTTCAATATAATCATTAAAATCTATACTTTCACCAGCATTTATTACAACATCTATCGTCTTAATTTCTGGGGCTTTATCAGTTACATAATTTACTAACAATTTCTTTTCACTAACATTACCACTGCTATCACTTACTTTATATATTACATCATAACTTCCAACCGCTAATTTTATTTGACTAAAATCTATTTCAACTTGTTCCGTCAAATCAAATATTCCATCTTTAGCTTCTACTAAAAAAGTTTTAAAAAAATCTGGATTTGGTTCTGTTTTATAATCTAAACTTATATTATCACATGTTAAAGTTATAGTAGGCGGAACTTCATCTACTACCCTTACAGTTACTTTATAACTTGAAAAATTACCTTGTTTATCGTGAAATGTAAAAGTGACAATATTATCACCAGTTTGATTTATATCAAATTTGTCATAGCTGATTGTAGATGTACAATCTTTATCTATTTCATCTATAGCTTTAAAATATTCTTTAAAGTCAACTTCCTCTTCTCGCTCAACTTCAATGATGTCATTATCGCCTAAAAAAGTAATAACAGGTCCATTATTATCCTCAACAACCACTTTTAATGTCTTTTTTGTTTCATTACCAGAAATATCAACTGCCCTTATTTTAACTTCATATGTTCCTATTTCTTTATAATTGACATCACTATCGTCATAATCACTTATATATCCATCTAAATTATCACGAACAGTATAAAATTGTTTATAATCAATTTTAGCACTATTTAAAGGTATCTTAATAGTATCTTTAATTAAATTGATGGTTGGATAAACTGTATCAATAACTTTAAATGTAATTAGTTGTTTATAATTATTACAAGTTCCCGGTCGATATCTACTTTCATTAGCCTTGTACCAAACCTTATATTCACCAGGCTTTGATGTATCGATATCTTTATAATAATAAAGCCAATCGCCATTTCTATTATAACTAATATTTGCATCTTGAAGTTCTATTCCATCTTTATATAATTTAGCTTTAGGAATGTCATCATATGCATTAATTGAGGCATATAAAGGCACTTCAATATATGTGTTTTCCCATTCATAGCGCCATTCTGTAGCTAAAACTTTAACATTTAAAATAATTATTAAAAAGATACTAAATATAAATATTATTTTTTTCATAAGGCCTCCACTATCTCTTCACAACCAATTAAATCTAAATACATATTATAAAATCTTTTATATTTAGCTGGTCTAATTATATCCTTAGCTACTTCTTTTAAATAAAATTTGGCTAAACCTAAATGTGATTTTAAGATAACATATGGATAACAAATATCAATTAAAAATTCAAATGCCTTATCTAAATCAGTACTTTTGTAATATAAATATTTATAATACATTTTAATTTCTGTTTTTAATTTTGTCTTATCTATTTTATTTAACAAATCTTCTTTATTTGTTATTAATAAATACGGTATTAATGTCAATTCATTTAAATTAAATTCATTAATATCATTTAATTTTTGTTTAGTTGTAATTTGATACATCACCTCTAAATTATAAATCAAATTTTTATCAGCTATTTTTAATTTAGTTTCTTGATACATTTTTTCATCTTTAATCTTAAGATAATATAGCCCCATATAATAATTGATTCTATCCAAATTTAAATTTTCTCCATATTTATTCTTTTCTAAACATAATAAATTATAATACCTATAAACTCTTGGACTACTGATCGTTAATGATACCTCTACTAACACTTCTAAAATAATAGCTTTAAAATAATTAACATCAAAAGAAAAATCTAATGCTAATTTTAAATAATCAAAAGCTTCAACATATTCTTTAGTTAAAAATTTATATATGCCATAAAAACCCGAAAAAATCATCAAATCAAAATCACTAAGTGAACCAACAAGACGCCATATTTTATTTATAGCTGTTAATGCCGAACTAAGATTTCCTAAATTTAGGTTGAATATCAATCTTACAAGCTCACTTCGATAATTATCTAGCCCTTCTAAACGAATTAAATATTCTTTTTCTTTTTCAACATCTGTAAAAAAGTAATATTTAATAGCTTCATTTAATAAATCATGTGATTTTAATAAATATGATATTTTCTCTTCTGAAATATTTACTTTCTTACATATTTCTTTTAAATATTTAGAACTTGGCTTTACTTGATTTCGTTCAATCTTACATAAATAAGAAACACTACAATCATCGCTAGCTACAGATTGCAAAGTTAAATCAAGAGCTAAACGATGTCTTTTAATTTCAGCTCCTAATGCTTCATAATTATATTTAATTGTTTTATTTCTTCTTATTATTTCATTTTTTAATTCCATATTTCTTGCACCTCATATAATATATAGACAAAAATTGTTATTTTTTTAAGTAAATATGCTTAATAAGCATAATTTTTTTAAAAATATGCTATAATCATAACGGTGATACGATGAATGATTTGTTAAAAATTAAAGTTAATTTAGATAAAAATAGTTATAGTAAATTATGTGAAGATATTAAATTATTTAATATTATTAAAAATAATGGAGAAATTAATAAAAATAAATTTTTAAATCTTTTATATAAAAATTATTATGAAATGTTTCAAGATAAAATCGATTTACAAACTAAAAAAATAAAAGAAATCTTAAAAGAGGAAAATATTAATGATGAGCTATGTTTAAAAATTAGTCATGAATTAATAAATAGTAATATTTCAAATACATATCAAACATCTTCTATTACTTTTACACTTGATTCTTCTAATACTACTATTTTTATGAATATGAAAATAAATTATAGTGATTCTGCTTATTTTAGAAATTTAATTTATTATTATTTATTAAATCCTCAATATAAAAGAGAAGAAATAATTTATAAAGATATTGTTGATAATCTTAATTTAGCTATTAGAGATAATAAAATAATAAGTTTTAAGAATAATGAAAATATTATTAATTTAAGACCATATAAAATAGCTACTACTAAAGAAGAATTATATAGTTATTTAATTGGAATTTTAGATAATGATAAAGTTATGTCTATTAATATTAGTAAAATTAAAAATTTGTTTATTACTAATGATAATTTTAAATTTAATCAAGAACAAATTTCTTTATTAGATAAAAATATTGAACTAGGAGTAAATTTTCCATTTAATGAATTATGTGATGCAGTAATAACTTTAAATAACTATGGAATTAAAAATTATAATAAACGTTATTTACATCGACCAAAAGTTGAAAAAATAGTTGGTAATGATTATTATTTTAATTGTAGTATCGATCAATTATATTTTTATTTTATAGCTTTTGGTGATACATTTGTTGTAAAAAAACCTGTTGAATTAGCTAAAAGATTTTATAATAAATTTAAGAAAGCAAAAAATAACTTTTATAATGAATATCAAAAAAATATTGAATAAAAAAGACTCCTTATTAATAAAGAGTCATATATAACGTTATTTCTTATTTAAAAGCTTTATTCATTACTATTTTTGTTAAAAAAACTTTAAATTTGTCATATTCTACTTTAGCTAAAGGATTTGTAGTGCTCATTACTAAAAGTTGATGTCCACAATAATTCTTATGATAAGGTGGATGAATATGCATATATTTATTTTCAACAAAACCACATCGCTTATAAAAATTTAATCTACGTCTAGAAATATCATCTATAGGGGGATCAATTTCTAATATTAAAGGTTTTTTTAATTCTTCTAATATCCTTTGTCCGTAATGAAGATTACGCATATTAGGTAAAATGCAAAAATGTTCTATATATTTAAAATTAAGAAAATCCCAATATAATATTTCACCAATAAATCTATCATTATCTATTATAATTTCAAAATGATATAATGGATTATTAATTATTTCTATTTGTGATTCTTCTTCTCTTTGTTCATAATATGGAAAACTATTTTTATATAAATTAATTGCTTCATTATATAGTTTATGATTTATATTATTAATTCTTTCAAATTTCATTTTAATTACTCCAAGATAATTAAAAAACGCCTATATTACAACGTTTTTAAGATATAAAAAGTTCTAGAAAACTAGAACTTTTTTTATTCTGCATCATAACCTGCATCTTTAATAGCTTTAATTAAATCTTCTTTATTACAACTATCATCACATTTTACTTCTGCTTCTTTATTTTCTAAAGAAACTTCAACTTCATTAACACCATTTACTTTTAATAAAGCTTCTTTAACATGCATAACACAATGTTTACACATCATCCCTTCAACATGTAACTTATATTCCATCTCTTTCACCTCCTTGATATCTTCTTTAATATCTTTAACTTTAAATAAATTAATAGTTAATGCATTTAATACAACAAAAACACTTGAAAATGACATACATAATGATGCGATCATTGGATTTAATTCAAGACTAAAACTAGGATAAAATAAACCTGAGGCAATCGTTATTCCAATAATATTATATATAAATGCCCAAAATAAATTTAATTTTATTGTTAGCATAATTCTTTTTGATAATTTTATTACATTTATAACATCAAGTAAATCATTTTTTACTAAAATAATATCAGCACTATTTATAGCAATATCAGAACCACCACCAATAGCTATACCTAAGTCAGCTTCAGCAAGAGCTGGGGCATCATTAACACCATCACCTACCATCGCTACTAGATGTTTTTTATTAATTTTTTCATTTCTAATAACCGCTAATTTATCTTCTGGTAAAACATCTGAAATAACATTTTTAATACCTACTTCATTAGCTACACCTAAAGCCGTTTCTTTATTATCACCTGTCAACATTATAACTTTAATACCCATTTTTGTTAAATTAGAAATTGCTAATTTGCTAGATTCTTTAACCTCATCTTTTATAGCTATAATTCCTAAAATTTCCTTATTTGTCGCAATAATTAAAGGTGTTTTTGCCATTTTTGCTAGATTTTTAATTTTATTATCTAGTTCATCATTATCTAAATTTAATTTTTTTATTAAGACTAAATTACCAATATAATAAGTAATATTATTAACTTTACCACTTAATCCTTCCCCTTTTAATGATTTAAAATCATAAACTTCAACCAATTTAGCATCCTTATTTTTTGCATAATTAATAATGGCTTTAGCAAGAGGATGTTCTGATTTATTTTCTATACTATAAATTATATTAAGTAAATCTTTACTACCATCATAATCTGTTACTTCAGGACTTCCTTTTGTGATAGTCCCTGTTTTATCTAAAATAACTTTTTTAATATGACCAGCATTTTCTAAAACTTCGGCATTTTTAATAAGTAAACCATTCCTAGCTCCCTTACCTGTACCGACCATAATCGCAACCGGAGTCGCAAGTCCAAGTGCACAAGGACAAGCAATTACTAAAACTGAAATAGCGAAATTGAATGCTTCATTAAAACTATAACCATTACTTAAAAATGTAATTAAAACTATAATGCTAATTGTAATAATAACCGGAACAAAGACAAAAGATACTTTATCTACTAATTTAGAGATTGGTGCTTTAGATTCACTTGCAGATTCAACTAATTTAATGATTTGCCAAATTGATGTATCTTCACCTACTTTTATAGCTTTAGCTTTAACAAAACCAGCTTCCATAATACTTGATGAATAAAGACTATCACCTAAAGTCTTTTCTTTTGGTAAACTTTCACCAGTAATATTAGCTTCATTAAAACTACCTTCACCTTCAATAATTATTGCATCTACAGCTACATTTTCACCTTTACGAATAATTAAAATATCATCTACTTTAACTTCACTAGCTTTAATTTTAACTTCTTTATCATTTCTTAAAACAGTAGCTTCTTCTGGGACTAAAGACATTAATTCACTTATCGCTTTAGTCGTTTTTTTCTTTGATAAACCTTCTAAATATTTACCAAGTGAGACTAATGTTAAAATCATTGAAGCTGATTCAAAATATAAATTATGTCTGTAATCATTTACGATATCTAAATTATTATTTTGATATCCATAACCAATCATATAAATAGCAAAAATACCATAAATTAAACTAGCGGTAGCTCCTATAGCTATAAGAGTATCCATATTAGGTCCTTTAAATAATTTTTTATAACCACTAATAAAATAATTTCTATAAATATAAATATTAGGAATGGTTAAAATAAATTGGGTAAAAGCATAATTGATAGCACTATCATTTATAAAACTTGGTAATGGTAGATGAATCATATGTCCCATAGACACATACATTAATAATATTAAAAAGATAAAAGCAATAATTAATTTAATTAATGAATAATCTTTTTCGTCATCAATTTTACCTTTTAATCCTTCAGGAATTGCCTTATATCCAGCCCTTTTTACAGCATTAATAATTTTATTGACATCACATTTAGACTCGTCAAAATCAACTTCCATATTATTAGATAATAAATTAACATTACAACTACTTATACCATCTAAATTATTGACGGCCTTATCGACATGGGCTTGACAGGCAGCACAAGTCATTCCTTTTATTGCAAACTTTTGTTTCATTCTTCTCTCCTTAATAATTCACAAATTTCATCGATAACACTAAGATCTCCCTTTTGAATTTTATCTACAACACAATGATGTAGATGTTCATTTAAAATTATATTACCTAGACTTTTTAAAGAATTATTAATAGCTTTAATTTGCATTAAGATATCGCTACAATATCTATCATCACTAATCATATTCTTTAGTCCTTCTACTTGACCACTGACTTTATTTAATCTTTTAATATAATATTCTTTTTTATCTTCACTTCGATATGTATGTTCCATAATAAACCTCCTTATTCATATTATAATACCTATAGGGAGTATAAGTAAAGCAAGATGCAATAAAAAAATTCGCATTTGCGAACTTTTTTAATTTTCTAATTTAATTAATAATTCATTTAAAATAAAATTAGTAGCTGCTAATCGAACTTTATTACGACCAATTTCTCCAAAATATTTAGTATAAGTGTAAATATCATCTCTAATTTTTAAACCAAAACAAACCATACCTATAGGTTTATTTTTAGTCGAACCTGAAGGACCAGCAATTCCACTTGTTGATATTGCAACCTCGCTATTTGCAAGTCTGCTAATACCAATAACCATCTCTTTAGCAACTTCTTCACTTACAACACCATATTTAGCAATTGTATCAGCATTAACACCTAGAAGTTTTATTTTAGCTTCATTAGCATAGGTTACTACACTTAAATCTAATACACTAGATACCCCACCTACATTTACAAGTTTTGAGCAAACCATTCCCCCAGTACAAGATTCAGCTGTTGCGATATGAAGATTATCTTTAATTAATAAATTAACTATTTTATTTAAATTCATTTTTATACGCCTCACACATTTTTATAAGATGGCATTCAGCACATTTAGGATTAATTGCTTTACAAACATTTCTACCATATAAAATTAAAAGATGATGAGCTTTAATCCATAAATCCCTAGGTATATATTTTTTTAAATTTTCTTCTACTCTAATTAAACTGTCATTTGCTTTAGCAAAACCAAGTCTTATAGCTAGCCTTTTAACATGCGTATCTACAGGCATAGATGGTATATTAAACCCTAAAGCTAAAACAACATTGGCTGTTTTTCTACCTACTCCAGGTAACATTTCTAATTCTAATAAATTATTAGGAATAACATCTTGATATTTTTGATGAAGAATTTTACTAGTTTCAATAATGTTTTTAGCTTTAGTTTTACTTAAACCTAAAGGTTTTATAATTTCTAAAACATCGTTATAATCGCTATTAGAAAGTTCTTTAGCATTCTTATATTTTTTAAAAAGAACTTCAGTTACTTGATTAACCTTATTATCTGTTGTTTGAGCTGATAATATAACCGCAATCAACAATTCAAAATTATTATTATAATTTAAAAAATTACTATAATTAGGATATAGATTATCTAAATAATTGATTATATCTAAAGCTTTATTTTTGTTCATTTTGCATAATAAATATATTAAGTAATTCAGAAACAATATTTTTTTCTGTTTCTTCTGCTTTACTTATAGTAGTCTTCTTTTCAATATATTTCATAATGTTTCTAACAGTTACATCTAATTTAGCTTTTTCTAAATAATTGATCGTATTATTAAAATCATCATAATTATAATTATCAACAACTATTAAATTATTAATATTATCATAATCATTAGCCGTTAATAATTTTTTACTTTTTCTTTCAATTAAAGTAAATATCTTTTTATTAGTATCTTCTTTATTATTATCATTTAAATAATCTTCAATTTTTTTAAAGAATGGGCTTATAGTAATTTGTTCTTCTAATACACCATCTTTATCGACTAGTACGACATTATAAAAAGCATTTTCAAGTAAATTTGATAAAGAATTATTAATATCTTTTTTATGTAATAAAAACTTTTCTTCAATCTTCGAAACATCAATTTTTTTATTACCTTTTTGATATTCTTCAAGTAAATAAATCAATATTAATGAATCATTAGGACTAAGTCCTAAAGCTAATGAATTTTCATAAATAAAAGATTTATAGTTAAAATAATTGGCAATAAATAATTTTTCTAACATACAATCACCTATTTTGCTCGTTTTAATAGAGCTTCTTTAGCCGCTTTTTGTTCAGCATCTTTTTTAGTTTTACCACTACCATGACCATAAATTAGGCCATCAACATAAACAACCGCTTCAAATAATTTATCATTAGCTGGTCCTTCTTCTTTAATTATTTCATAACGAATATTTCTTTTTTCTGATTGCATTTCTTCTTGAAATATTGATTTATAATCTTTAATATTTAATACTTCATTTAAATAAGGAACTACTATTCTATTAAAAACTTGAAACACTTTATCAAAACCATATGTTATATAAATAGCAGCTAAGACTGCTTCAAAAGCATCAGCAATGATTGCTTTATTATATCTGCCACCACTTTTTTCTTCACCTTTGCCTAATAATAAATATTTATTTAATTCAATTTTACTAGCATAAATATCTAAGGCTTCTTCTCTTACTGCTTGCGCCCTTTTTTTAGTTAATACACCTTCTTGATAATCATAACTATGATATAAGTAAGTAGACATGCATACTTCAAGTACAGCATCACCTAAAAATTCTAATCTTTCATTAAATTCTGTATGATGTTCATTACCATAAGATGAATGTGTTAATGCGATTGTTAATGCTGGTTTTATTTCTGCTAAATTGACATCTAAAGACTCACACAAATTAGTTAGATCCATCTACTTTATCCTCGCTTGGAAGAGAAGCTATGATATGATTAATTACATCATTTTTTACCATATTTATACCTTGTTTTATAGCATTATAAAAGGCATATGAATCAGAATTGCCATGAGCTTTAACTACAGGTGTACCAATACCTAGAATCATAGCTCCCCCGATTTCTTTTGAATCCATTCTTTTAGCAAAACGAGCTAAATTTTTACGCATAAATAAATAACCAATTTTACCACCAAGGCTAGCTTTAATTTCTTCTTTTAACATTTTAGCCATTGCTTTAGCTGTACCTTCCATCGTTTTCATACAAACATTTCCAGTAAAACCATCAGTTATAATGATTTGGCAAGGAGCCATTAAAACTTCATTTGGTTCAACATTACCATAAAAATTGATATATTTATTTTCTTTTAATAATTCATAAGTTTCTTTATCTACAGGTCTTCCCTTACCTTCTTCTGCACCAATATTTAAAAGCCCAACTTTAGGATCATTATAACCAAGTATTGCTTTAGCTACTACAGTAGCAAATTGAGCAAGTAAGGAAATATGGCAGGCCTTTAATTCAACATTTGCTCCTACATCTAATAATAATCTAGGTTTACCATCTAAATTTGGGATGATTGGACATAAAGCTATTCTTTCTACTTGTGGTAATTTTCTAATAAGTAAATGAGCTGCTACAACTACACATTGTGTTGGACCACTAGTTATACAAGCATCAACTTTTTTCTCTTTTGCTTCATTCATTAAAACACATAAAGATGCTGTATTTTTTTCTCTTCTAATTGCTCTAACTGGGTCGTGTTCACCCATATCTAAAACATTAGGACAATCAACAATGCTAATTCTTTCATTATTTATTAATAGTGGTTTAATTAAATCTTCTTTACCATATAAAACTATTTCAACATCTTTATAATCTCTAATAATATCTAAACTTGCTTTAATTGTGGCATTTAATCCTAAATCGCCACCCATTGCATCTACACCAATTTTAATCATATATCTAATTCATATTATTATAAAAATAATATTTCTCCTTTCTAAATCTTTATAATTTTACTATATATTAATATTTTTTTCTATAGTGGCTAATTATTTTCATAATCTTTAGTACTAATTTCTTCTAATATTTTATTATATTTATCATCACTATTACTATTTGCAACTTCTATCGCAAACATTTTAGCATCATCATTTGCATATTTATAAATTTTCTTTTCTAATTCAGTTAAATCATTATCGATAAATCCTGATTGCATATGTGATAAAAATTCTCCAGGCCCTCGATATTTTAAATCATATTCAGCTAAAGTAAATCCATCATTAATCGTTTCTAATATTTTTAAACGTTCATTATTTAAAGATTTGCTAACTAAAAAGAAATATGATTTTTTATCTCCCCTACCTACTCTACCTCTTAATTGATGAATAGTCGCAAGACCATAACGAGTAGCATCTAATAAAACTAAAATAGTAGCGTCTTTAATATCAATTCCCACTTCAATTACTGTTGTAGCAATCAAAATATTAATTTCTTTATTCTTAAACTTATTCATAATTTCTACTTTTTCTTTATCTTTTAACTTACCGCTAATCTTAGCCATTTCATAACCTAAATCACCAAATTCTAAACTAGCTTTATCTAAATCCCACAAATCATTTTCTTCATCTTTTATTTGTGAACAAACTATAAATACTTGTTCCCCTTTAGCTAAATGTTCTTTTAAAAAATCTTTTAATTTAGGTATTTGACTATCAGTTATTAATTTAGTTTTAACTTCTTTTCTTCCTTCTGGTTTAGTTTTAATTTCTGATAAATCAAGTCCTCCATAACACGTCATAGCTAAACTTCTAGGAATAGGTGTAGCAGTAAAATATAATGTATCACATTTAGGATATTTTTTCTGTAAATATGAACGTTGAATAACCCCAAAACGCTGTTGTTCATCTATTATTATTAAACCTAAATTTGTAATATTAATATCACTATATAAAATAGAATGAGTAGCAATTAATAATAATGGCTTTTCACTATTTATTTCTTGAATAATCGTCTTTTTTTCTTTTTCTTTAATATTAGAAGTTAATAAATAAACATCATTCAAATATTTTTTAGCTAAATTATAATGTTGGGTAGCTAAAATGATTGTAGGTGCTAACATAACTACCTTATTATCACTTAACATTGTAGCTAAACTCGCGATTAAAGCTACAATTGTTTTACCACTACCAACATCACCTTCAACTAAACGATTAATTCTTTTTTCACTTTGTAATTCTTCTAAGATAATATTTATTACTTTTTCTTGATCAATAGTCAATTTAAATGGTAATTTATTAATAAATTCATTAATTTTAATTAAAGAAAATTCTTTTTTTTCTTTACTTTTATTATTCCTAATTTTAAGTAAAGCATAAAAGAAACTCCGCCAAAAAAATTTTTCATATATTTGTCTACGATAAATTTGTTTTAAATCATCATCATTATTAGGAAAATGTTTTAATATTAAATATTTATCATAAGTTAATAATTTATATTTTGAAACAATATCTTGTGGTAATCTTTCATTAGGAGCTTTAAAATATGGAAAAGCTTCTTTAATCAATTTAGTGATTAAGCTATCATTTATATCTTTAAAATTATAAATAACTTTAATTTCATTAGGTTTATTATTAAATATTTTATTAACATTAAAATAATTCTTTTCTAATTCATAGCGAGCATATAAATATAATTCTTTATATTTATTAAGCATATAAACTAAATATTCTTTACCAAAAATTATAAATCGATATTTTTTATTAAATAATTTAGCTATAAAAATGATCATAACGCTACTATTTTTCATTTTTGTTACTTTAGCAATATTAATTTCTGTTACATAATATAAACCTAAATCAAATTTTATTTCCTTATTTAAATTATAAGATATATATTTTTTTGGTTCTAATAAAATTAAATCATTTAAATTATTAATTCCATAATTATTAAATTTTGTTAAAGTTTTAGGCCCTAAACCTTTTAAATCTTTTAATTCCATATTTTTTTCTCCTAAAAGAAAAAGGACCTAAGTCCTTATTCTACCGCAATAATATATGAGTAAATATCTTGCTTGCCATCAATAATTTCAACGTCAATATCTGGTGATACTTCATTACAATAATTTGCAATTTCATCAACTTCAGCTTTAGTTACCCCTTCACCATAGAAAATAGTAACTATTTCGCTATCTTCTTTTATTAAATTTTTTAATAATTCTTTAGTAGCTTCAGCCATATCTTTACAAGATACAATGATTTGGCCATTAGCTATTCCCATATAATCATCAACAGAAATCTTAACGCCATTAATCTCTGTATCTCTTATAGAATATGTTACTTCACCTGAACCAACATTAGTTATAGCTTTAGTCATTTCTTTAACATTTTCATCAATATCAACATTTTGATCATAAACCATTAAAGATGCATAACCTTGAGCGATAGTTTTAGTCTTTAATACTCTAATGTTTGTATCTTTACATAAAGAAATTGATTGTTCAGCAGCCATAATAACATTTGAATTATTAGGAATAATGATAACATTATTAGCATTAACTTTATTAATAGCATCAACGAAGTCATTTGTTGAAGGGTTCATTGTTTGACCACCTTCAATAACATAATCAACACCTAAATCTTTAAATGTTTGACTAATTCCATCACCAAAACATACGGCAACTAAGGCATATTTTTTCTTTGGCTTTTTAGAATAAACTCCACCTTCAAGTTCAGTATGTTTGATTTTAATATTTTCAATCTTAATAGAAACAAATTCACCATAACGTTGAGCATAGTCGACAATACGTCCTGGTTTATTTGTATGAATATGTAATTTAAATGTATTTTCATCTAAAGTTGTGATTAAATTATCACCTAAAATCGATAATGGTGATTTTAAATCAGATTCAACAAAGCTTTCTGGTTTATTTAGTTCTAAAATAAATTCTACACAATAAGCAAAAGTAGGTTTTTCTTCTTTTGTTTTAGCATCTTCAGTAGTAATAATCTTTCCTTGTAAGGCTAATAACATACCTTCAACTATTTTAACAAAACCAGTACCACCACTATCAACAACACCAGCTTCTTTTAGTACTGGCAATAGATTTGGTGTATTAGCTAAAGATATTTTAGCTTGTTCTAAATAATATTCTAAAAGTTCAGTAATATCATTAAATGAATCTATTTTTGTTTCAGTATTACAAGCTGATTCTCTAACAACAGTTAAAATAGTACCTTCAACTGGTTCCATAACCGCTTTATAAGCTACTTTATAACCAGAAATTAATACTTTTAAGAAATCATATTTATCTAATACATCTTTATTAATTTCTTTTATAGCAACATATAAGCCTCTAAAAAATTGTGATAAAATTACACCAGAATTACCTCTAGCACCCATTAGGCAACCACGTGATAATATTTTAGCAACCTCGATAATTGAAGTGCTTTGACAATTTTCCATTTCCCTTACACCAGACATTACTGTCATTTGCATATTAGTACCTGTATCACCATCAGGTACAGGGAAAACATTTAATTCATCAACTTCTTGATGATGATTTTTTAAATTAATGGCGCCATTCATTACCATTTTTTTTAGTAATGGGACATCTATACCAAGTATAGCCATATATACCTCCATATTTACTTAAAATCTATTTGAATTTGAATTATAACCTTAATTAATATTTTAAAATCTATCTTTTTCTTTAAAAACTACGATTTTTTTCGATAATAACACACCCTCGATAACGTATTATATCACACTTTATTAAGAATGTAAAATATTAATTACATTTTAAGTAAGATTACGATATTTTTAAGAGTAATTTTTTTATTTTAAAAAATAATTTACTTGATTTTTTATCTCAAATAAGCTAAAATTATATAGTCATTTTAGAACATGTGAGGTGAAATTATGGCAAAATGTTATTTTACTGGTAAAACAACAGTTACAGGAAATCGTAGAAGTCATGCCCTAAATGCTACTAGACGCACTTGGAAAGCTAATTTACAAACTGTACGTATCAAAGATGAAGATGGTAATGTTGTAAAAGTTAAGGTTTCTGCAAGAGCACTTAAAAAAGGTAATATTGAAAGAGCATAATTTAATCTTGATATAAAAAAGGCACATTATGTGCTTTTTTTATTGCATAAAAAAGAATAGGTAATCCTATTCTTCTTCATCTTCTTTGATTTGTTCTTCTATTTCTTCTTCAGTTGCGTCATCTATAGTGACTCTTACTTTTTCAATTCTTCTACCATCAACTTCCGCAATTGTAAAAGTTAATTTTTTAGCATAGTCGGTAAAGTTTTCTTCGATATCGTTAAACTTAGTAAATCTTGAAACATAAGTCATCGAAATACCTACTTTAGGAATTTCTTCACAATATTCGAACATCCAACTATATAATTTAGAAGGTACATCGTCAGGTGCTTGTCCTACATCTAAACGTTCAAATAAATCCTCAACATAAATATCGCCATCAACTAAATAAATATTATCTTCTTCTTTTTCAAAGAATAAATCATCCGCTCCGGCAATATCATGTTCATCATAGATTTCACCAACTAATTCTTCTAAGGCATCTTCCATTGTTACTAAACCAAGTGTATCGCCAAATTCGCCGCTTACAATTGCTAAATGGGTCTTTTCTTCTTGTAAATAAGCTATTAAAGAATCCACTTTCATCGCGGCTGATACATATTTAGCAGGACGAATTATTTTATGCCAATCATAATCAGATTTATTTTGAATAGTTTTAAAATAATCACGTTCATATAATATACCAACAATATGATCTTTATCTTCTTTATAAACAGGAATTCTTGAATATTTGCTTTCTAATAAAGTTTTTTTAACTGTTGCGAGAGCAGAATCAAAAGGAATCGCTGTCATCTCAATACGCGGAACCATAATATCTTCAACAGTTCTATCATTTAAATCTAAAACTTTTTTGATTAAATCGACTTCTTTTTCTTCGATTTTTCC
Source organism: uncultured Acholeplasmatales bacterium (assembly GCA_944324795.1). GTDB lineage: Bacteria > Bacillota_I > Bacilli_A > Acholeplasmatales > Anaeroplasmataceae > CALUXS01. The sequence goes on from CALUXR010000004.1 coordinate 27,657, forward strand.
ATCTTTTTGCATATTATTTAAAGCTATTTCAAGTTCATCTTCATTCATCGCATCATCAGTCTTCTTACGCGTAAATGCTTTTTGTAACATTCTAAATAACATGACTACTGGCCATAATATTAAAGATATAATATATATAGGCCATGATACTCTTAAAGCAATAGATTCACTATGTTGTTTACCAATCGTTTTAGGCATTATTTCCCCAAAGATTAATAAAACAACTGTTACTACTAAAGTAGAAACCAATTCCAAAATATTACCATTAATACCAAGTTTTGTAAAGAAACCTACCGCAAGTGTTGAAGCTGCGGTATTAACAACATTGTTTCCAACTAAAATTGTAGTGATAGTTTTATCATATTGTTCAGATAATTGTAAAGCTTTCTTCGCCCCAGCTTTTCTATCATCAACCGCAAGTCTTAATTTTACAACTGATGAACTAGTAATAGCTGTTTCACTCATTGAAAAGAAAGCAGAACACATAATTAAAATAACAATTATAATAAAAGTGCCTACATCAAATGTAGCAGCAAGCATAAGTGCCGACCTTTGTATTTCCAATTCAATTCACCTCAAAATTAAGCTCTACTATCATATTTACCAGTAGCTGTAGAAACAATTATTGAATCGCCTTCATTAACAAACATTGGAACTTTTAAAGTATAACCTGTTTCAACTGTTGCATCTTTTAAAGCGTTAGTTTTAGTATCACCTTTTACAGCTGGGTCACATTGAGTAACTTTTAAAGTAACTTTATCAGGTAAATTAATACCTAAAATTTCACCCTCGCAATAAACAATTTCAACATTCATACCTTCAACAATATATTTCATTTCATTTTCTAAATGTGATTTATCAACTTCAACTTGTTCATATGTTTCATTGTTCATGAAAACAAGTGCATTACCACCATCATAAATATATTGCATCTTTTGTTTATCAATCATAGCTTTTTCAACTTTTTCAGCTGCATTAAAAGTATAATCGATAACAGCTCCTGTACGCATATCGCGTAATTTAGTTCTTACGAATGCTCCACCTTTACCAGGTTTAACGTGCATAAATTCTAAAATTAAATAAATATGGCCATCATATTTAATAGACATGCCATTTTTAAAATCATTACTTGAAACCATAATTTCCTCCTAAAAAACTTATCTTTTAAATTATATCACTTTTTTATTGTTTTAGCAAATATGAAATTGCTTCATAATAGCTTTCTTCTTTTTTGCCCATAAATATTTTAGTTGCTACACTTTTAATATAATCAATTTTTCTAAAATCTTCTCTTTCTAAAATATTAGATAAATGAACTTCTATAATTTTACCTTTAAATAATTCTAAAGCGTCATGAATCGCAATAGATGTATGTGTATATGCCCCACCATTAATTATAATAGCATCATAATTTAAATGTCTTTGAATAAAAGTAACTAATTCACCTTCACTATTACTTTGATAAAATTTTAACTTAGCTTTTTTAGAAGCTCTTTTTTTAAGTTCTTTATTAATATCTTTTAAAGTTAACTGACCATAATACTTTTTATCTCTTTTACCTAACATATTTAAATTAGGACCATTAATGATTAAAATCTTCATTTTTAATTTTCTCCAAAATTAAATCAACTGTTTCATCTAAATTTAAATTTTTAATTGTAATATCACTAATATCTTCATAAAGTTTATTTCTTTTTTTAGCAAGTTCATAAATACTATTATTTTTCATTAGTGGCCTTGTAGAATCATTAGCTAATCTTTCTTCAATTATTTCTAAAGGAGTAGTTAAAAATATAACTAAGCCTTTAAAATTTGATTTAGGATTTTTTTCAACAATCCCCCCACCACAAGCTATAACGACATTAGAAATATTATTTAAATCATTTAAAACCTTACTTTCAACATTTCTAAAGTAAACTTCTCCATCATCCTTAAAGATATCATTTATCGTTTTATTACATCTTGCTTCTATTGCTTTATCCATATCAATAAATTTATAATTTAATTTATTACTTAATAGTTTAGCAACTGTACTTTTACCTGAACCTGGTAAACCTATAAAATAAATTCTCATTTTAACCCCCAAAATGCTTTTAAATCAGACTTTGTTTCTTCTAAAAGTTTATCATAATTAAGCACATCATAAAAATTGGCTTTAGTTTGATTTTTAAACCAAGTTTTTTGTCTTTTAGCTAAATGACGGGTATTTAACTTAATTTCTTCCTTAACCATATCTAAACTTATTAAGCCTTCAAAATAAGGTATAAATTCTTTATAACCAATCGCATCGACCATTATTCCTTTTTGATAAAGGTCATAAACTTCTTTTTCTAAGCCTAAATCAAACATTAAATCTACTCTTTTATTGATTCTTTCATACAATATTTCTCTTGCAATATCTATATATATAATATATGAATCATATAAAGCTTCATCTTTTTTATTAAATGAACTTAGCAAATTATGTCCTTTAATATAGGTTTCTAAAGCTCTTAAAACTCTTTTACGATTATTAGGATGTAATTTATCACAAGCTAAAGGATCTTTTTCTTTTAATAGATTATATAATTCTAAATTAGAATAATCGCTATAGCTTTTAGCAAAACTATCATCTCTTTTAGGACTATTAAATTCATAATTATATAAAATAGCGTTTAAATAAAGACCAGTACCACCACAAATAAAAGGTCTATCAATTTTAGAAATAAGATTTCTAGCAAGCTGTTGACAAGTAGCAACATCAAATTTTTCTGTTGGTTCTAAACAATCTATTAAATGATGTTTAACTAATTTTTGTTCCTCTAATGTTGGTTTAGCTGAACCAATATCTAAATCTTTATAAACACTAACACTATCACAACTAATTATTTCACCATTAAAATACAAAGCTAAATCGATAGCTAATTTACTTTTACCACTAGCTGTAGGACCTACAATCGCAACTACTTTTTTCATAATATCCTCGCAAACATTAAATCTAAGTCTTTTTTGCTGAATTTAATAATTGTTGGTCTTCCATGTGGACAATGATATGGATTTTCACATTTAGCTAAATCATTTATTAAAACGACAGCTTCTTCTTTACTGATATAATCATTAGCTCTTATACTTGCTTTACAACTAATTTGTTTACATATAGCATCTCTAAAATCAATTATTTTAATATCTTTATTATCATTTAATAAAGAAATAATTTCTCTTATTATATCTTCTACTTCTTTATTTGCCCAAAGTGGAATCTCTAATATATTTAAATTTAATACATCAAGATTAAATTTAAAACCTAATTCCTGAAATCTTGTAATATTATTTTTAACTACTAACATTTCATCTTTAGTTAAAACTAAAGTAAGTGGAGTCAATAAAGACGTGGTTAGATGTTTTGGATTAGCTAATTCTTTTTTAAAAAACTCATATCTAATTCTTTCAGCACATGCATGTTGGTCTAATAAATACATCATATTGTCATATTCACAAACGATAAATGTTTTTAAAACAATTCCTACATAATTAAGTGGTGGTAATTTAGATTTTGTTTTTATTAAACTTTCATCTTCTTTAAAATTAAAACTTAATGGTTTAAAATTATCAAAATTATATTTAACTTCTTCTATATCTTGATTAATAATGGCTTTAGGAATATGATTGCTTCCTTTTAAACTATCTTTAATTTTATTAGATATAATATCAAAAATAGGTCTTGGTTCAGCTATTTTTATTTCTTCTTTTTTAGGATGAATATTAACATCAACAAGTAAAGGATCAATATTTAAATAAATTATAATAATTGGATATTTATTAATTGGTAAATAACCTTTAAATGCTTCTACAATAACTTCATTTAAAGCATAATATTTAACATATCTACCATTAATAATAACTGTGATCTGATTTTTATTACTGCGATATATTTCAGGCATAACATAATATATTTCACCACTAATACCACCTTCATTAAATTTAATATTTTTAATTCTTCTTGCAGCCTCAATTCCATAAATACTGCCAATTAAAGATATTAAATTATTCTTACCATCAGACTTATAAATCAATTTATCATCATTATTTAAAATAAAACTAATATTAGGATTAGATAATGCTAATTTATCTATAAGAGTACAAATTAAAGCTAATTCTGTTTCTTTACTTTTTAAAAATTTTAATCTAGCTGGGGTATTATAAAATAAATCTTTAACGATAATTGTTGTTCCCCTACTTCTACTGACTTTATTAAATCCCAAACAATTATTAAATCTATAAATAATATTATAAGCTACATCACCTGTATTAGAGCTAGTTAAATTGACTTCACTAACACTAGCTATACTAGCTAAAGCTTCTCCTCTAAAACCTAATGTTGTAATTCTAAATAAATCATATTCATTTTTAATTTTTGAAGTAGCATGTGGTAGAAAACATAATTTAACATCTTCAATGTCCATTCCTATACCATCATCGCTAACTTTAATTTCTTTTAAACCACCTTCAATTAGACTGATATTGATGGTTTTACTTTTAGCATCAATTGCGTTTTCAACTAATTCCTTTACAACATTTATCGGTCTTTCTACAACCTCACCTGCTGAAATCATATTAGCTAAACTTCTTGGCATTTCTTTAATATTACCCATTTTCTACTTCCTTTTTTAATGTATATAACATCATCAATGCTTCTTTTGGTGATAGGTCATCTGGTTCTAATTCTTTCAATTTCTTTATTACTAATGGTTCATCTTTATTATCTACAACTTCATTAAAATCAAATAAAGTAGGCGGGGCTGCCTCTAATTTATTCTGTTTTTCTAAATTTGTTAAAATTTCTTTCGCTCTTAAAATTAAAGATTTAGGCATATTAGCTAAACTAGCTACATTAATACCATAACTTTTGCTTGCAGCACCATCTTTAACTTTATGTAAAAAAATTACCTTATCATTTTCTTCAGTCGCATCAACATGAATATTTTTTAATCTTTTTAATTTACCTTCTAAAGATGTAAGTTCATGATAATGTGTACTAAAAACAGTAACTGCTTTTACTTTTTGATGAATATATTCAATAATAGCTTGAGCTAAAGCCATACCATCATATGTAGCCGTTCCTCTACCTATTTCATCAAATAAAATAAGAGAGTTATTTGTAGCATTGCTGATAGCAAAATTAGCTTCTTTCATCTCAATCATAAAGGTAGATTCACCACCAACTAAATCATCACTAGCACCAATGCGAGTAAATATTTCATCGAATATTTTTAATTCACATTTAGATGAAGGTACTAATGAGCCCATTTGTGCCATAATTATTATGATAGCTAACATTTTCATATATGTTGATTTACCACCCATATTAGGGCCTGTTAACAATAATAAATCATAATCATTAATATAAACATCATTAGGTACGTATTTATCTTTTAAAATGCTTTCAAGTACAGGGTGACGACCATTGATTATCGTAATTTCTTTAGAATTAAAGTTTGGTCTAACATAATTATTATTACTTGCTAAAATAGCTAAACTTAAATAACAATCAAGACTAGCAAGCAAACTTGCTAAATATTGTAATGATATTATATATTCACTAACATAATTCTTTAATTCATTAAATAATTCATATTCTAAATTTACTATCTTATCTTTAGCATTTAAAATATTGTCTTCAAATTCTTTTAAAGGCTTAGTAATATAACGTTCAGCATTAACTAAAGTTTGTTTACGTGTATACCCTTCTATATCACCTAAATTAAAACTTTGACCTTTACTTATTTCAATATAATAACCAAAAACTTTATTAAAACCAACTTTTAATGTTTTAACATTAAGTCTTTCCTTTTCTTCTGTTTCATATTTATTTAACCAGTCTTTAGCATTTTTACTAATATTTAATAATTCATCTAAAGTGTTATTATAACCTTCTTTAAACATTCCACCCTCTTTAATAGTTAATGGTGGATTATCAACTAAAGCATTTTTTAATTTTGTTGCTAAATCTTCATGTATATTGATATCTAAAGCTAATTTTTGTAATAATTCATTATTGCTATTTAATAATAAATTTTTAATTTTAGGTACATTTAAAAGAGTATTTCTAAGCCATACTAAATCTTTAGCATTAATACTATTACAAGCAAGTTTACCAATAATACGTTCTAAATCATAAACACCAGATAAAGCCTTTTTTAAATCTTCTTTTAAAATATAATCATCCATTAAGGCAAGAATATAATTTTGCCTTTCTGTAATTTTATTAATATCAATTAAAGGGCGTAATAACCACTTTTTTAACATTCTAGCTCCTGAAGCTGTAGATGTATTATTTAAAATATTAAATAGGCTTCCTATCTTACTTTCTCCTCTAATAGTTTCAGTTAATTCTAAATTTTTAATAGTAAAATAATCTAATTTTAAGTAATCTTTTTCTTCATAAAATTCAACTTTTTTAAAATGCTTTAATTCACTTTTTTGAGTATTTATAGCATAATTAAATAATATAGCAATTGTACTTTTATAGATAGGTAAAATAGAATCACATAAATGTTCAAGATATATTGGAATAGATGTATCATCACAAACACTTAATATATAATTATTTTTTTCTAAAATATCTCTTAAATATAAATTACAGTCACTTTTAATAACTATTTCTTTAACATGAATATTTTCTAAATCTTGTAATAATTTTTCTTCATTGCTAGCGATCGTTAAATAACATTCACCTGTTGAAATATCAGCATAGCTGATAACATACATTTTTTTAATCTTATTTATTGCTGCAAGATAATTATTATTACTATTATTTAAAAATTCAGCATCAATAGTACCAGGGGTTAAAATTTTTACTACTCCTCTTTTGACGATACCTTTAGCTATGCTAGGATCTTCAATTTGTTCAACAATAACAACTTTATAACCTGCATTTAAAAGTTTAGTAGCATAGCTTTGATATGCATGATAAGGAATCCCACACATTGGGACTCTTTCACTAACACCTGCATCTTTGCCGGTTAAAGCTATTTCTAAAACTTTAGCTGCTAATATAGCATCATCAAAAAACATTTCATAAAAGTCGCCTAACCTAAAAAAGACTATAGAATCCTTATAGTCTTTTTTAATATCTAAATATTGTTGAATCATGGGAGTATAAGATTCTTTATCTAATATCTCCATAATATCATTCCTTTATTTATAAACCTGCTTTTGTTTTAATTGAATTAACTAAATTTTCAATTGGTTTAATAATTTCATAACAGAAATTTAAGAAACTATTGTTAGAATCAGACCAATTAATAACATTAAATGCTTCTAAACAACCTAAAACTATCCAAGCAATTACAAGAATTACAATAGCAATTAAAATACCTTTAATTATAGAGCCTACATTACGGCTTCTATGTTCAGATTTTTGAACTTGCATATTTTGATGAGCTAATTTATATTCTTTAATACGCATTGTTTGATCAAAGAATTTATCATCCATACCATAAGAAATACCAGCTGCTAAAGATTTATTTAATTTAGCAATATTTTGAGCTTGATTTTTACGATCAATCACTGCTTGCTTCTTTTGAGCTTTTTTTTCCTCTTTTATAGATTGTTTTTCATTTTTTTTAGAATAATTATCTTCATTATAATTTGTAGGAACAATAGTTGAACCACCATCAGTCATAATAACGATGTTAGCAGGAATACCATCTATACTATTATTTGGCATAATTTGAGCTGGAATAACATAACGAGTACTTGCTGTATTGCTATCATTATTTGCTAAAGATTTATCATTTTCGCTGGGAATTTCATCATCTTCTACTAATAAACCTGCTTTTTTAGCTTTTTTTCTAGCATAGGCTGCTTTCATATTTTCAATATGATCTTTATGAGTTAATTTCTTTTTCTTTGGTTTAGCTTCAACTTGTTCTTCTTTATTTTCATTAACTTCTACAACTTCTTCAGCCGGTTTTTCTTCTTCAACTTTTTCAGCTGGTTCAACTTGTGGAGTCATAAGAATTGGAGCTACAATTGCTGTATTAGATTTTTCTTCATTTTTATCATCTTCTGCTTTTGCAACAACTTTTTCTTCTTCTTTTGCTGGTACTACTATAACTTGTGGTTTACCATAATTATTTTCAATATAATTTTGAACATCAGCTAAAGCCATCGTTTTAGCAACTGTAGGATTATAATTTGGACTAACTTGTTCATCAAAGTTATGATAGTTATAACGTTTTAATAACATTGGTTCAACTTTTTCTTCTTTTTCTTCTTCTTTAGGAACCTCAGGATTATTATAAACATTAACAACTGGACTATTACTTGGTTTAGGTGCTGTTAAAATAGGAGTTAATTCATGAATAACATCAACTAAACATTTAGTGAATTTATCCCAATCAAAAGAACTTTCTTTAACAACTTCTTTTACTACTTCTTTAGGTGTTTCTTCAACAATTGGTTCAACAATTGGTTCAGAAACTTCATAAGTTATTAAATTAGATAAATCACTATCTAAATATAAATCATTACAGCTTAAAGCAATAACCTCGATATCATATTTGCCAGGTGCTAAAGTACTTAAATCATAATTTGTAGCATCAACTTTAATTTCCATATTTTTATTGATGATAACTTTATAAGAAGCTGCATTTTCTACACCTTCCCAAGAAACCAATTTATCAATAAGAACAATATTTGGAGCACTTAATTTAATTGGTTCAGGTTTAATTTCAACAACTTCTTCTTCAACAACTTCTTGAATAGGTTCTGGTTCTGGAGTTGCGACAGGTTCTTCTTTAACTTCTACAACTTCCTCAGTTACTTTAACTACCTCTTCACCATTTTCAGAAGCTTGTTCATTTACGAACTCTTCAATTTCTTCAACTTCCATTACATAAGCTAAATCAAATTCGAAACCATCACCTAAATCTAATTCATATTTTAAACGTGGTTTAGTTTCAAATTTAGCTTTATCTACTTCATTTAATAAGTAAGCAATTAAATCTTCTTTCTTAAGATCAACAGAAACTTTAATATCATTTTGTTTAGCTAATCTTTGTAAATTGATGATTGGCAACTTATCTAATTTTGCCTTCATTTCTTCAGTTAGCTTATGTTGTTTTCTTAATCCTTCTTCAATCAAAGCTTGCATTTCATCCCTTTTTAAACGTTTAGGAATAGAAATACCATACTTTTTACCCATATCTCTAATATCAACAGCTGTAGCGCTCTTTTGAAGTGAAACAACTAAAGTTGTTCTTCTAATAGCGTCAAAGTCTTTATTAAAATCATAGAATAATGGTAAAATTGTTTCTTCAAATTTACCAAATTCTTCATATGGTTCAGGTGCCAATTCAAGCATTGCTAAAAAATTGTCATCGTTTAAACCTAATAGGGTAGCATTCATAAGTAATAATTTAAATAAACTCTTTTTATAAATAATATCCATTTCAGGTTGATGAACCATTTGAAAAAATGATTGTAATTGATATTCACTAAAATCAGGATAGAAACGTAAACGATACATCATTTCATCGCTAAGATTTAATGTTTTAGCTATCTTTACCTTTTCATTTAAAGCTCCTCTTAAAGCAGCTGCATTAATGACTCTTGGTAACATTATTTTTAAATCAGAAAAATAAGCTACTATTTGGGCAGCAGATAAATTAGCTAAAGTATCGATTACTTCACTTAAAACATAATCTTTTCCTGCTAAATTTAAATAATCATCGGCTAATCTTATTTCCATCATTTCAACCCCCTCGTTTTTATCTACTTATATAATAAACAAAAATTACAAAAAACTCAACAAAAATCTTACAATTAAACTATTTTTTTTATTAAATTAAGTTATTTTTAACAAAATCTTCTTCAATTTCATTTTTTAACATTGAAAGATTTCTTTTAAGATCTTCTAACAACTCAATATATTCTTCATAAAATGGAAAATTTAATATTTGTTCTTCTTTAATTTTTCTTCTATTATCTAATTCTTTAATTTTATTAAACTCACCATTAACTTTCGCTTCAACTAACGATTTTTGAATATCTTTTAACTCTCTTATAAGACTAATTAATTCATTATTTTCATTTAAATAATTCTTTAATTCGATGAGTCTTAAAAATTCTTTATCGTTCATTAAATCAGATAAAATATTATTCACTTACTAATTCTCCTAAAGCAAACCAAGTCTTACCTTCAATTATTTTAACAGGTACAATTTGGCCAATTAAAGACATATCTTTTGATGGAAAGTGAACCAATTTTAAATTTTCTGAATAACCACATAAATTATCTTTATTATTTTTACTTATTCCATCAACTAAAACATGGACAATTTTACCTTCAAAACGTTTATTTCCTTCTAAATAATATTTATCTACTAATTCATTTAATTTATCTAAACGACGATGTTTTTCTTCTAATGATACACTATCTTCCATTCTAGCTGCAGGTGTTCCTTCTCTTTTAGAATAAATAAAAGTAAATGCGCCTTCAAACTTAACTTCATCAACTAGTTTTAATGTGTTATTGAACTCTTCCTCAGTCTCATTAGGAAAACCAACAATAATATCTGTTGTAAGAGATATATTTGGAATCTCCTTTTTTAATATAGCAATCTTGTCTAGATATTCTTGATGTGTATATTTACGATTCATTTTCTTTAAGATATGATCATCACCAGATTGCACAGGTAAATGTAGTTGAGGCATAACTGATTTACAATCACGCATCGCATAAATCGTTTTTAAATCTAAATCTTTAGGGTGACTAGTAGTAAAACGAATACGAGCAATACCTGTTTTATCTAAATCATATAAAAGATCACCAAAAGTATAATCAAGACCTAAATCTTTTCCGTATGCATTAACATTTTGACCAAGTAATGTTACTTCTTTATATCCTTTTTTAACTAATTCTTTAACTTCATTTATAATATCATCTTTAGCTCTACTTCTTTCCTTGCCTCTAGTGTAAGGAACGATACAATATGTACAAAATTCATCACAACCAAACATTATATTAACCCAAGCTTTATGATTCAATGCCCGATGCTTAGGAGCTCCTTCATAAATGTCGCCTTCAGTAGAAATAACTTCAATAACTTTAGATTCTTTACTATATGCTTCATGTAATAATTTAGGTAAATCATAAATATTATGAGTGCCAAAAATTAAATCAACAAAAGGATATGATGTAATTAATTTATTAGTAGCATTTTCTTCTTGCGGCATACAACCACAAATACCAATTAACATATTAGGTCTTTTAGCTTTAATTCCTTTTAAATTACCTAAAACGCCCCAAATTCTATTTTCAGCATTTTCTCTTATCGCACATGTATTTAAAATGACTAAATCACTATCTTCACCACTAATAGCTAAAGTATAACCTAAGTCCTCTAAAATACCTGAAATAACTTCACTATCAGCTTCATTACCTTGACATCCATAAGTATATATATAATATGTTTTACCGTGACCTTCATTCTTATAAGTATCATCTAATCTATATGTATAAGTCATTGTATTTTTTTGTTTACGCATTCTTGCATCGCCTAAATTAGGCATTGATAATTTAATCTTAGCCATGAAAAACCTCCATATATCTTTCTATTTTATTATTTAATAAATCTAGGACAACTCCATTTAACATAATATCACCGCTAGCCACTTTACTAGGAATATAAATACCAGATGTAAAACGACTAATAATACTATTAATATCATCGCCAATAATACTATTTTTAGGACCACACATCCCTAAATCGGTTATATATAAAGTTTTACCTATCTTTTGTTCATCTGCAGTTTGAACATGAGTATGTGTACCTAATATAGCATTAACTCTATCTTTAAAAGCATAAACTAAAGCTAATTTTTCTGATGTAGCTTCAGCATGAAAATCAACAATATAATAATCACTTTTAACATTATCTAATATTTTATTTAAAGTTTGAAATGGACAATCAACTAAACTATTTGTAAATACTCTTCCTAATAAAGAAATAATTGTGATAATTTTACCATTATAATTTAGTGATAAATATCCTTTTCCAGGAGCATTGTATAAATTAGCTGGTCTTACAATATTACTATCTTCAATAAAAGAATAAATTTCTTTTTTAGAAAAGGTATGATTACCCATCGTAACAACACTTATTTTAGATTTCATTATTGTTAAATATTCTTCTTTATTTAATCCCTTACCGCCACATACATTTTCTGCATTAGCAAATACTAAATTTACTTTTAAACGTTTTTTAATTTCATCGATATTAGAAGCAATAACTTTTAAAGCATCATCACCAACAATATCACCTAAATATAAAATTTTCATCATTAACCTCTTTTACTAGAAAAAGTGTGAGAAAATCTCACACTCTTTATTTAGCAACCGCAACAGCTCTTGTTTCTCTAATAACTGTTACTTTAATTGTACCTGGATATGATAATTTATTTTCTATTTCTTCTTTAATTTGTCTTGCGATAGTAATAGTTGATAAATCATCAATATCTTCAGGATTCACAATAACTCTAACTTCTCTACCAGCTTGAATAGCATATGAAGATTGTACGCCTTTAACTGAATTAGAGATTTGTTCTAAACTTTCAAGTCGTTTTGCATAATTTTCAACACTATCAGATCTAGCACCAGGGCGAGCACTACTTAAAGCATCCGCTGCCGCAACTAAAACAGCAATAACAGTTTTAGGAGCTACATCTTCATGGTGAGATGCGATTGCATCTATTACTTCTTTAGGTTCATGATATTTAGTAGCTAATTCTACCCCAATTTCAACATGTGAACCTTCAACTTCATGGTCAACTGCTTTACCAATATCATGTAATAGGCCAGCTCTTCTAGCAAGAATTTCATTTTCACCAATTTCACTAGCTAATTTACCAGCAAGCATAGCTGTTTCTATACTATGTTTTAAAACATTTTGACCATAACTAGTACGATAATTTAATCTACCTAATAAACGAACTAAATCAGGATGAATTTTACCGATTCCTGTTTCAAATACGGCTTCTTCACCTTTTTCTCTAATATCCATTTCAACTTCATTACGACAACGTTCAACAACTTCTTCGATACGAGCCGGATGAATTCTACCATCACCAACTAAGATTTCTAAAGCTTTTTTAGCAACTTCTCTTCTAACAGGATCAAAACTACTTAAAACTACTGCCTCTGGTGTATCATCAATAATTAAATCAACACCAGTAAGAGATTCAATTGTTCTAATATTTCTCCCTTCTCTACCAATGATTCTCCCTTTCATTTCTTCAACCGGTAAAGAAACAGTACTTATTGTAGTTTCACTAGCTGTTTCGCTTGAATATTTTTGAATAGCTAGCGCCAAAATATTTTTAGCTTTATTTTTAACTTCTAATTTTGCTTTCTCTTCTTCATCTTTAATGTATTCGGCAATTTCTTGACGCATACGTTCTTTAACATCATCCATAATAATCTTAGCCGCTTCTTCTCTAGACATCTCAGCTATTTCTTCAAGCTTTTCTTCTTGAGCTTTAAGTGTATCATTTACTTTATTAATTTGAGCATCCAATTCTTCTTTTCTTGTATCTAATTTAGTTTCTTTTTCATTTAAAATTTCTTCTCTACGATCTAAATTAGTACTACGTCTATCTAAGGAATCTTCTCTAACATCAAGTTTATTTTCTTGTTCAGAAATTTGTTTCTTACGATCACGTAACTCACTTTCAACTTGTTCGCGATAACTATTAATTTCAATTTTACCTTCATTAATAGATCTCTTTTTCTCTTTTTCAGCCATTAATTTAGCTTCTTCAACAATTTTTTCGGCTTTTTCCGTTGATAAAGCTATATTTTGATGGCTTTTTTTAACTTTAATATAATAAAGTAAACCCAGTGAAGCTAAGATGAATAAAATGCCTAGGAAAATGCTTAAAACTAAGACTGTAACATTACTTTCTAGTATCATATTTATTCTCCTATTTCTCTATGCTATTTTATAAAATTAATTTAAAAATAATTAATTATTTTTCACACATAGTTTATTTAGATTATACTAAAATTAACTACTTTAGTCAATAAAAGCAAAGCGATTAAAATAACAAAAAACTTGCAAAATAAAAGAAAATCATTATAATTAAATTAGATTTTTAGAAAAGAGGTTTCTTATGAAGAAAATTCCCCGTAAATTTATATTTTTAATTATATTTATTAGTATATTTATAATTTGTATACCTATTTATTATTTAGTTATGTACTTCAACACAAAAATCGATGTTGTTAGCAAATTCGCTGTAACAGAAAATGTTAGAGAATTAAGTTATAGTCAATTAGGTGATTATAAATTAGATGTAGTTTGTCAAAACTATGATATAACTAATGATTATAAAGCAACTTATGAAATCAGTGTATCAGATGAAAAAATAGCTGGAGATATCGTCGATAATGATGTTGTTGTAAAGATAGCTTTAACAAGCAATTGGTATAGTCAAGATGCTTTTAAAAGTAGTTCAAGTTCAACTCTAGATTCTAAAAAAGGAACTGAAAGAACATTTACTATTAATGGTCTTGATATCTTTAACAACAATAACTTCTTGCTTCCAAATCCAAAACCTACATTATATGTTTTACTTACATATTCTGTTAAAAACAATGGTGTTACTACTAAATATAATGATATCATTTCTTATCCATATGGAAGTTATCAAGTTCTTACAGGTGGATATAATTAAAAAAGGGTTAACCCCTTTTTTCTTTTTATCAAGCCATTATTTATATTTATTATGTAATTAATATAGTTAAGCCCAATTGATGCAAATTTTATTGTCTAGCAAGATTTTGTTCTAACATACCTAATAATTTTTCATTTTCTGAATTGATAGCATTATATGCTCCTTTTTGAATAGCTTCATAATCAGGGGCAGTTGGCATTTCACCTAATATCTTATCATAGTTTTGAAGCTGTGATAGATATTTATTTATTGAATCATAATCTAAAACATATTGTTTTCCAAGAATTTCTCCGTACCAATTTGGATCTTCAATATAAAATTGGTCTATCAGAGCTCCTAAATCTGCATTAGATAGGGAATCTATATACGCATTACTTGTTTCATAGTTGTTTCTAAACCAATTACCTATATTATATGAATTAGCTTCCTGCCCTACTCCAAATATATTTTGAACTAACCAAGGTCCCCATCCACTTGACTTGGTACCATCACTGGAAAAAAGAGCCATTTTCATCACACTCCTATGCAAATAATATAATTGATATAATTGATATAAAAGTAAAAAGCACAATCCAACCTATAAATATGCCAATACCTACTTTACACATCAATCTGTTTTGTTTTTCTTTATATGTACAAAGACCTACAATACCAAAAACCAAACCTAATAAACCGCCTAATATGCCAAATATTAACGACAAAACTCCCCATATATTTGATTCTTTATTACTAATATTATTTATTTCATTTTGACTAATACCACAATAAGGACAATATTGAGTTCCTTCTTCTATTTCTTTTCCACAATTTTTACAATACATATTTATTCCTCCGACTTATTTATTTTCTTTTATATTTTTAGCTAATAGCTTAGTTATATTATAGTATAAATCAGAGTAATCTTCTATATATTTTAAATCTTATTATCATTTTAAAAAATATTTATTAATTAATGTTTTTTCTTTTTGTTATGCTGTTATTTAAAAAAGCACTAGTCATCTAGTGCTTTAATTATTTATATTCATTGCTTCTTTAAGTTTTTCTTCTATTTCTTGTAATACTTCACTATTTTCAGATAAATAACGTTTAGCTGCTTCTTTACCTTGACCAATCTTAGTATCATTATAACTAAACCAAGCCCCGGCTTTTTTAATTATATCATAGCTAACACCAAGATCTACAACTTCAGATAAGTGAGAAATGCCTTCACCATAAATTATATCTACTTCTGCTTGTTTAAATGGTGGAGCTACTTTATTTTTTACAACTTTTACAACAGTTTTATTACCTATGATATTTGTTCCATCTTTAATTTGTTCAGAACGTCTAATATCTAAACGAATTGAAGAATAGAATTTTAAGGCTCTACCTCCTGTTGTTGTTTCAGGATTACCAAACATTACCCCTACTTTTTCTCTTATTTGATTAATGAAGATTGCTACACAATTAGTTTTAGCAATAATTCCACTTAACATCCTCATAGCTTGACTCATAAGTCTTGCATGCAAACCAACATGACTATCGCCCATATCGCCATTTAATTCAGCTTCTGGTACTAATGCGGCTACACTATCGACAACTATTAAATCGACACTACCAGATTTAATTAATGCTTCTGCAATTTCTAATGCTTGTTCACCTGAATTTGGCTGTGATAATAATAAGTTATCAATATCAACACCTAATGCTTTAGCATAAATAGGGTCAAGTGCATTTTCAGCATCAATAAAAGCGGCGTAGCCTCCTTGTTTTTGGACACTTGCGATCGCGTGTAATGCAAAAGTTGTCTTACCACTTGATTCCGGACCATAAATTTCAATAATTCTTCCTCTAGGGTATCCTCCTACTCCTAATGCTTTATCAAGAGCGTATGAGCCTGTAGGTATAACATCATATTTATCTTTTACCTTATCACCAAGACGCATAACTGATCCTTTACCAAAATCTTTTTCAATTGATTTTAAAGCTTGTTCTAAAGCTTGTTCTTTACTTTCAGCCATTATTTTCACCTCACTATAATATATA
The DNA here is from genome assembly GCA_944324795.1 of uncultured Acholeplasmatales bacterium. Taxonomy (GTDB): domain Bacteria; phylum Bacillota_I; class Bacilli_A; order Acholeplasmatales; family Anaeroplasmataceae; genus CALUXS01. The sequence continues at coordinate 44,400 of CALUXR010000004.1, forward strand.
GACAAAAAATCAAATTTTTTTATATAGATTCTAAAATTTCTTTTCTGTTTTTATAAAAATATTCAATTCCAGATATAATTGTTAATAAACATGCTAAAATCATTAAAGCAATACCAATATATAAAACAACTTCATGTAAGCCACTTAAAAATAAAACAATTATCGCAACCATTGTACAAGCCGTCTTATATTTACCCATTTTAGCAGCTGCAATTACTACTTGTTTATCAGCCATAACCATCCTAATTCCTGAAACCATAAATTCTCTTATTAAAATGATAACAAAAATAGCTAAGAAACCAACAAATAAATTATCAGCTAAAAAGATTGCTAGTGCGGTAAATGTTAGCATTTTATCTGCTAATGGGTCAGCAAACTTCCCAAATGTCGTGATTAAATTTCTAGATCGAGCAATATGGCCATCTAAAAAATCTGTTATGCTCGCTAAAGCAAACAATATTACTTCAATAAAATATAAATAACTTACTTCTAAAAAAATATAATTTTCTTTTAAATAAGGTATAAAATATAAAATAATCATTACAGGAATTACTAAAATTCTTAGAATTGTTAATTTATTTGGCAATGTCATAATATCAAACCTCCGAGTTATTATAGCACAAAGAAATAATTTTTACATCTTTTTTATTATTTTATTGCATGTAAAAGTTCTTTTTGTTATAATTAATAGGCGTTTATAAGTGGAGGTGAAACCATGGCAAATATTAAACAACAAATTAAAAGAATTAAAACTAATGAAAAAAGTAGATTAGCTAATACATCTTTCAAATCTAAATTAAAAACTGCATTAAAAGATGTTTATGCTGCTGTAGAAGCTAAAGATAGTGAAAAAGCTAATGCAAGTTTAAGTTTAGCTTATAAAGCATTAGATAAAGCTCAAGCAAAACATATTGTTCATAAAAACTATGTAGCTAGAAATAAAGCTAAATTAGCAGAAGCTGTTAATAGTTTAAAATAAAAAAAGACTTCAAGGTCTTTTTTTATTTATTCTTATAAACTAAGTAAATAACTACTAAAGGCCACCTTATCTTTTAAGGTGCCTTTTTTTATACCATATTCTAAACTATATAATTTATTTAAAGTTCTTTTTAAACTTCTTATACTATTATTTTTTGCATCTTGCAACATATAATATGCTCTACCAAGCTTAACAGAATATAATTCTGCTAAATCATTTTGACTATAACCAGCATTTACTAATGCTGCATTATTATATATTTCTTGCATTTTATTTATAATTAATCCAAGTAAATAAGTAATAGACATATTAGATTTAGTTAAATCATTATATATTAAATAAGCTTTTAAACTATCTCTTTTAATTACTGCATTACAAAGTTCATAAACATTATTTTCAAGTGGTGAATCTAATAAATCTCTGATATCTGATTCTACTATTTCTAATGTATCTATTTTATAACACATTAATTCTAAGGCTATATTCTTTAATTTAGTTAAATCATCACCATAATCTAAAATTAAAGATAAGGCAACATCACTTATTTTATAATTATTTTTGATAAAAAATTCTTTTAAATAAACATCATTACTAATTTTTATATTAGTTAAATCATAATAAACTGCTAAGCTTTTTAAATCATTAAAATTAGCCATCTTAATATCTTTAAATAATATAATTAAAACACTAAAAGAGGCTGGATTAGCTAAATAATTTAAAAAATGTTTATAATAATCATCAGCTAACTTAAAGATATTTTCACCATCTGTTATAATGATCGCTTTATTACTAGATAAAAAATTAGGTGTATTTAATTCCCCTAATATTTGACTTATGCCATCATCTTTAATACTTCTATTTAAAATTTCTGTATCACTAGCAAAATTACCAACAATTTCTTTTATTTTATCTTCACATAAACTATCATCTATTCCATATATTATAAAATTTCTAGCATCCATTTATACCACCAAGCCAATTATACCACATTTTTATAAGTCTTTACTACTTCATTTTTAAAACTGATATTACCACATTCATATGTCAAATATACTTTAGCATATTTCTCTAAATTATTAACAACATTTTCATTTGGAAATCCATATTTATTTAAAAAACCTGCTGATATTATAGCGTATTTTGGTTTTGTTTTTGCTAGAAATTCTAAGCTTGATGAAGTATCACTACCATGATGGGCAACTTTTAATACATCTATTTCTTCTAAATTATCTAATATATTTAATTCAGCTACACTTGTGATATCACCAACAAATAAATAACTTAAATTAGCTAATTCAATTTGTAATATTAATGAATTATCATTAGTATTATCATATTTATATTTTGATAAAACTTTAATCTCACTACCACCTAAATTAATAACATCTTGATATTTAATAGCTTTATGCATAACATTTTTCCCAACTAATATTTCTTTTGTTTTAATATCATTAACACTATAATAAACTATTTTAACATCTATATTTTCTATTATTTCTTCTAAATCACCTAAATGGTCACTATCACTATGACTTATAAATATAGCATCTAATTTATATATTCCTCTTTTAACTAAATAATCATAACTATTATAACAATCTATTAAATAACATTTATCTTTAGCTTTAATAAATGTACTATCTCCTTGTCCACAATCTAAAAAAGTTACCTCATTAATACTATAATAACCACTAGGTAAATATATTAAATAAAATAAAATTAAGATAATATTTATTTTAAATGTTTTTTTACCTTTACTTATATTAATAAATAATAATATTAAAATAGAATAATATATTATTTTAAAATAATTATTCATATAAGGAAATTTAATTAAAAAAACTGAACTAAAAGTAGATATTTGATTATTAAAACCAATTATTAAAAATTCTAAAAAATAGCTTAAATTAGGGATAATTAAAAATATAAAGCAAATAGGTATAAAGATTGTAGTAATAATATTTGCAAATAAAAAACTAACTAAACTAAATATTGATAAATTATTAGTTAAATTAGAAGTAAACGGTAATGATACTAATAGAAAGATAAAACCATTTTTTATTTCTTTTATAAATTTATTTTTACTTTTATTAAAATCATTTAAATATAATATTATAAAACTAGCTAATTGACTAAATATAAAACCAATATTATAAATAGTTAATGGCTTAATTAATAATATTAAAAATGTTAAACTATATAAATCTAATTTAGTAAATAACAAATCATATCTTTTATTCATTTTTTGTAATATTAAAAAGATTAAAGCTCTAAATAATGATGGTGTCCCTCCACATAATAATGTATAAAATAATAATAAAATTAGAACTAAATTAATACTAAAATTATATCTTTTTGTTATTTTAAAAAATAATTTAAATAAAAAATTATAAATTAATATTAAATGAAAACCACTTAAAGCTAAAACATGTAAAATATTTAATTTAGCATAACTACTACTATCTAAAATAATATTATCACCTAAAGTTAAACAACAAAACAATTCATAATATTCACTACTTATTTTATCTTTATAAAATTCTTCTATTAAATAACGTAACCTTTTAAAAGTAATTAAATAATTTAGATAATTATATTCTTCTATATCATATATATTTTTAATATTTTTACCTTTTAAAAAAGTTAATGTATTAAAATCACCTAAATAAGAAGGACTTAAAAATTCTTGTTTTAAGGCTACTATATTTATTATATCTCCTGGTTTTAAATCTATTTTAGTATAAGACATATATAAACTACCTTTATAATAAAAAGTAAAATAATTTTCTTTGACTTCATTTATTAAAACATTACCTCTAATAGTTAGTGCTGATATATTTAATAAATAATAATTTAAAAGAAAATAAATTACAAAAATAAATAAAAAGATGATTAATCCTTTATTTAATAATTTTCTTTTAAATATAAAAATTAAATAAATAATTAAAATAAAGATAATAAAATATATATATAAACTAATAGCTAATAAAATAATAGCTATTATTATATAATGAATTTTATCGGAGTAAAGCTCGCTTTTTAATTTCAAATTGACTATCTTCATTTTTAATGCCAACTAAAGAAAAGAAATCATTCCAATCTTTAAAACTACCATTAGTTTTAAGATATTCTAATATTTTATTAGCTTTAGCTTCTCCGATTAAAGGTAAACTATCTAATTGTTCATAAGTTGCAGTAGCGATAATTATAGGATTTTCATCAACATAATCAAAATATAAATTAGCCCCATCATATATTTCAATTTTTTTCCAAATTGTATCATTTTTTATACCGACTAAATTTAAAACTTCTTCCTCACTAATATCAGATGGCACCTTAAAAGTCCCAGGATGAGAAATATTACCACTACAAGTTATTGTTATATATGTAATTTGTTCTGATGTTACTATTTTTTTGTTAGGTTTAAAATTTAAAAAAAATAATAGAATTATTAATAATGTTATTATAATAAAAAAGACTTTTTTCATTCTATATACCTCACTCATATAATATATAGACAAAAAGTCTTATTTTTTTAAATTTTAAAAATGATTTTATCTTCTTTAGTCAAAATTTCTAATTTGTCATCATCTAATATAGCATATGTTTTAGGATTATTTTCTTTAGGTAGGGCAATACTTCCTACATTAATATATTTATTGCCATTATATTCTTTAATACTTGGAATATGATAATGACCATAAATAATAGTGGCTTTAATATTAATATCAGATTGATTGAATTGTAATTTATGTCCATGACATAAGAAGTAAGTTTTATTATTTATATCTAGAAATCTATTTTCTAATATTTTAAATTTTAAAACCATTTGATCAACATATGCTTCACAATTTCCTTTAATGGCAATTATATTATCAGCTAAAGGATTTAATAAACTAATAACACCTTTAGGATTATAATCATTTGGTAAATCATTTCTAGGTCCATGATATAAAATATCACCAAGTAATATTAATTTATCAAATTTACCTTCATTAAATTTATTTACAATAAATAAACAATCTAGATAAGAACCATGTATATCAGAAGCAATTAAATAACGCATTTTAATTCTCCTTTGTAACTTCCATTAAAATTTTTAATGAATCATAAATTTTATCTAAATTTTCTTCGCTAACTTTATCAAATAAAGGCCAAGTTGTCTTTTCAACATCATTAGTTAAATTTTGCATAATATTTCTTGATTTATCGGTTAAATAAACATAAAAAACTCGTTTATCTTTTTTATTAACTACTTTATTTAAATAACCATGATTGATTAAACGATTAATTAAAGGGGAAATTGTATTAGTTTCTTTATTTAATCTTTTACAAATATCAGTTATCCGAGAACCTTCATTATGAAAAACATCAATAATTATCTTTGATTGAATACTTGATAAACCATAAGGAGCACAAAGTCTATCTTTAGATTTATCAAAAAAATAAGATAATTGTTTAATCATTTCAATAACTTCTTTTCTTTTTTCAATATCCATAATCACATCTCCTTTATGTCATTATACGATATATTTAGTCATTATGCAAACGTTTTTTTAAAAAAATGCTCTCATATGAGAGCAATAATTCTATTTTTTAATTGATAAGCTTAAACCATCACCAATATCATAAAATGTTGTATCAAAGTTTATATTATTAGCTAAATCTTCTTTAAATAATCTTATTTTTTTAATTAATGATCTTAATGAACGTGATAAATCACTTAAATCTTCTTTATTTACTAAATCATGAAATAATAAATTGTCACATATCACAATACCACCTTTTTTTAATAAAGGTGTATATAAATTAAAGAATTTTTGATATTGAGCTTTAGCAGCATCTATAAATAATAAATCAAATGTTTTATCTTTTATTAAAGGAAATGTTTCTAAAGCATCTTGATAGATAACTTTAATTTTATTTTCCAAATTAAAATCAGAAATGTTTTTAATCGCTTCATTATACATTTTTTGATCACGTTCAATTGTAGTTATATTAGGACCTACTAAAGCCATATTTATAGCTGAATAAGCAATAGCCGTCCCTATTTCTAAAACTTCTTTGATGTTATATGTTTTAATTTGTTCTAATAAAAAAGAAAGACCAGCATCTTTAATGATCGGAACCTGGTTTTCTATAGCATATTCTTTTAATGCTTCAATATTATTCATGTTTGTCACAATCGCAATCATGGTCGCAGTCGCAATGACCACCACAAGCTGAATCATCGCCACAACCACAACCTGATTCACAATCTTCACAATGACAACCTTCATGATGGTGATGATGTTTATTAAAATAATCATTTACTGCATCTTCAACCATTTCCCATTCAGAATCATCTTCAATAGGCATTAGATTGCCGCTATTACCATCTTTTTCAGTAAAGATCATAGCACTTAATTCTTTTGTATCACCATATTCAAAAACTACATAATTGTGATTAAATTCTTCACTAAAAAAAGTGAAGATTATGCGACATTTTACTTCGCCATCATTTGTTGTTATAGTCATATATTCGTTACTCATTTTACTTTCTCCAATCTAAATAATCTTGTAATATAACTTGTGCCGCAAGCTCATCTTTTAAAGCTTTTCTTTTTTTGCGACTTAAATCAGCTTCTAACATCAATTTATTAGCATAAGAAGTTGTTAATCTTTCATCTTTTAATATAACTTTTAAATCACTATTTTCTTCAAGTAACTTCTTAAATTCAAAACTAATATTAGCTCTTATTCCTAAATCACCATTCATATGTTTAGGTAAACCTAAAACTACTTCTTTAACATTTTCTTTTTTACATAATTCAATAATGAAATTTAAAGCTTTATTATAATCATTATTTTTAAAATAGAAAGTTGTTAGAGGACTAGCGATAATTTGTAATTCATCTGATATCGCTACCCCTAAACTTTTTTCACCTAAATCTAAACCAATTATACGCATAATTTTTTCTTAACTTCTTCTAGGGCTAAATTAAATTTAGATATATCTTTACCACCGGCTTGAGCAAGATCAGGTTTACCACCACCGCCGCCGCCACAAATAGATGTTGCTAATCTAACAAGTTCAACTGCATTATAACTATTTTTACATGCACAAACAAATGTTATGCTTAAATTATCATTATAAGCTAAGAAACAAACATCTAAATTATAATTATTCATTAAAGTTTTAGCTACATCTTTTAATAAATTCTTTTCTATTTTTATTTCTGTAACTAATTTATTATCCTTTATTAAATCTTTATATTGTTCTAAATTATTAAAAGCTTCTTTTCTTAAACCTTCACTAATAGCTATTTCTAAATTATGTAATTCATTTTGTAAACGAGCTTTTTCTTCTCTTAAATCTAAGATGAACTTATAACCTTTAGATTTAGGTTCTTTAAATTTAACATTATTTGTAATATTTAAATTTAGATTTGCTTGTAATTCTTTTTTAGCTTTTTGTTCTAATGAATAAATATTTTGATATACATTATTTTGACTTTCTTTTAATAACTCTAAAGCATTATTGCTAGTTACAGCTGTAATTCTAAAAATACCAGAGCCAATAGATTCATAGCTTGAAATCATAAATTCTTCAATCTCATCAGTGTTTTTAACATGACAACCACCACATAATTCAATTGAATAATTATCCATATTAACAACTCTTACTACATTACCATATTTTTCACTAAATAAAGCCATCGCTCCTAATTTTTTAGCTTCATCAATATTCATATAACTAATATTGACATTATGTGCTTCTTTTATTTCTTTATTGACTAATTCTTCTATTTTTAAGATTTCTTCGTCTTTTAATGCATTATAATTATTGAAATCAAAACGAACAAATTTATCTGTTACAAGTTGACCTTGTTGGTGTGTATCATTAGATAATACAACTTGTAAAGCTTTTTGTAATAAATGGGCTGCAGAATGATTTTTAGTTATAGCTCTACGATATTCTTCATCAACTAAAGCTAAAACTTCTTCCCCTTCTTTTAAATTATTTTCTTCTAATACATGTAGATGTTGACCGTTTGGTAATTTAATAACATCTAAGACATTGATTCCATTAATTACACCTTTGTCACAAACTTGACCACCACTTGTAGCATAAAATGGCGTTTCATTTAAAACTACACCTTCTTTAAAGACTTTAATCACTTTAGTATTGCAAGATAATGTATCATAACCAATAAATTTTGATTCAGCTTTAAAATGCAAGAATTCTTCATTTTGACTCTTCATAGATTCAACATCTTTACGACTAGCTCTAGCTCTTTCTTTTTGCTTATTCATTTCTAAGATAAAGCCATCTTCATCAACACTTAAACCTTTTTCACTAGCATATTCTTTAGTAAGTTCAAGAGGAAAACCATATGTATCATATAAAGTGAAGGCATCGATACCACTAACATTTTGACCTTCTTTTAATAATTCATTTAATTTCTTTTCACCAATAGTTAAAGTCTCTAAAAATTTCTTTTCTTCATTAGTGATAATTTGTTTAATAATATCAGCTTTAGTTATTAAATGAGGGTAGAAATCACCCATTATAGCAATTACTACGTCAACTAATGAGGCCATAAATGGATGGTTAATGCCAAGTTGTTTAGCATATTTCATAGCTCTTCTTAAAACTCTTCTTAAAACATAACCACGACCTTCATTAGATAATGTAGCCCCATCAGCAATCGCGAAGCTTACAGTTCTAACGTGGTCCGCTATAACTTTAAAAGCCATTTGTCCTTCATATTTAATGCCACATATTTCTTCTGTCTTTTCAATGATCGGTTTAAATAAGTCTGTATCATAATTAGTATCAACTTCTTGCATAACACAACATAGTCTTTCAAGACCACAACCAGTATCAATATTTTTACTAGGTAATTCTTTATAATTTTCTCTTTTTACGCCTGTTTTAGCATTATATTGTGAGAAAACTATATTCCAAATTTCAATAAAACGATCATTTTCAATATCATTTTCGATTAATTCTTTACCACGTTTATCATATTTAGGGCCACGGTCATAAAACATTTCTGTATCAGGGCCACAAGGACCTTCACCAATTTCCCAAAAATTATCTTCTAAAGGAATTAAATGGCTAGGATCAATTCCATGTTTTTCCCATAATTCTTTAGTTTTTGTGTCAGCTGTATAATAAGTTATATATAATTTATCTTTTGAAAAACCAAACCATTTTTGATCAAATAACAATTCAGAAGCAAAACTAATAGCTTCTTCTTTAAAATAATCACCAATTGAAAAGTTACCAAGCATTTCAAAGAATGTATGATGACGTGCTGTTTTACCAACATTTTCAATATCGTTAGTTCTAATACATTTTTGAGCATTAGTGATTCGCGGATTTAATGGTACCATAGTCCCATCAAAATATTTTTTAAGTGGCGTAACACCTGCATTAATCCATAATAAAGTTGGATCATTATCTGGAATTAATGATGCTGAAGGTTCAACATTATGTCCCTTACTTTTAAAGAAATCTAACCACATTTGTCTTATTTGTTGTGAACTTAGATGTTTCATATTCTATCATATAATTAACTTAAGTTAATTATTCTCCTTTCTATGTCATAAACATTTTGTATTATACTACAAAATGACTGATTTTTAAAATCTTTTTTTAAATTTTGGAGGAAGAAATGTGGAAGATATCTTATTAGGGAAAATAATTAAGCGAAAAAGGGAGAAATTACAAATGAAACAACAAACATTAGCTAATTATTTACAAGTTGATCAAAGTGCTATTTCTAAGATAGAAAATGGTAGGCAAGAGCCTACCTTACATCAATTATATATCTTACATAAAGTTTTAAATCTTTCGCTTGATAAGTTTTTTAAATATTTAGAAAATTATAAAAAATCATAAGGAGTTAATTCTTTTTTAGCTAAAAAATTAATTAAACTTGAATTTCTTAATTTTTCTTTATATTTAATTTTATTTTTTAATGTTTCTAAATCACCAACTAAAATAAGCTTTTTTTTCGCTCTTGTTATAGCTGTATATATAAGTTTCTTTTTTAACATAATTGAATAACTATTAAAAATAGGGAAAATGACATTTTCATATTCTGAACCTTGTGATTTATGAACACTTATCGCATAAGCTAAAGTTAAATTTTCTAAATCAGCTCTAGTTATACGGACAATTTTTCCATTAAAATCAATACCTAAAGTATCATCAAATATATCTATTATGTAACCTATATCACCATTCATTATTCCTTTTTCAGGATTATTTTGAAGTTGAAGAACTTTATCTCCTACATAATAGATTTTTTCTTTAGTTTTTAAACAAATAGACTTATTTAAATTATAATTATCTTGAATAAATTTATTAATTTCATCTATTCCACAAATACCTGAATATAAAGGTATTAATATTTGAATATTTTTTAAATCATTACCTTTATCAAGATAATTATCTAATAATCTTCTTAATAAAGTTTTAAAATTATTAGGAAAAGCATTATAAAAAAACACTTCATCATGAGCTTTAAATATAGAATCATCAATATTTTGTTTTAAAACCATATTAGCTAATTTAATAATATTACTGTTATTAGCTTGACGCATTATTTCATTTAATCTATATGTTTTAAATAAGTCACTAGCGATTAAATCATGTAAAAATTCTCCTGGTCCTACACTTGGTAACTGATTTTCATCACCAATAAAGATCAATGATGATTTAGGATTTATCGCGCTTAAAAGTTTATTTGCAAGTTCAATATCAATCATACTACTTTCATCAACTATAATTAAACTATATGGTAAAAAATTATCACTATTATATGTAAATTGGCCATTATAATCATAACCAAGACCACGATGAATTGTATAAGCTTCTAAATTACAACTTTCTTTTAATCTTTTCGCAGCTCTACCGGTTGGGGCTAGCAATAAAATATCTGGATTTTCTTTTATTTTATTTAATTTTGAATATAATTTAATTATTCCCTTTACAATCGTGGTTTTGCCGGTTCCAGGTCCACCTGTAATAATAGCCACTTTATCGTTTAAAACTTGTTGTAAGGCTGTTTTTTGCATATTAGTATATTTAATATTTTCTTTATGTTCAATATCCTTTAATATATTGTCAATAAGTTTATCATCATATTTTTTACTAGGATATTTTAATAATCTATTTAATGAATTAGCACAATTAAATTCAGCATTATATAAATTATTAGGATAAATATTATCATTAATATTTTTTATTCTATTATTTTCTATTAAATTAGATAAAGATTTATTAATTAAATCAACATTTAATTCTAAATAATTATTAACTTCTTTTAATAAATCATTAATATATATAAAAACATTGCCATCTTTATAACAAAGTTCATCTAAACAATATAAAATAGCTTCCTTTATTCGATTAGGATTATCTTTTTCTATACCTAAATTAAGCGCTAAATTATCAGCCTTTTTAAATCCAAATCCTTCAACATCATAAATTAGACAATAAGGATTATTTTTAATTATAGCTAAAGTATTAATTCCATATTCATCATAAAGTTTAGTAGCCATCTTATTAGTTAGACCAAGGTTATAAAGGGCAATGTAAATATCATCAATTTCATTTATATTTTTAATAGTTTCATAAAGTAAAGTCTTTTTAGCTTCTGTTAAACCTTTAACTTTATCTAGATTAGTTTTATCTTCACTAATTTTCTTAAGGGCATCATTTCCAAGCGTTTTAACGATGTTTGTAGCTAGTTTTTTCCCAATTCCATAAAACTTATCACTAGCTAAATAATTAATAAGACCATTTGTGCTATCTTCATCTTTTTGATAATTTGTAGCTTTAAATTGTTTACCATATTTAATATGTTCTACAAAATCACCAATAAATTTATAATTTAATCCTTCTTCTAAATTAGGAAAATTTCCACTTATAGTATAGGTCTTTTTATTAACTTTAATAAGTATTACTCTAAAACTAGAATCATTCGCTTTAAAAATAGTTTGAATATATGTGCCCTTTAATTCCATTAGTACCTTCTCTTCTCCTCATTCATATAAACTTCATCAATTATCGCGCCACCAAGGCATATTTCTCCATCATAAATAACGGCAGCTTGACCTGGGGTGACTGCTTTTGCTAGTTTATCATATATTATTTCAATATTATCACCATGATATTTAATTTTAACAGGTATATCTTTTTGACGATATCTAAATTTAGCTGTATATGGTTTATTTTCTTCTGGTTTGTTGTAAATCCAATTACATGAACTTGCAAATAAGTGATTAGAATATAGATATTTATTATCCTCACCTTGACCTATTATAAGTTCATTTTTAGCTAAATCTTTACCTATAACAAACCAAGGAGAATTCTCAAAATCATGGTTTCCACCAATTCCAAGTCCCTTTCTTTGCCCAATTGTATAATACATCAAACCATCATGACGCGCTACAATCTTACCATCGATTGTAACCATATTACCAGGTTTTGCTGGTAAATAATTTTTTAAAAATTCTTTAAAATTGCGTTCACCAATAAAACATATACCGGTTGAATCTTTCTTTTTAGCTGTAGCTAAATCATATTTTAAAGCTATCTCTCTTACTTCTTTTTTTAACATATCACCAATTGGAAATAAACTATTTCTTAATTGTTCTTGACTAATCATACATAAGAAATATGTTTGATCTTTATTATCATCAACCCCACGAAGTAAAATTGAATGGTCAGCAAAGTGTTTAACTCTAGCGTAGTGACCCATCGCAATATAATTCGCCCCAAGACGTTTAGCTTCCTTTAAAAATGTATTAAATTTAATATATTTGTTACACATGATATCTGGGTTTGGCGTTCGACCTTTATTATATTCATCAATAAAATAAGTGAAAACATAATCCCAATATTCAGCAATAAAATCAATTCTATGTAATTTAATTCCTAATTTATTAGCTACGGCTAAAGCATCATTATAATCGCGTTCTTGTGGGCATACATCATCTAATAAATCAGGATTACCTAAAATATCATTGTTAGTAGCACTATCCCAATTGCGCATAAACATTGCTTCAACATCATAACCTTGTTGTAATAATTTTATAGCCGCAACACTACTATCAACACCACCAGATAAACCTAAAATTACTTTTTGAGCCATATTACCACCTCTTAATGTCACTAGGCATCCTATAATCACCACGAGGATTTAAAGAAACGTTTAAAATCTTTGGGCCATCTGGAATAGCCTGTCTTTTAAATTGTTGAGAAAAGAATCTAAAGAAGAAATTATTAACATATTTTAAAGATTCCTCTTTATTAATATTGAAAGCTTCTTCAACTAAATAAATCATTCTTTCTTCATCATCTCCACAATTTAAATAACGATACATTATAAAATCATTAATTTCATATTTACCAATCGTATCTTCTGTTTTTTGTTCACTACCTAAAAGTTCAGGAGATATTGGAGTGTCTATGATATCATTTAAAGTATCTTCAATATCTTTAAATTTTGTTGAAGCATAATATTTAATCATAAAACGAACCAACGTTTTAGGAATGCCAGCATTAATACCATACATTGACATTTGATCACCATTGTAAGTACACCATCCAAGAGCAAGCTCTGACATATCGCCTGTTCCAAGAACTAAACCATTATACATATTAGCTAAATCCATCAAAATTAAAGTACGGATTCTAGCTTGAGTATTTTCATAAGTTACATCTTTTATATTAGGATCATGGCCTATATCTTTAAAATGTTGTAAAACGGCGTCATTAATAGGTTTTTCTAAAACTGTAAGACCTAGTTTTTCCATCATTTTTAACGCATTAGATTTTGTTCTATTAGATGTAGCAAGCCCAGGCATAGTAACAGCTATAATTCCTTTTAAATCTAATTTTAGATGTTTAAATGCTTCAACTGCTACAAGTAGGGCAAGCGTAGAATCAAGACCGCCACTAACACCAATAACTAAAGTTTTAACACCAGTATGTTTTAATCTTTTATATAGTGCATATTCTTGAAGGCTTGCAATTTTATTGAAAGCTTCTAAAGCATCCACTTTAGGGACAAATGGTGTATTATCTATTTTTTCTTCAAAAACATAATTTTCACTTTCAAGAAGATTAAAATCAACTTCCATAAATTTAAAATCATTAGTCTCATCATCATGCATATCTGTTTGATTGCGACGCATAAATTCAATCATACTAATATCAATATCAGCGTAGATAATTTCTGAAACTTCTGAGAAATTTTCTGTTTCTTTTACTAATTCACCACAACAACATATAATGTTATGACCACTATAAACTGTATCTGATGTCGACTCATTAACCCCAGATGAAGCATAAATATAAGCTCCACAATTTCTTCTAGAATTTTCTAAAACTGTATTACGTCTAATTCTTGCCTTACCTAACACTTCATTAGAAGCTGATAAATTTATTGTCATATTAGCCCCGCATAATGCTAAATTATTACTTGGAGTTATACTAGCCCACATATCTTCACATATTTCAATACCAAAATGGATATTATGTTCCCATTCATGAAACATAATTTGTCCAAGCGGATAATAAGCGCCATTAATATATATTTTATTTGTCATAATGCTTTTAGCAGATTTAAACCATCTTTTTTCATAATATTCATGATTATTCGGTAATGTTCTTTTTGGTACTACACCTAAAATATGATGTTTTTGAATGACGATAGCACAATTAATTAAAGAACCTTCACAAATAAGTGGAGCCCCAATAACTACAATCCCCCTATTTTCATTATTGATTAAAAAATCTTCAATTGCCTTATATACATCTTTTATTAAACTTGTCTGATAAAAGAAATCACCACAAGTATAACCACATATTGAAAGTTCAGGAAAAACCGTAATACTACTTTTGGCTAAATTAGCTAATCTTATTATTTCTTTAATATTAAAACTAGGATTACCAACTTCTAATATAGGTGTCACACAAGCCACTTTTATAAAACCATTTTTTAACATTTTTTCACCTCATATAAATGCTTATCTATTATATATTTAAATATATCTTCTAGCAAATAATCTTTATATTTAAAAACATCTTCTCTTACCTTTGTTGAAGATATATTAGATTCCATTTCTACTTCATAAAAATTCTTTTTATATTCTCCTACTTCTTTAAAATCAATTTTATCAGTAGGTCTTTTAACAACAATAAATTTAAATTCTTTAATCAATTTATCAAAATTAAGCCATAAAGGCATCTGAGCTAAATTATCACTACCAATTAAAAAATAGATATCATTATCATATTTTTTAAAATGTTTTAATAATTCATAAGTACCTTTATAATTTTTTTGTCTAAATTCATAATCAGATATTAAAATATTTGGAAATTGAATTTTTAACATATTAAAACGATCAATATCGCTAGCTAAATTATGTTTCCAAGTATAATTTTTATTTGAAACAGGCACGATAATGATTTTAGATTCTTGATAAATATTTTTTATTCTTTCAACTAATTCTAAATGAGCTTTAGTGGGTGGATTAAAAGAACCACCAAAAACAATTAACATTAAACATCACACTCTTATTTATTTTATCATATTTTTACTAGTTTTAAAACTAAATTTATGATATGATTTATAAGAGGTGTTCTAGCATGCAAAATGATAAAGATTTAGAATTAGAAGATGAAAAATTAGAATATCAAAATGGTTTTAAAAATAGAGAAGTTCATTTAAAAGAAGATTATCCTTTTTATAATCATAATATCTTTTTTGTTATTTTTTCTAAAATTGTTATTTTCTTTACCATCTTCTTTTGTTTTATTCTTAAAAAAACATTATGGGGATGTAAAACAGTAGGTAAAAAGAAAATTAGAAATATTAAAAGTGCTATCACTATTTCAAATCATTGTCTAATTCAAGATGCATTTATAAATGTACCTAGCGTCTTCCCTAAAAAAATGTATGTCACAATGCTTGAGACAAACTTAGGTTTTGGTTTTGCAAGTCGCTATTTACGTTTTTGTGGGGCTGTTCCTATTCCACGCGACCCTAGAATGATGATTAAATTTTTAAAAATGACTAATGCTGAATTAAAGAAAAATCAATTCATACATGTCTATCCTGAAGGTCATTTAATCCCTTATAGTGATCATATTCGTAAGTTTTTACCTGGTGCTTTTCATATAGCTTATAGCGCTAAAGTGCCTATTATTCCGATATGTTTTACCTTCCATAAGCCAAAAGGAATCTATTTTTGGAAGAAAAAACCAATGATAAGACAAAATTATTTAGAACCTTATTATCCTGATTATTCTTTAGCAAAAAAAGAATGTATCAATAAAACTTGTTCAGATTTACAGAAAATAATGACTGAATATTTTAATAATAACTCTGATTATAAAAGACAAAAATAACAGCTTAGCTGTTATTTTTTATTTAAGCCATCAGGGTGTTTTTTATAAAATAATTTAATTTTACTAAATAAATCATTAATTATTAATCTATTATCGATATATTTATACATCCTAATCATTCTATTATTAGTTGAAAAATCATAAATGCCATTATTATCAACACTAGGTGCCCTCATCAATTCATAATGAAAACGATGTTCATAAAGTAATAAACCAATAGCTGGACTATCACCAATAACCCAAGTTTCCCCACTTCTGAAATTACTTTTTATCGCTGTTTCACTATTATTATAATCTCTTAATTGCTCAAATAAATATTTGCCAATCGGTCCAGCTTCATAAATATTTTCTTCTAATTCAGCAAGTGATATTGGTAGTAATTCATAAACTTTTTTAGGAACTTGCCATAATTCTATTTGACTTTTATAAACAATGTTTATAGCATTTATATCATTACCTAGATTAAATTCAACAGCCCCAGTAGGTGATTTACCGCCACCAATCCATATCGCTTTTAATCTTTTTTGAATCTTTGGCTCAATTAATAAAGCTGTGGCTAAATCTGTTATAGCCCCTAAAAAAACGGCATAAAGAGGACGTTTATCATCTTTCATAGCTTCTTCAATAATAAGCTTAGCGCCTTCACTAATTTCTGGAGTCTTTAAATCTTTTAAAGGTTTTAAAGCCCCCTTATAAATCATATTATCTTTAGGGAAACCCATTAAATCAAAGATATGATTAATCTCTTTATAACTTTCTTGCATTGAGCCTTCTTTATTAAAATGACAAGCAATAAAACCAACATTTTCAAATTTAGGGCTCAATAAAGCATGAACAATTGCGAACTGATCATCAGCTTCATTTTTCGCATCTGTATCTACAATTAATCTTATCACCTTTTCTTCAGGAACATTAAAATTATAATCTGTATATCTCATATAACTACCTCTTAATTAATTTTATCTAAAGCTATATAATTTAAGAATATTTAATAAAACTTCATTAATATTATATTACTTTTTAGATTTTTAATATAGCCTTATTTAACTTAAAATACCTTTTATATCTAAAAAAGGTATTAATCTATTATAAAATATAATAAATTTAATACCTTAATTTATATACTATTTAAATAATATAACTATCTAAAAATTTCACTTGATCAATATAAGCTATAAAATATCCTCCCAAATTAATTTCTATATTAAATTGACTTGAAATAGCTTTTTCAATTATTATAAAATTATACTCTTCAATATTTATATCAAATGGTTGATAAAAATCACCTTTAATATTAGCTACTACTTTATCTTTCTCGTTTGTTCTAAAACTTAAATTAAAATTTAACTTTTTCATTAATTCTAGATTAGGATAATTAGGGTAGCACGTCAATTCATCACGAGTATTTTTATCACTATAATTATAATAATTATATACACCTTCCCAAGAAATATAATCTATTAATTCAACATCAAATTTAAATATTAAAAAAACATACTCTGAACTAATATAACTATTTTCTTCTTTTATAATTTCATTTGTTAAAACTGCTTCTTTTAAAGTTAAATTACTATCATACCAACTTGATTGTTCATCTATTGAATATAATTTAGTATAAGCATAGCCAGGGACTATTTGCACTTTTTTACATCCTGATACTATTAAAATAAGCATTAATGATAATATAAATATAGAAACCTTCTTTTTCATTATAATCAACTCCTCATATAAAAAATGTAATCTTTAATAATACTATAATTGTTATATTTTAGAAAACAATAGTTATTTTTATTTGATAAACAACCCCCACCATTCTTAAAATATAATTTATATTTTTTCATATTTATTCTAATTTCATTTTAGCATTTTATTTTTTTTGACAAGTGTTTTATTTATATTTGATTTTTGTACATAAAATTCATAGAAAAACAAGTGTTCTAGGGGGATAGAACACTTGCGTATATATATAAGATTTAAATATAAAAGGTTTAAATCTTATTTAACATATTTAATTAATGTATTAATAACGGCATCTTTGCCTGCAATTAAACTTAAGAAATATTCTTTAATCTTATTAGCTAGAGGGGTTTTAGTTAAATCAGTTCCAAATATTTCTTTATTGCTTAATATATCATCTAAATTACAATCAGTATCACTAATATTAATATTAGCTAGTTTTTCTTTTAAAACATTTAACATTGGATCACTACTTAATTCCATTACTTCTAATTTATCATTAACACCTAGTAAATATCTAAACCAACCAGCTATAGCTAGAGGAATATATTTTAAATCATTTAAATCTAAATCAGAATTTTTAATATATGCTTTAATTGTTTCACCATATCTTACAGGTATTTTTTGACTTGTATCGGTTGCGATACGCCATGGAGTATCAGGAATAGCTTTATTAGGTAATCTTTCTTCTAATACTTCTTTTAAGAATAATTCAGGTTTGATGATTTTAGGATCAACAACAACCTTCATGCCTTCACTACCGATACCTTTTACTAAATTAACTAATTCATTATTAGTCATTTCTGAAGCGATTGAAGGATAATTTAAAAGACAACCATAAACTGCTAGGGCCGTATGTAATGGGTTTAGGCAAGTAGTAACTTTCATCGTTTCAACTTTATTAACTGTGTCTCTATCAGTCATATAAACACCAACTTTTTCTAAAGCAGGACGACCATTAGGGAATTTATCTTCAATAACTAAGTATTCAGCAGTTTCACAATTTACATATGGTGCAATATAAGTATGACGTGTTGTAGTAATAGGACTAATATTTGTAAATCCTAATTTATTTAAATTCTCTTCTACTTCTTTAGCTGGTCTTGGAGTAATTTTATCAATCATTGACCAAGGGAATGTTACTTTAGATTCATCATTTAAATAAGCTCTGAAACCGGCTTCTACTAAACCATTATCTTCCCAATGTTTAGCTACATCATTGATACTAGCTTGTAATTTTTCACCATTATGTGAACAATTATCCATACTTACAACAGCGATAGGTAAAGCTCCAACTTTATATCTTTCATATAATAATGAAGCTACAACACTCATTGCATGTTTACCTTTAGTAGGTCCATTTTTAAAATCTTCTTCTACAAATGCAGTATAATTACCATTAATATCTTTTAAACTATAACCTTTTTCAGTTATTGTAAAAGAAATAAATTGTAGGCTAGGATTAGTAATAATTTCTTTCAATCTACTATAATCGCTAGCACATACGCCTTCACAAATACTTGCAGAAATGCTATATTCAGGTTCTTTTGTAGCACTAAGACTTGCAATTAAAGTTAAATTATCACATTTATCATAAATATCAGTAATAATTTCATAATCAAAAGTTTCACTTGCAATAATACCTTTATCACATAATCCTTTATTTAACATATCATCTGCAAGACGTGCAATGAAACCTCTAAAAATATTACCAGCCCCAAAATGTAACCAGATTGGATTCTTTTTTGTTTCTTCAATAACTTTGCAAACATCATATTTAGGGTAGTTAACACCATCAATTTGTTTTTTTAAACATTCTTTATTTAATTCCATGTTCTTTTTCCCTCCAATTTTCAATTACGAAAAGCGCTTTTCGTAAACTTGTCTTTATTATAACCCCTTTTTTATTTATTAGCAAGACTAAAAAATATTTTTTTAAATTTTCTTTTAATTAAAGCTTAAAAACGTTATCATCTATACTTATATAATTCGTTGGAACATATTCTGCTAAATATATATCATCTCCACCATAATAAAATATAATTCCATCTAAATAAGCTTTTTTAGCAGCAATTTTTAAAATTACAGGCTCTTCATCTCTTCTTTTTCCAACCCTATAAGCAACTTCTTTTTCTTTAGCTAAATGCACATATTGCCTCTTTCTTTTATCTAAACCCTTATTTAAAATGTTATCTAAAGCTTTTTTAGTAGTGCCATGATATAAAATATCTGGTGGAATAACTTCTTCCATTTTAATTTTTAACGGTATTGTATGGCCATATAAAGCTTTAATTTTATCATCATCAATTTTAAATCTTTCTTTATCACAAACTTTAATAACTTCTTTTAAATCTTTTAAAGTTATTATTTCTTTAAATTGACCACTATCATTTAAGCCATTTAATAATTCATTTATTTTAACATAACCAAATTCATCCATATCTAAATTATATTTAGTAGGATTATGTCTTAATACATAACTAATTTCTTTACTAAGTTTAATATAATCCATACTTTCCCCCTAAACATTGTTATAACTTTCTTTAACTAATTTAAAAATAAAATCATCACTTAAACTATCATTTAAAATAATAGATATCCAACTATTTTTATTCATATGATATGCTTTATAAACACCTTTAATTTTTAATAAATCATTTAAATTGTTTTCCTTTATTTTAACATTTATTATTTCTACATCTTCAAATAAATTATCTAATTTATTTCTATTTATATTCATAATAATAGAAAACCATTTATTTTTATCATTTTTAAAAATACCATAATTAGGAAATTTTTTCATTATAAATTTTGGTTTAATATTATATTCATTTTCAATTAATTTAGTTATTCTATTACTTTGTAAAGATTTAAAACATTCTTCAATAAAACATTTATTTCTTATATCTAATAATATATTTTTAACTTCATCTTTAATAGAATTAGAAAAACTACCATTATTATTAATAATTCTATAATTATTATATAAAGAATTAAAATCAAGATCATAAACTAAAGCTTTAATACTATTATCTTTTATTTTAACAATTAATTTGAAATTAGTAAAAATGTTTATTTCATATTGATATAAACCATCTTTTAAGCTAAATCCATAATCAATTAATTTATTATTACAAGCTTTATATTTGTTAAATATTTTATCTTCTAAAATCATATATTTTTAATCACTAAAATAAAAATAATAAATATCAGTTAATATTTCATCATAAAGTTCATTATAGCTTAATGCTAAAAAACTCTCTTTTAATTCTTTATTATTAGTATAACTTATATATTTACAAACTAAATTACTTATATTCTCTACATCTTTTTCAACATTATAATTATAATTATTAATAATAATATCATCTAATAGATCAATACCAAGTTCTGCTAAAGTATTATAATCATTATAATTTTTAGTTAATTTATAATAATATAAAATTCCTTCTTTAGTACTTAAACGTAACAATTTAGTATATTCTTTTTGATAATTTAGTTTCTTGTTCTTATTTTTATTATTTAAATAAATTAAGACATCTTCATTTACATCGATTATTTCTTTAAATAAATCTAATAATTCTTCTTTTGATAATTTTTCTAATTTACTTAATATTTCTTTATTTAACATAATATTTCCTCCTTTTTATCATAACAATAATAATTTAAAATAAAGATGATTCGTTGCAACTAATTTGCAACGAAAGGCGATTCGTTGCAAAAAGGAATATCTAGTCAATAACTAAATATTCTCACCTTATAGGTTATTTATTTTTATAATAATAAGTTGATTTACCTTTACCTATTTTAAATAATATTTTTTTCTCTATTAAAGTGTTCAAAACCCTAATCAAAGTATCTTTTCCTAGATTTGTCATTTTTTCTAATTCAGTTCTACTGTACATAATATTACTTGCTATTGAAGAAAGAATTTTATATTCATTTAATGTTAATTTAATTGCATTAATCGCTGGCAATTCAACAGTAATGGAGTCTTGCATAATGTCAAAAATGGGTTTTTCTAATACATCTTGATACGATTCATTGATCCTTTTAATTCCAGTAGCAAACATTTCAATGATTCCTATACGATAAAAGACATTTGCAATTATAGGATTTCTTAATATAGAGAATGATCCTTTTATATATTGTTCCTTTGTAATGCCTTCGACTAATCCACCAGGTGATGAAACAACAACTTTATTTTCATACATTTCAACTTTAGTATTAGCTTTAACATCCCATACCCTATGAATTAATGAATTTGCTATTGCTTCCCTAAAGGCATTCAACGGAATTTTTTCAACAACATTTCTATTTCCGTTTTCTATTTTTTCAAAAAAATATATACTTTTAAATAATTCTAAAGCTAAAAAAAATTGTTCTAATATTGATTTACCAGACAACGTTACCCTTTGTTTAAATTCATTAATGTTATCTCCATAAACAGCTATATCTAAACCTGGAAAAGTGTTTGAATCAGCCAACAATTCAGCAGCATTATTATATCTAGTGTTATCATTATATAAATTCAAATTCTTTAATGTGTCGAGATTGAATTCAGAAAGGTTTAATTTTTTAATTATCAATTGGCTCAAATAAGAAAATTTTAATTCTTTTTTATCTGATTGTAACTCTTCAAAATTTAAATTCATCCCCTTTAGTATTAACCTTTTTAATTCAATTTCTCCTACCTCAACCGTAGATGTATCATTTCTTTTATAAGCTTTGCCATTATATAAATACGGCGTCGCATAGCCTTTTTTTACTAATAAAGAAATAGTATTGTTTACATTAATTCTAATAGAGAAATCTGGTTTTGGTTTTATTGAATCATTGATTTGATTTTCTATGTTTAAACAAGCTGTCTTAACGTCTTCTAAACCAATAACCACCCCATCATCAGATATTCCAAATATAATTTCGCCACCATCAAAATTTGAAAAAGCGGATACTGTCTTTAGGTATGTTTTAGTTATTTGTACTTTAAACTCTAAATTTTTATTTTCCTTTTGCATATATCGCTCACCTCTTTATTCATTATATACCATATCTCCTTTTTTTGCAACGAAAAGTGATTCGTTGCAAAAAGAACTTTTTATTCTCCTAAATTTTAAAATGGATTTGCTATTTATCTTTATTTTATATTCTAATTTACTAATTTTATATTAAATTTAAAAAATATAAATTAATGCAGCTATTACGAAAAATATATAACCATTCTAAAGCTAAACACCATACCAAGTCTAATTAATTAGATAATTTATATATCTATTTTATATTATATCATCAAAATATTTATTTTAAATAAAATAAAAGGAATATTAAGTGTAAACCTAATATTCCAATATAATTATCTTTTAGAAATAGTTACTAAATTTTTAATTCTTTTAGCTAAATCATCAGTAAAATATTCTTTTTTAGCTCTATATGACCAGTTAGCTGTTGATACATTAGATGGGAAATTCATTCGGCTATCACCTTTTTGACATAAATAATCTTGTAAAGGAATAATTGTCATAAAGGCTTTAGAACGATATCCTAATTCTATTATTGACCATACTATATCTTCTGTACTATTAGTTTTAATAGAAAAATCTAATTTTGATGCTTCTTTTGCAATATCAGCTACATAATTTAAGATTTCATTTGGTCTTAAATCTAAAATATATTGACAAAGTGGCATATTATCATGTGTACCTGTATAAGCAACACAGTTAGTAGTATAATTTGATGGTTTATGTTCATTTTTAGGATTGCCATCAAATGCAAATTCTAAAATTTTCATACCAGGAAATTTAACATCTTCCATCAATTTGATTACGCCATCATCAATAACACCTAAATCTTCAGCTATAATTTTATAGTCTAAAATATCTTTAAATAAATCTAATTTAGGACCATCAACCCATTTTCCATTTCTAGCATTAGGACTACCATTTTTTATAGAATAGAAACGATCAAATCCTCTAAAATGATCTATTCTTAAAATATCAACATATTTTAAAGTGTTATTTATTCTATTTAGCCACCATGAATAATTATCTTTCTTTAAAGCATCCCAATTATAAACAGGATTACCCCATAATTGACCATCTTCACTAAAAGCATCTGGTGGACAACCAGCTACATTAATCATATTTTTAGATTCATCTAAATCAAAATATTTATAATATTTCCATACATCAACTGAATCATATGCTAAATATAGGGGTATATCCCCAATTATTTCAATGTTTTTACTTTTAGCATAATCATGTATTTTATTCCATTGTTTTGTAAATATATATTGTGTAAACACCCAAAATAAATAATCAACTTCATTTTCAGCAATTATTTTTTCTTCTATTTTTTTAGAATAATCACGATATTCATTAGGCCACATATACCAAGGTTTGCCAGCAAATTTAGTTTTTAAAGTCATAAATAAAGCATAATCATTAGCATATTTGCCTATAACATAATTTTGAAAGTCTAAACTATTAATATTAAATTTAGTAAAAGCTTCCTTTAAACAATATGTTTTATTCTTATAAATAAGTTCATAATTAACGCGTTCATTATCACCAAAATCTAAATTATTACAAGTCTTTTTATCTAATAATCCGTCTTTTACTAGTTCATCTAAATCAATCATATAATAATTTAGACCATTGCTAGCAAAGGAAGAATATGGTGAATCCCCAAAACCAGTTGGAGTTAAAGGTAAAATTTGCCATAATTTTAAATTAGCTTTAGCCATGAAATCAATAAATTTTATTGCTTCTTGTCCTAATGAACCAACGCCATATTTACCAGGTAATGAGGTTATATGTAGCAAAATACCTGCTTTTCTTGTTTTTTCCATACTTACCTACTTAATAACATTTGTTGTTTCTGAATCAAAGAAATGAGCTTTATTTAAATCTAAATATAATTTAACATTATCACCAGATTTAATAATTTTATTAGCAACAATTCTTGAAATGATTTGTGAACCACAAACATTCATAATTAAATTATATTCAAAGCCTAATAATTCAGCATTTAATACCGGAATTTCAAGACCAGTTTCTGGTAAATGTTCTTCTTCTAAAATATTTTCAGGTCTAATACCTAATACAACTTCTTTACCAACATAACCATTTTCTTTTAAAACATTAAACTTAGCTTCTGGAATTTTAACTTTCATTTCTAAAAGTTCTAAAGGCTGTTCAATCGGGTCTTCACATTGTTCAAGCTCTTCAATTTTCTTTTCATCTTTAGCTTCAAAATACCCATCTTCGCTAACTTTACCTTTAATAAAATTCATAGCTGGTGTGCCGATAAATCCTGCAACAAACATATTTTCAGGATTATCATAGACTTCTTTAGGTGTACCAACTTGTTGAACGATACCATTATACATAATTACAATACGTGTAGCCATTGTCATAGCTTCAACTTGATCGTGTGTTACATAAATAAATGTTTTTTGTAATTGTTTATGTAGAGCTGTTAATTCTGTTCTCATTTGAACTCTTAATTTAGCATCTAGATTTGACAATGGTTCATCAAATAAGAATAAATTACAATCACGAACAATTTCTCTACCAACCGCAACTCTTTGACGTTGACCACCAGATAAGTTTTTAGGCTTACGTTTTAAATATTCATCAAGTCCTAACATATTAGAAACTTGCATTATTTTTTCGCGTCTTTCTAGTTTACGAGCTTTAACTTCTTTTGCTGAATGGTTTTCTAACCATTTTTTAAATGAAAATTTACCATCTACTTTTGAACTTGGTTTCTTAATTTTTAATGGGAATTCCATATTCTTATAAACGGTCATATTAGGATATAACGCATAAGATTGGAAAACCATCGCTATATTTCTTTCACCTGGTAATAAATCATTGATAACTTTACCATCAAAACTAATAGTACCGCCAGTTATATCTTCAAGGCCAGCAATCATACGAAGTGTTGTAGATTTACCACAACCAGAAGGCCCTACGAAAACTATAAATTCTTTATCTTCTATTTTTAGATTAAAGTCTTTTACGACTTCAATTCCATTTTTATCATATATCTTTTTAACATGTTTTAATTCAATAATCATAATATAAACCTCATTTTAACCTTTAACTGAACCTGCAGACATACCACTAACCATAAACTTAGATAAAACAAAGTATAGGACTATAATCGGTACCGCAACAAAAATACTTCCAGCAGCGAAACGTGTAAATTCTTGTTGAGTTAAATTATTAAGTCCAACCGCAACTGTCCACATATCTCTATTTTTTAATAACATTTGTGGAAGGATAATATCACTCCATGGGAAAGCAAAGCTAGTTAAACCACTATAAACAATCATAGGAGTCGCTACAGGTAAATTAATCTTAATAAAAATTTGGAATCTATTAGCACCATGCATCATAGCACATTCATCAATTTCATAAGGAATAGTATCAAAGAAGCCTTTTTGAACCATATAGCTCATTGGTGCGCCTCCTGTATATATTAATATTAATCCCCAATGACTATTTAATAAGTTCAATTGTGTACAAAGTAGATATACCGCAACCATACCCATAAATGATGGGAACATACCTAATATTAATGTTAATTTCATTAATTGTTTACGAGATTTAAATTTTAATCTAGACATTGCATAAGCAGTTAAAATAGTTAGGAATGTTCCAAAAATACAACTTACACTTGAAATTAAAAGGGTATTTAAAAACCATTTAGGATAATTATAATTTCCGGTATCTGTAAATAATTTGATGAATGAATCAAAACCATATTCAGTAGGGAAGAAACCATCAAATGAATACATATCGCCTTGTTTACTAAATGAAGCAAGAACTAACCACAATATTGGAAAGAAAAAGATAAATGCTACAGCGGCTAATATTAAATAACATAATATAGCACCAAATATTTTTTGTGGAGTTATTAATCTTTTCTTATATTTCTTTGTTTGTTTTTCAACTACATTTTCCATTATTTATACGTATCCTCCTGTCTATAAGCTGGAGATAAAACATATACTGCAAGTGAAATAATTGATGTTATTATAAAGATAATCAATGATATAGCAGCACCAATTGAATAATAATTATTATCAATTGATAAGTTGTATAACCAGTTAATTAATAAATCGGTATTACTTGCTAAAAAGTAACCTTCTGTTGTAAGACTACTACCTCTTAAGAAATAGAAAATACCAAAGTTATTAAAATTACCTATAAATTGATTAATAATAACTGGTGTAGTAGCAAAGACAACATAAGGTAATGTAATACTTCTAAATTGACGGAACGGTTTAGCACCATGCATTGAAGCAACTTCGTATAAGTCAGTACGCATATTAGATAAAATACCTGTTGCAAGTAACATACCTGAAGGAATTGCAATCCAAGCATTTATAATTAAACCTAACCATCTAGCATTCCAACCTGCATCAATAGACAAGAAATCTATAGCGCTACCACCCGCTTCTTCAATTAATTGGTTGATAGGTCCTGCAAATGAGAACATATATTTAAAACCTAATAAAGTAATAAAACCAGGAACAGCATAAGCAATAATAGGGAATGCTCGCCAGAATAGTTTACCTTTAATTATTTTTCTATTTATTAATAGTGCTAAAGCTAGTGAACCAAAATAATTTAGCGCTGTTGACATTATTGCCCATAAAATGTTCCAAGCTAAAATCTTACCAAATGTAGATGCAAAATCACCTAAAGTTACAAGTTGACTAAAGTTTTGGAACCCTACCCAATCTACTAAGGCATTTGAATTAACAATTTCACCACCATAATTGGTAAAAGCTATTAAAATCATTACCACGATTGGTAATACGTTGAAAATAGCTACCCCAATAACAGGTAAAAATAAAACTGTTATATAAAATTTTTGGTTTAATAATTCTTTTAATTCTTCATTAAAGGTTTTAGGTTTTAGACCAGCTTCTACTCTTAATTGCGTTTGATAAGCATCACGAACATTAGATACATAACATGCAACATATAATAGTAAAATGAATAATGTCATAACCCCAAGAATTAAACAAACTACTGAATTATCACCTTTAATACCTAAAATAGGATTAGCTTCAACATCACCTAAGGTAAATAAATTTACAAAATCTTTACCACCTTTTAAGATAAAATAAACTATAGCTAAAATTTGGACTATTAAATAAATTATACCTTTAGCATATTTTTTATACATAATTTGGCCAAGCCCCATAACTGCAAAAGAAGCCATAGTCTTTTTACTAGCATGAGTCATAAAATCTTTAAATTTTGACCATTTTTCTTTATATGATTCCTTTATGCTATTAAACTTCTTAATAATGAAATTATCTTTTTTTTCTACAACATTTTCCATCTATTTCACCTATCCTAACGTCTTGAGCGCATCTATTACAGCTTGGTTAGCCTGTTCAACACGTGCTTTCATCGCTTCTTTGGTATTTAGTACCGGTTCATCTCTAAATGCATCCGCTGCACAATCTAAGAATAGGGTAGTAACAGCATTCCAAACAGCTGATAATTCACTATTTGATGGCATGACATAAATATAACCAGTATTTAAATCTTCCATAACTTCTCTATTTATTCCACCTAATTCTTCACTTAATTCAGTTCTTGCAGGAACGATACCAAGTATTTGATTTCTAAGCTCTAACATTTCCCATTTAGTCGCGAAATTGATAAATGCTAAACAAGCATTTGGTGATTTTGTATAAGCAGAAATTGAATATGCGTGAACACCGCCCATTGAAATACTATCAAATAATTCTGCATCTTCATCTGTTATATCACCATTTTCAGGTAATTGAGGTAAAACACTAACACCTAAACATTCATCAGGATCTAATCCTTCTTCTTTTAATGCTTCAATAAACATATTTGTAACATCTGGTGTTGTTGCTGTAGCAAAGAAATTACCTTTAGCTAATTGTGTATATGCAACAGATGTTATAGAACCATCTTGAGCACTCTTAGTCATTAATGTTGCTTGTTGACGTACAACCATAGCTCCTAAATATGAATCTCCTGCTGAAATTCCAATATCTGAAGTATCATTGTTGTTATCACCAAAAATATAACCACCATAACTATATAAATAGCCCATACTAAAATAAGGTTGTTCATAACTCTTCATATAACCATATGTATCTGGATTACCATCATTATATAACATTTCTGAAAATTTATATAAAGCTGGCCAACTTTCAATCATATCAGGAACTTCATTTTGATTATCATCCCATTCAGTTTCCCAATTATCAGGAATTAAATCTTTACGATAAAATAATAATGGTTCTTGAACATTTACAGGAACACCCCATATTTGATCATTTTTTTCATATGCAGCCCAAGCATTTTCAGCTATTCCTTCATAATCATCAATTTGAGCAACAGGAATAGGTAATATATGCTTACCATCAACATATTTCATCAAATTATCATTAGCTTGATATAAAACATCAGGCCCATAACCATATGGTCCATCTTCTATTAAGTTAGAGCTTTCTGACATATCAGCATCAACGGCTGTGATACCATATTCAGCATATTCTTCATTAAAAGCATCAAGAAGTTTATCTAGATAACCAAGTTCACGAGCTATATCATTTTCTAATATTTTTAATTCAACATTTCGTTCTAACTCACCTGTAAAGATTTCACTTCTTCCTACTTCTTCTTCTTCAGGAATACAACCAATCGCTATTAAAATTCCAAAAATTGCTATAAAATGAAGAATTATAATAATAACTTTTTTCACTTTTCATCCTCCATAATTATAAATCCTTTATCTTTTAGAATATTATTACTAAAATTATGACAAAGAATTATATTAGTATTAGAAATTTTTTTATTCCTTCCTGAATGATTAATTATTAATTTTAAGTGTCTTGAATTCTTACTTCTATCAATAATCAATAAATCATCATTTGATGTAATAAAAATATCTCCATATCCTAATACATCATTAGTAGTTCTTAATTTTATTAAATCTTTCAACATTTTATAAAGTGAACTATCATAAGATATTTTATTAAAATTCATAGGTCTCCTATTATCAGGATCATATCCACCTTCTAGTGGTATTTCAATTCCATAATAAATACCAGGATTACCTTTAAACATAAATTGTAAAGATAGTGCACATATCAACAGATCAATATCTTTATTACAAGATGTATAAAATCTATCTGTATCATGTGTATCAAGTAAATTAAGCATCATATCATTAGCTATATCATTGTTTCTTAATAAAATAGCATTTAATTGATATGCTGTTTCTTTAGCATCTAAATTATTTAATGCTAGATAATCTAAAACGGCTTTAGTAAAAGAATAATTCATAATAGAATCAAATTGATCTCCTCTTAAAAAAGGATAGCTATTATGCCAGTTTTCAGCAACTAATAAACAATTAGGATTTATCTTTTTTACTTCTTTTCTAAAATCATGCCAAAAATCATGACTTAATTCATCCGCTACATCAAGACGCCAACCATCAATATTAAATTCTTTAACATAATGTTTTCCAATTTCTATTAAATATTTTTTTACTTCTTCATTTGAAGTATTAAATTTAGGTAAATAATTACAAATAGAAAATATTTCATAATTGACTTTTTCTTGATCAACTTTATCACCATGAATTATAAACCAATCAAAATATTTAGATTTCTTACCATTCTTTAAGACATCTTGAAATTGCATAATTCGATCACTACAATGATTAAATACAGCATCTAATATTATTTTTATATCTAATTCATGAGCTTTAGTTATTAATTCTTTTAAATCTTCTTTTGAACCAAATTGCTTATCAACATTATAATAATCAGATATATCATATTTATGATTAGAAATAGATTTAAAAATAGGGGTTAGGTAAAGGGCATTTATACCTAACTCTTTAAAATAATTTAATTTATTAGTAATGCCCTTTAAATCCCCACCAAAAAAACTAGTAGGCTTAGGAATTTCATCAACTTTTAAATTTATATAGCTTAAATCTTTATCTTTATTACCTAAATTGAAACGGTCAATGAACACTTCGTAAAATACTCTATTTTTTAACCAATCTATTCTTTTTGGTACATCTACTTCATTAATATATGGGAATTGGAAACAATTGAAATATGCAAAATTAAAATCATATTTCAACATAACTCCATCTTCACAGTAATAATAAGTTTTATCTTCTTCCTCTAGGGAAAAAATATAAACAAATCTAACATCCCAAAGCTTTATAGTAACTTCATAAAAATCATATAATTTAGTTTGATATTTCAAACTCATTTCAATTTCATTTTGTTTTATGTAATAATCATATTTATTACCATAAATCACTTTTACTTTTTTAAATTTATCTTTATTAGAGACACGTAATCTTAATGTTATTTCATTTTCGCTTATAGGAAAACAATAATTCGAGTCTGCTTCATGATAAACAGCTTCATAAAGCATATATTCACCATCCTTAAGCAGTCTTTTCAATAGTCATTTTGCCTGTTACAGAATTAAATACTAAATGATATGTACCTGCTTCAGTTATAACCGCATTTGCTTGTTGTTCTTTATCAATAAATTCACCTGGATTTTCAATAGCACCAGTTCTATAATAAATAGCTTGATTTACATCATATAAATTAGCGCAGATTTGGAATTGGAATCTATTTTTTACTACTAATTCACATTCATAAGTTGTAGCACTAGTTTGTTTTAAGAAATGAGTACCATTACCCCAAGTTACTGTATCACCATCAATAGTAGCAGTTGAATCACCTTTTAACCAGAATTGACGTGGATCATTTGTTTCAGAATCTGCAGTTATAGTTTCATAATTTAAATCATATGATTTACCACTAGCTGCATATTTTACTTCATAACCCATACCAACTTTTTTCTCACCTACAGCATAATACCAACCTACTAAGCCTTCACCATCAGCAAGTTCAGGAGCTTTAATGTTAGGGAATTGCGCGCCATTACGTACATAAATAGTATAATCTGTGCCCTTACCATTATATTTTACATTAAATGTATCATATGTTATGCCTTGTGTTAATTCATAATCACCAATCTTTTTAATAGCTACTTTATATAAAGAAGAGGTCTTATAATTATTTAAATCAATAGCGATCATATCATCTTCAATTATGCTAGCTACACTCTTATCAGCTGTAATAACAACTTCATATTTACCTGAATTGATAATTTCTATTTCATTAGCACTATTTAAATTAACATTTTCTGAATCACTATTTCCTTTATCTAAATTACCATTTCTAGCACTTAATTGAATATTCCAATCATCTTGAACCATTAAAATATTTAATTTTTCACCAGCATTGAAACTAAATTCACCTTTCCATTCAATATTATCGCCATTAACTTTACCTAATGGGAAATATAAATCTGGGTTAACATCTTTAGTAGTATGTTGACCATGTGTTAAATTACCACCAATAAATGGGCTGAATGGAGTAGCTTCAACTTCGATGTCGCCTAATCTTTCTACTTCAATAACCGCAGCAGATGGTGTTACTAAATCTGTAGTTAAAGTGAATTTATATTCACCTGATTTTAAAACTTTAATATTTGCTTTATAAGCTTGTGGATCTAAATAATTATCAACTGTATCAAACCATTGTTCGATATCAGCATTTTCTTGATCTAAACATCCGCCACCCATTTGATATAACCATTCAACTGTAGCACCTGAAAAATCTAAAACAGCAAATTGGAACTCATCATTTTGAACTAATTTAAATGTGCCTTCAAATACATTAGGTTCACCTTCTACTTTAGTTAATTCAAAGATGTCAGTATCTTTATTTCCTGAACCCCAATTTGAAACAACGTCATAACCATTTAATACACCTAAAATTTGCCATGTATTTGGATCTTCAGCAACTGATGCCCACATACTAAATACGGATGTATCTGCTTTAATAGGGTTATCAAAATTAAATTCATGAGATAAAGATGGTGTAGCATACCAACCTACAAACTTAGAGCCATCAGCCTTATCTTCTGGTGTCCAATTAGTAGCCTTTTCTCCTTCTTTAACTTCTTCTGTTTTTAAAGCTGTATCTGTAGTATTACCATCGTAATAAGTTACAGTATAAGTTTTTTCTTCAGGTTCGCTTGGTTCAGGATTATTATCACATGAAGCAAGAGCTAAACCTAAAACTAGTACGCTTAATAGCACACCAAAAATTTTTACTATTTTTTTCATACTTTCCTCCTATAGATTTTATCTTTTTTCAAATTAACCATTGAATTTTGTAAAACGCTTACAATTATCTCAAAAAATAAAAGTTAAACGTTTAACTATTCGCCAAATATTATAATGCAAGCGCTTTAAAAAGTAAATACTTTTTAACTTAAATTAAGTTAAAATTAAAAGAAATTAAATATAGATTTTAAGTAAACGGGTTTTCGACACTATTCTATATAATTTTTCTACTTTCGTGAGATTTTATATACTACGTATATAAGTCTCACT
>CALUXR010000005.1 GCA_944324795.1 uncultured Acholeplasmatales bacterium
ATAATAAAAAAATGAATACATACAATTGTACATTTTAACTGTACCCAAATTGTACATATTCATTATACCTTTAACAACGTTAAACATTGTTTTTTTATAACATACAACAGAGTTTAAACTTAGCCATTCTACATCTTCAGTAAATTTGTTACCATCGATTCTAAAAAATTCTCTTTTTTCTACTTGATTATGGTTCTTTTCTAATTCCATTTTAAAATAATTTTTATTATCTTTTTTGATTTCATCTAATTTAGAATTAAATAATTTATTAGCACTATCATAAAAATCATTATGATTAGCTTTTAAAGCTAAAACGTAATCCCCATTATTTTTAACAATAGTTTCTACAGTTTTCTTTTGTGTGTTCATCGCATCAGCAGTAACAATTTTGTTTTTTAAATCTAGTGTAGAAAGAACTTTTTGTGCAATAGGTATTTCATTAGTTTTTTCATCAATAGCTACACTTTTAATACACATTTGATTAGAAACATCCCAAAAATGCATAATTTGATTATTGGCTATAGCTTCAGCTGTATCATATTTTCTCCCACTACCCTTAATTTGTTTACCATCAATAGCCAATATATTTAAACCATCTTCTGATTTATTAATATTATTATGTACAACTAAATTTATACATTCTTTTAAGAAATTTAAAACAGTATTTTCTAATGTATTAGAATTAATAAGAGAAAAAACTCTCATAAAGGTGTCGTGACTTGGGATAGTGTCAGAATAATCCAGATATTTTTCTAGAATATTTTTTCTATCATAAGCAAAATCAGCTATTTCTTGCCAAGTTTCTCTTTCATCAAAGATAGCTAAAAATGTTATAACTACAATAAATTTTGTAGAATATTTACATTTGTAAGGTACTCTTTGATCTGTTACTTGATCGAATAAGTTAATAAATTCTCTTAATCTTTTACCATCATCTATGAATGTATTAGTTATAAACAAAAGATTAAATTCTTCTAATATTTTTTTATAATTTTCTATAGCATAATTAATCTTTGACATATATTTTTACCTCATAATTAAATTTGTTAAATATTTCTATTACCTTGTCATTATAATTAGATAAATAAAATCTTTTATTAATCTTAACTAAGTAAAGAGTCGATAAAACATTCCTTAATATTTCATAATCATAATCTATACTATTAATTGTAGAATCAATCATTTTAATTACTCTTTGAATTTCAACTTTAACTTTTTCAATATTTAAATCGTCAAACGAATATTTAGAATAAAATAAAGATAAAGAGATATTATCTAAATTAATAAAAGAAATATTAAAGTAATCTATTAAAGCAAATAACATAATACTATCAGCGTATTTTTTATTAAGCCTCTTTTGACCTTTATAAATATTTTCTGTTAAAAGGTAGATGAAGTAGTAAAAACCATATTCATAAACCATAATATTAGAAGAAACTATACCTTTAGAAGGAATTAAACCATCTTTTTCAGTTACTTTTCCTACATATCCATCAGAAATACGAATATTTTTACCATTAATACGCTCACAATGGGCTTTATAAAGATAATAATTATCACCAACTTTATTTACATAAATGCCCTTAGTTTTATATTTGAGAACAAAATCCGGATAATTAGCCATATAGACCCCCTATATTACATATATGTAATAGAATTATAACAAAAAAACAATTAAAAAAACATATGTCAATATTAAAAAATAGATTTTTTGATGCGTTTATCCTAATTTTAAATAAAAAAAACTTGCATAAAAGCATACATTATAGTAAAATACTATGCGGTACATTTTTATTATATCCACAGCCCTTAAATAAATTTAAGGAGGAATAAAAATTATGAAAACATATATGGCTAATAATGAAACTGTAAAACATGATTGGTATGTTGTTGATGCAACAGGTTTAACTCTAGGTCGTTTAGCTACTGAAGTTGCTACAATCTTAAGAGGTAAACATAAACCTACTTATACTCCACATGTAAACTGTGGTGACAACGTTATAGTTATCAATGCTACTAAAGTTAAATTAACTGGTAAAAAGTGGTCAGATAAATTATATCGTTCACACTCAGAATACAATGGTGGCTTACGTACTTTAACTGCTGAGGAATTAATGGCTAAATATCCTACTAGAATGGTAGAATATGCTATTAAAGGTATGTTACCTCATACTAAACTTGGTGATGTTCAACGTAAACAATTATATGTTTATGCTGATGCTAACCATCCTCATCAAGCACAAAAACCACAAGAATTAAAGGTAAAGGCATAAGGGAGGAGTAGAAGAAATGGCAAAATTAGTTCAATATTTAGGTACAGGTCGTCGTAAAAGTTCAGTTGCTAGAGTTATTTTAAGACCTGGTAAAGGTTCATTTACTGTTAATGGCCGTACATTTGAAGACTACATTCCATCAGCAGCTCTTCGTTTAGACGTTTTACAACCACTTGAATTAACTGAAAATGTAGAAAAATTTGACATTATCGTTAATGTTTGTGGTGGTGGTATTACAGGTCAAGCTGGTGCTATTCGTCATGGTATTACTAGAGCTTTACTTGAAGTAAATCCTGAATATCGTCAAACTTTAAAACCTGCTGGTTTAATTACACGTGATTCACGTGTTAAAGAACGTAAAAAGTATGGTCTTAAAAAAGCCCGTCGTGCAAGTCAGTTCTCAAAACGTTAATACATGTTTCAAATTTAAGCGATATAAAAAATATAATAAAAGGCAAGGACTTCTCACCCTTGTCTTTTTTTGTTTTTTTAATAAAAAGTTTATATTATAATTGACAGTAATAACTAAGAAAGCGTATACTATAATCACAAAAAAGAGAAAGGAAACGGAGAAAAATGAAAAAGATTTTGTCAATTTTAGCACTAATCCTAGTGATTGTGTTAGCAGCTTGTGATGATAATGCTCAAGTTGAATTAAAAATTGATGGTATTAAAGGTCATACAGATGCCGTAATCGATAATGAAAATAAATCTATTAGTTTCAATGTTGATAATAGTATTGCTACTTTTGATGTAGCTGACATTTTATTACCAGAGATGATTGATGTAAATGTTTATTCTGATGAAGCTCATCAAAATAGTCTTGAAGGCGATTTAAATCTTGAAGTTGGCTTAAATACTTATTATTTAAACATTTACTATACTGAAGACTCATCTATTAATGAAAATTGGAAATTAGAAATTACTCGTTTAAATATAGAAGTTGGTATTAAAAATATAGCTGTAAAGGAATTAAAATCAACTTATGTATTAAATGAATCTCTAGCAAGTGGTACATTACTTGTAACATATTTAGATGAATCTACTAAAGAAGTTGCTATTACTAGCGATATGGTAAGTGGTTTCGACACTTCAAAAGTTGGTAGTGGTACAATGCGTATTACATATAATGGTCAATTTGTTGATTATCCTTATATTGTAGGAGAAACAATTGATGAAATTGTAAGTGTTAATACAGCTGTTAACTATTATGTAGGTGAAGCATTTAAAGGTGGTACAATCACAGTTAAAATTGGTGATACAACAAAAGAAATAACAATTATTGATTCAATGGTAAGTGGCTTTGATAGTTCAAAACCTGGTCAAGTTGTTTTAAAAATTACATATTTAGATAAAGTTAAAGAAATAGTAATAAATGTTGTTAATAAGCCAGAATCTGATTTTGAAATGCCTGAAGAAACAACAATTGTATTTGACAATATTAAAGATGATTTTGTAAATAATTTTGCAAATATTATGACTATTATTGATCCTTCTTTAACTATTGATAGTGCTAAAGAAATGCTTGAAGGCAAAATGAATAGTGAAGTTGGTCAAGAAGCAACTAATAATATTATTTCTATAATTCAAAAAGTTGGTTTAAGTGAAACTGAAGTTAAAGAAATAATTGCTTTACTAGCTGATGAAGATGTTAAAGTTGCTGTTAGAGACTTTGCAGAAATGGTAAACCAATCACCTGAATCAGGTGCAGAAATGATGTCTTTATTAATTGGTTTTTATGAAAAACATACTAATACAGTACTTAGTGTTTTAAAACAAATTAAATCATATTTAGATGATGATCAATTAACAGTTTTAGTAGTAGATGTATTAATACCTTTAATGACTTCATCTTCTGTCGGCTCAGGTAATGAGCAAATTTATTATTATTTAATTGATATGGTAAGTGAACCACTTCAATTAACTTATGAAGCTTTAATTGCTAAATTAGAAGAAAACCCAGAACTTAGTATAGTTGTAGATTTCATAAATAAAGTTAATAATTATGAAAAAGAAGATATAACATTAGAATATAGTGAAGCTAAAGTTATGGTTTCAGTTCTAAGTGATTTAATTGATATTTTAGTAGAACATCCTACAGAATTTTTAGAAATTGTTAAAGGAATAAATTCTATAGCTAATAGTCAAAGTGGTCCTTCAATGGAAGATTTAGCTAATTTAGCTAAGAATGCAGCTGTAATAATTGATGAATTATATAAACAAACAAATGGTTTCTTAACTGCTGATGATATTGCTAAAATAATTATTAATATGTGTGAATATTATTCATATAGTGATTATTTATCAATATCTGTAACGACTGATTTAATTGTTCAACTTGCTAAAAATTTAGATGTTGTAGTAGATATAGCTAAAGATATTACAGCTAGTGATATTGAAGTTATAATGTATGTTATTAATTCTATGCAAACAGGTGAATTTGAAGGTGATTTATTAATTAAAGCATCAAAAATCTTACTACCTCTAGCAGAAAGAATTAAAAATACTCCAAGTTTAAGTAATGCAATTGGCATGTATTTAGCTTTAGAAGGAATGCCACAAACTTATGTTAGTCAACTTGTAGATTTAATCATTGAAACAGCAGCTAAAGCAGAAGGTAGTATCGATGATGCAGGTTTACAAGAAATAATGGAAGAAATTCAACCACAAATGGATGGACAAATACAAGTCAGTTATAAAAATAATGGTTCTGTTCCCCTTGTAAAGAAAGGCAGTTCAGATGATGAAATAATTAATGTTCTTAATGATTCATTAGAAGTAATTTATTTTGATTATACTAATTCAACTAGTCAATCTAATCCCATTATAATTAATAAAGATAATATTAGATTAAGTGGTAGTAGTGAAGCAGGTTATAAATTAGCATATTTAACTCAAGGTAATATAACTCAACATATTGTTTATTTCGTTTATGAAAATGAAAGTGATTTTGAAGTTATTAATATGAGTGATTTAACAAATTTATATGATATAGTTTATTTCATGCCATTAAATGGTGATACATTAGCTGAAAATGGTATGTATAAAGCAACAGGTGAAATCGCCCCATATGCATCTGATAAATTAAATTATCTTTCAGGAACAATTAAATATAAAGGTACAAATTGTTATTTCACAGTTTCAGGAAATCGTGAAAACACTACATATATTGTTGATAGTAGTAGTGTTGGTTTAAAAGATGGTTATATTAAAGTTTCTGGTATAACTGATTTATATTTCCCAATTCAAGTATATGTTTATGATGAAGAAAATCCTATATATACGTATGATAATATTAGTGTTAATTATACGGCTAGTTATTTAGGACAGATGAATAGCTATGATGCAGGAATTAGTTCTGATAATGTTGTTGCTGTATTGCAAAATTCAACCATTACCGATATAAGTATTAAATATTTAAGAGAAAATTATATATTTAATGCAAGTTATGATTATATTGATATTTCTAAAGATGAAATCAATTTAGATCTTGATACTTCAGTTGTAGGCATACAAGAAGCTATATTAAGCTATAATGGTATGAACATTAAAATTATATTTGATGTTTTCCCTATGGGTTATAAAAATCATATTTTAGACATAGATAGAAAAGAATCAATTTATTTATTAAAAGATAATCCAAGCTTCCCAGAGAATATGGCAGTTAGGGTTGTTATGAATAATGGTAGAGAAGCTAGAGTATTACTTTCAGAATTAGAAACATATGTTAATTCAACTAGTGTCTATCCTGCAAATACAGAAATAAAAGTTGATTATGATATAGATAATAGTCAAGTTATTATTAGTATTGTTAATGAGGAAAAAGATATTAATGATGTTTATTATTTACCAGCTACTTATCTAAGTGAAGAAGAATATTATTATTATGAAAGTGATATAAATTATTATGAACATACATACTTAGTTGATAGTTATGATGAATATAGTTTAGAAAATTATATAAATAGTTTAGAAAGAATAACATTTGAATATAGATATTTAAATAAAGTTTATGAATATCGTGGTAATAACATCTATGAACAACTAATTAATGATGGTTATTCATTTAATTTAACAACTTCTAATTTTGATGATTATCAAGCTTATTACTATTATGATGTTGTTGATAAAGATGGTCATATATCACAATTATATGTAAATATAGGATTAAATAGTGGCAAAATAGTTAATGGTATAAGTGTTTATTCTACTAATAACTATGGTGATATTTATATTTATGGTATTCCTACAGAAGAAAATATTTTAGAATTAATAGCAAATCAAATATATGTTGATGTATCTTATAAAAATGGTTATAGTGAAAAAATTTATGGCGAAGAAGCAATCAACATCATTAATCAATATTTAATTGATGGAGTACATCTTGAATATGATGGTGGTAGATATTCTCGTGTTAGATTTGAATTTGATTTTGGCAATGGTTATCCATCTAGTAGTGATCAATCTTTAGTAATATTTGAACCTAATACCTTTAATTATCAAATTGACTTGATTTATAACGAATGTTTTGTTTTCTATGATGAATATAGCATAGAAGCATTAGCTGAACAAATCAATAAAATTCGTATTGATGGTAATTATACTATTGATACTCAAAATGAAATATTAAAATTTGTTGAAGCTTATTTATCTGATATTACTTTAGAACAAAGTAATGATATTATAGATACATATTGGTATATTGGCAGTAATGAAATTTTTGTTTCATATGTTTATATTCCTAGTGATCTTAGTTTAGCTAATATTGATATTAATAATTATGATTATATTATTTATGATGGTGATAGCAGTAATTTAGATGCCATAAAGAAAAACTTTATTGAGCAAATTTCTATAGATTATGCTATTATTAGTTTACCTCAAGAATATAGAGATAGATTCCTTGTTGCTGAAAACATAACTATTAGTCATGATTCAAGTGATTTATATATAGCTAATATTAATGGCGAGGTAGATGTTTACTTCTATTTGAGAAGTAGTGATAATTTTAAGTTAGATATTGTTATAAACGGTCATTCTAATGGTTCTACTGTTGGTGGAGCTGAAACATATTACATTTATACTGATTTAGATATGAATGAAGAAGAAGAATTGAAATATCTTAAATACGAGGGAGTTAATCAGTTAGTTTATTATAATAGATATTATTCACCTGCTAAATATTCAACTTATTATGATTCATTATATGATAAAATAGTTAGACTAGAAAAAGAATATGATCATAGATATAAATTATATTTAGGTGATAGTGAATACCCTTCTGCATATATTGTCTTTGAGACGATTGATGAAAATTCTATTGATAGTCTTCATATAAACTTTTATTCAAGTGTTGTACCTAAAGTAAATAGCATTGAAGAACTAGTAGAAAGTATAGAATCAATTGAAATAAACTATCTTAATGATGATCATAGCGTAAATAATAACATTTATAATAAAGATGAAATTATATCTATATTAAAAAGTGTAAATTTAAAATTTGAAGAAGATGGTATTTATTATGATAATGGATTTGCAAGCGGAAGCTATCATTTTGTAACAGTATTTACTTTACTTGCAGAATTTTAATAAATTAGGTGTCTAGTTTTAGGCACCTTTTTTAAATAAAAAAAACTAGAGTTTATTCTCTAGTTTCACTATCTTTAATATAGAATTTTAGTTTTTTATCTTTTATTTCTAATTTATCATATAAATAAAAGATAAACGCAATAGCGATAAAAACAACTAATAATATTAAAACCCATAATAGTACTTTTCCTATTCCTATTTCATTAACATTTAAAAAGAAATAAGGATAAATTGTACCATTATAATCTTGAGGTAAGATGTGCCCTCTTATTAATATTATTATTACATATATTAATGGTAGGACTGTACATAAAAGACAATCATACCATTTGATTTGATGATGTTTATCAAATAAAATAAAATCAAATATAAATAATAGGGGACAAATTATATGTAATAACAAATTACCTAAACTATTCCAACCCTCACCAAACATATTATCTGTAAGTAATATATTATAAACTAAGAATGTTACTAATATTATTATTACTGTATAGAATTTTAATTTATTTATAATTGTATTATTTCCTTTCATTTCGCCTTTAATTAGATGTTTATATGTACTTATTAAAACGATTAATGTTACTATAAAACATAAATAATTAGATAAATTGGTATAATAAACAAGACAATCTAAATTTGGTGTTTGACCATATAATAAGCCAAAACTTTGAACTATACCTATTAATTCTAAAGCCAGAAAAATTGAACGATAAATTAATTGAATAAGTCTATTTTTAATCATTTTTTAACCTCCAAACGCAAAAAATTATATAAGAAATCGATATAAAATGTCAAGAAGATTTTACATTTTAAGTTAAAACAATTGCAAATTTTTAAAAAATTAGTATAATATTTGTAGGAGGAAGAATTATGTTAGAATATAGATATGATACTCAATTATTAATTGAGGGTGAAGATTTAGACGAAAATGTGATTTCTGAATATTTTAATAAAAACTTTAAAGGAGATTGTTTACTTGCGGTTGGCGATGATGAATTAATTAAAATTCATTTTCATACTAACGAACCATGGAAAGTATTAGAATATTGTAGTACTTTAGGTGAAATCTATGATATAGTTGTTGAAGATATGGATAGACAATCTAGAGGATTAAAAGGATAAGTGGTTTTGCCACTTATTTTTTTGTGAATAAAACGTGTTTTTATATCTATCTTAATTAAAATATGTTAAAATATCTAAAAGTTTAGTTTATTCTAAATTGTTTTTATTATATAATTAGTCAAGTGGTGAATATAAATGAATGAAAAAATTGATATAAATAATATTCCTAAGCATATCGCTATTATTTTAGATGGTAATGGTAGGTGGGCTAAAAAAAGAAATAGACCTCGGATTTATGGACATCGTAAAGGAGCCTTTAATATTGAACGAATTTGTAAATATGCAGATAGTTTAGGGGTTAAAGTTCTTAGTATATATTGTTTTTCAACAGAAAATTGGCACCGTCCTAGTGATGAAGTTAATTATTTAATGCATTTACCTATTAGATATTTTATGCGTTACCGTAATCAAATTAAGGATAGTAATATTAAGATTGTATTTAGTGGTAGAAGAGATAGAATTAGTAATAAATTAAATGATTTAGCTAAAGATATTGAAGATATGACTAAAAATCATCAAGGCATTACTTTAAATATTTGTTTTGATTATGGTAGTAGAGATGAAATTATTAGAGCTATAAAAAAGTTAAATGAAGCTGGTGAAGATATTAAAAACTTAAATGAAGAAACATTTAGTAAATATCTAGATACAGCTAATTTAGGTGATGTTGACTTACTTATTAGAACTTCTGGCGAATTGCGTTTAAGCAATTTCTTACTTTGGCAAATTGCGTATGCTGAATTTTATTTTACGGATATTTTATGGCCTGATTTTGATGAATTAGAGCTTGATAAAGCCATTATTTCTTATCAAAATAGAAATAGAAGATTCGGTGGGATAAAGGAGGAAAATAAATGAAAGAAAGAACATTAACAGGTATAATTTTAGTTGCGATATTTATACCTTTATTATTAGTAGATGAGTTATTCATTTTATTTCAAATTTTAATGATTGTTCTAACTATAATAGCATCTAACGAAATGATTAGAATGTATGAAAAACAAAAACCTATCCCTTTATCTATGAAATTAATAACAATCTTTTGTTCTTTATTATTATATTTAGCTGTATTAGCAGAATTAGATCCGCACAGCATTACTAGTCAAACATTAGAATTGTTTAATATAAAATTACAATTTTTACCAACAACAATTTTAATACTTTTAATTCTATTTGCTTCAACAGTCTTTTGTCATGAATATGATGCGACTGACATAGGTAAAAGTATTACAACAATTATGTATGTTGGACTTGGTTTTGGCGCGATCACTTTCTTAAAATACTTAGGTACTAGATATATTGTTTATTTATTTTTAATTACAATTTGTACAGATGTTTTTGCATATTTAACAGGTATGTTATTTGGCAAACATAAGATGGCACCAACTATTAGTCCTAAAAAGACTTGGGAAGGGGCAATTGGTGGTAGTGCAGTAGCT
Organism: uncultured Acholeplasmatales bacterium; assembly: GCA_944324795.1. Lineage (GTDB taxonomy): Bacteria > Bacillota_I > Bacilli_A > Acholeplasmatales > Anaeroplasmataceae > CALUXS01. Next base: position 10,427 of record CALUXR010000005.1, read on the forward strand.
ACTATTGTAGCAACTTGTTTTGCCTTATTTTATGGTAATGTGTTTGGTGATTTTTTTGGTAATGATACAATAACTATTTTAGATAAAATAATTGATGTTGATTATGTTGGACATGTTGGCGTTATATTTATTATTATCTTTTTAACATTATTTAGCACTGTTTTTTCTCAAATTGGGGATTTAGTAGCTTCAAGAATGAAAAGAACTTACGGCATTAAAGATTTTGGTAATTGTTTCCCTGGTCATGGTGGAGTATTAGATAGACTAGACTCAGCTATTATGACATCTATTTTCTTGCTTTCAATCTTTAAGATTTTAGCTTATTTAATTCCGGTGGCAGTATGATAGACTTATATATTTTAGGAGCTAGTGGTTCAATAGGTAGACAAACTATTGATATTATAAGCAATTACAAAGATAAATTTAGAGTTGTTGCTATGTCTGTTGGTCATGATCTTACATTAGCTAATAAATTATGTAATATAGCTAAACCAAGTTTAGTTTGTTTAAGAAATAAATTTGATAAAATAAGTTATAATGCTAAATTTGTTTATGGTGATGAAGGGCTTTTAGAAATAGCTAAATATAAATATAGTGATAATTATGCAATATTAATTAATGCGTTAGTTGGTAGTGCTGGTTTAAAGCCTACTATTTTAGCTATAAAAAATGGTAAAAATATTGCCTTAGCTAATAAAGAAACTTTAGTTATGGCTGGAGATATAATCAATTCTTTAATTAAAGAATATAATGTTAAACTTACACCTATCGATAGTGAACATAATGCTATTTGGCAATGTTTAAAAGGTGAAGAAAAGAAAGATGTTAAACGTCTAATCATTACCGCAAGCGGCGGTGCTTTTAGAGATAAAAGTAGAGAAGAATTAAAAGATGTAACTAAAGAAATGGCTTTAAAACACCCTAATTGGCAAATGGGAGCTAAAATAACAATCGATAGTGCAACTATGATGAATAAAGGTTTTGAAGTTATTGAGGCTCATCACTTATTTAATATTCCTTATAATAAAATAAGTACTATTTTACATAAAGAAAGTGTTTGTCATTCATTAGTTGAATTTAATGATTTATCTATTAAAGCTGTACTTGGTAGTCCTGATATGCGCATACCTATTTTATATGCTTTATCATATCCTGTGCATTTAGAAATCAAAAGTTTAGAAAATTTAATTTTAGAAGGTATAACACTTTCATTTAATAAATTAGATGAAGAAAGATTTCCTTTATTAAAGGCTGCTTATTATTGTGGAGAAAAGGGTGGATTCTATCCAACTGTTTTAAATGCTTGTAATGAAGCTGCCGTAAGATTGTTTTTAGATGATAAGATTAAATTTTTAGATATTGAAAACATCATTTTTTCATATATTAAGGAAGATTATTCTAATATGGAATATAATGTTGATAATATAATAAAATTAGATGAAATGATACAAACAGAAATTTTAAAGAAATATGGTGATATATAATGTTTTTAGCCTTAGAAGGTTTTTGGCTAATTGTAGTATCTTTAATAGTTTTTATATTTATCATTGGTATAATTATAATCGTTCATGAATTTGGTCATTTTCTAGTAGCTAGAAAATCAGGAATATTATGTCATGAATTTTCAATAGGTATGGGGCCTTGTGTTTATAAAAAGCAATTTAAAAATACTTTATTTTGCTTACGGGCTATTCCTATTGGGGGATATGTTCAAATGGCTGATGATGAAACAAGCATATTATTAACTAAAGGAGATAAAGTATATTTGGATATTGAAGATGACGAAGTAACTAAAATATCTTTAATTGAAAATAGTTTATGCGATGTAATTGGAACGATTAAAGATTATGATTTTGAAAATAAATTAGGAGATGGTATGACTATTACTATCTCTAGTGATGATGATTTAATTTCTACTTTTAAAGTTCGTAATAAAGCTATAATAGTTTTAGATAAAAACACAAATTATAAGATTGCATCTTATAAAGAAACATTTTCAGGGAAACCTTTATGGCAACGTTTCTTAACTTTAGCTGCTGGTCCTTGTATGAATTTTATCTTAGCTATTTTGATTTATTTTATTTATTTTTGTGCCTTAGGAGTCCCTAATTATGATTCAAATGTAATTGGGGAAGTTGGTTATGGTTATGCTAGCTATAACATTTTAAATGTTGGTGATAAAATTGTAAGTGTTGAAGGTGAAGATGTTACAAGCTGGCAAGATTTTGAAATAATTATCGATGATTATAATAAAAATTATCCTGCAAGTATCAATTTAGGTATAGAAGATATAAATGGTAATTATAGAGAAGAAGAAATTGAATATTCAATAATTATCAATTCAATCGGTCTATCTAATTTAGAAAATTATGGGCTTAGTATGCCAGATGATATTACTAGTGGGGTTTTAGTTGGTAATGTAGCTTTAAATTATAATAATAAAAATGCCAACCCTACTAATCCTCTTAGTAGAGGAGATGTTATATTAAGTATGCGAGTTGACCCATATTTAAGTGCTAATAGACCAACAATAGGAGAAGAAATTGTTGTTGATTCTTGGTCTGATATTATTAATAATTTAAAAGATGTAGATGTTGCAGAAGTAAGATTTAGTTATTATGATACTGATAGTAAAACTATTATTAAGATTGATGAATCTGAACCATTAATAACATGGGGTAATGAAACTTTAACAAATCAAAAAATTGAAAAAATCGAATTAAAATTAGGCATTTCTCCAACTTATCATTTTTCACTTGGTGGGGTTTTAAAATCAACTTTTAGTGGTTTTTGGTCTGATTTTACTTTAGTATTTAGAACATTAAAACTACTTATTGCTCCTAGTGGGATTAGACAAGTTGGTGTTTCTAATTTAACTAGTGTTGTCGGTATATTTGATATGGTTAAAGATTTAGTTCAAACAGGTATTTTACCTATTTTAGCTTTTACGGCGATGTTATCTGTCAACATTGGAATAGTTAATTTATTACCTATACCGGCTTTAGATGGTGGTAGAATCATCTTCTTATTATATGAACTTATAACTCATAAAAAACCTAATAAGAAATTTGAAGCAATTTTAAATGCAATTTTCTTTTTCTTATTAATAATTTTATTCTTATATGTAACATATAATGATATATTAAGATTTAATTTAATTAGTTTTAATTGGAGGCTATAAAATGAAAAATGTAGTTGTTACAGGTGGAGCAGGCTATATTGGTAGTCATACTGTTTTATCGTTAATAGAATATGGATATAATCCTATTATTGTTGATAATTTTTCTAATTCTAGTCCTAAAGTAATAGAAAGATTAGAAAAAATAAGTAATAGAGATATTAAATGTTATAATATTGATTGTTGTAATAAAGATGAATTAGATAAAGTTTTTAAAGAAAATGATGTTTTTGGTGTTATTCATTTTGCAGGATATAAGGCTGTTGGTGAATCTGTTAAATTACCTTTAAAATATTATGAAAATAATTTAATAAGTCTATTAAATGTTGTTGAAGTTATGCATAATAATAATTCTAATAATTTAATATTTAGTTCATCAGCTACTGTTTATGGTGATCCGGCATCAGTTCCGATTTATGAAGATTTCCCTCTTCATGTTACTAATCCATATGGACGTACTAAACTTATGATTGAAGAAATATTAAAAGATTATGTTAAAGCAAACCCTGATTTCAAAGTTGCATTATTAAGATATTTTAATCCAATCGGAGCCCATGAATCTGGTTTAATTGGTGAAGATCCTAATGGTATTCCTAATAATTTAATGCCATATATTACCCAAGTCTGTATTGGTAAATTAGATCATTTAAATGTCTTTGGGGATGACTATGATACAATCGATGGTACAGGTGTTAGAGATTATGTTCATGTTCTTGATTTAGCTCGTGGTCATAGTTTAACTTTAAAAAAGATGGAAGAAATAAATGATAATTTATTAATTTATAATTTAGGTACTGGTAAAGGTAGTTCTGTATTAGAAGTGGTACATGAAATGGAAAAAGTGGTTGGACATAAAATACATTATGTTATAGCTAATAGACGTGCTGGTGATATTGCAACATGTTATGCTAATTGTGATAAAGCTTATAAAGAATTAGGTTTTAAAACACAATATAATTTATATGATATGTGCCAATCTAGTTGGAATTTTCAACAAAAAAATCCTAATGGGATAAGATAAAAAAGTATTTTAAAAAGAGCCTAATAAAGCTCTTTTTATTGTTTTAGGGAAAATGTGAAATGTAAGCGGTTTTAATAAAGCGTTTTCTATAGTTATTAGTTTGTAAAAAAAGAATAGAAAGTATATAATAAGACGGATTTTAAAAAAAGGAGAATTTATATGCAAGAAAATAATGCAAAACAAGCTGCTGAAGCTGAAGTAGATGGTTTAGTTCAAAAAGCCTTAGTTGCTTTAAATGAATATGCTTCATTTACTCAAGAACAAGTAGATTATATTGTTGCAAAATGTAGCGTTGCCGCTCTTGATAAACATGGTGTTTTAGCAAAAGCTGCAATTGAAGAAACAAAACGTGGCATTTTTGAAGATAAAGCTACAAAAAATTTATTTGCCTGTGAATATGTTACTCACCATATGAAAAGACTTAAAACTGTTGGTGTTATTTCTGAAGATGATGTTACAGGCATTACTGAAATAGCTGAACCAGTAGGTGTTGTTGCTGGTATTACTCCTGTTACAAACCCAACTTCTACAGCAATTTTTAAATCTTTAATATGTTTAAAAACTCGTAACCCTATTATTTTTGCATTCCATCCAAACGCTCAAAACTCTAGTGCTATGGCTGCAAAAGTAGTTTATGACGCAGCAGTTGAAGCTGGTGCTCCTAAAAATTGTATTCAATGGATTGAACACCCTTCAATGGATGCAACATCTGCTTTAATGCAACATCCAGGTGTATCAACAATTTTAGCTACTGGTGGTAATGCGATGGTTAAGGCTGCTTATTCATGCGGTAAACCTGCCCTTGGTGTTGGTGCTGGTAACGTTCCTGCTTATATGGAAAAAACATGTGATGTTCGTCAAGCAGTCAATGATATCGTTATGTCTAAATCATTTGATAATGGTATGGTTTGTGCATCTGAACAAGCCGCAATTATTGATGGTGAAATTTATGATGAAGCAATCAATTTATTTAAACAATATCATTGTTATTTTGTAAATAAAGATGAAAAGAAAAAATTAGAAAAATTCATGTTTGGGGTAGAAAATAAAGAAGATAAACCAAATGCTAGATTAAATAGTGCAGTTGCTGGTAAATCACCTCAATGGATTGCTGAACAAGCTGGATTCAGTGTACCTGAACATATCGGTGTTATTTGTGTTGAATGTAAAGAAGTAGGCGTAAATGAACCTTTAACTAGAGAAAAATTAAGCCCTGTCTTAGCTATTTTAAAATCAAAATCTACAGAAGATGGTATTAACTTAGCTAAACAAATGGTTGAATTTAACGGTTTAGGTCATAGTGCGGCAATTCATACAAAGAATCAAGAATTAGTAGATAAATTTGGCGATGTAATCCCAGCTATTCGTATTATTTGGAATTCACCTTCTTCTTTTGGTGGTATTGGTAATATTTATAACTCATTTATACCATCATTAACACTTGGTTGTGGTTCTTATGGTCATAATTCAGTTGCAGGTAACGTAAGTGCGTTTAACTTGTTAAATATTAAGAAAGTAGGTAGAAGAAGAAATAATATGCAATGGTTTAAGATTCCTTCAAAAATTTATTTTGAACGTGATTCTATCGAATACCTACATCAAATGAAAGAAATGACTAAAGTTATGATTATAACTGACCGTTCAATGGTTGATTTAGGTTTCTTAAAGAAAGTAACAGATCAATTAGAATTACGTCATCCAAAAGTTCCATATTCAATTTTCTGTGATGTTGAACCAGATCCATCACTTGAAACAGTTAAAAAAGGTGTTGAATTAATGCGTTCATTTGAACCAGACACAATCATCGCTTTAGGTGGTGGTTCATCTATGGATGCTGCTAAAGGTATGTGGTTATTCTATGAACACCCTGAAGTAAATTTCAACGATTTAAAACAAAAATTTATGGATATTAGAAAACGTGCTTTCCAATATCCTGAACTTGGTCATAAAGCAAAACTTGTATGTATTCCTACAACATCTGGTACTGGTAGTGAAGTTACACCATTTGCGGTTATTACTGATAAAGTTAATCAAATTAAATATCCATTAACAGATTATAGTTTAACTCCAACTGTAGCTATTTTAGACCCAGCATTAACATATAGCTTACCTAGATCTGTTACTGCCGATACAGGTATGGATGTATTAACACATGCTACTGAAGCTTTTGTTTCTACAATGGCTAATGATTTTACAGATGGTTTATGTATTCAATCAATTAAAATGGTATTTGAATATTTAGAAAGATGTTATAACAATGGTGCAAATGATCATGAAGCTCGTGAAAAAATGCATAATGCTTCATGTATGGCTGGTATGGCATTCGCTAATGCTTTCCTTGGTATGAACCATTCAATGGCTCATAAAGTAGGTGGTGAATTCCACGTTCCTCATGGTCGTGCAAACGCAATTTTATTACCATTTACAATTAGATATAATGGTATTTTACCTGAAAAATTATCTACATGGCCAAAATATAATAAATATTGTGCTGGTGAACGTTATCAAGAACTAGCAAGATTACTTGGTCTTCCTGCTTCAACAGTTGAAGAAGGTGTAGAATCATACGCTAAAGCTTGTGGTGAACTTGGTATGCGTATTGGCATCAAGATGAACTTCAAATCTCAAGGTATCGATGAAAAAGAATGGTTAGATAACTTAGAAAGAATGGCATTCAATGCTTATGAAGATCAATGTAGCCCTGTTAACCCACGTGTTCCTATGGTTAAAGATATGGAAGAAATCTTAAAACAAGCTTACTACACAGAAGAATTTTTCCCTAAAAAACAATAATTAATAATTTATAGAGTGTTATCTAAAATTTATAGGTAACACTCTTTTTATTTATAAAATTTTAAATAAAGGAATATGTTTTATAATCTAATCTTTCAAACATTTTATAAATTTTAGCTAAAAATAACTAATATTAACTAAAATAATAGTTGTAAAAGTTCTATAAAGAAATCTAAATTGAAAACAATAAATTTAAATAATAGATTAAATTTTATATATGAATTTTATAATTCTACCACCATATACTTAAATTTTTATTAAACTATAATATAATTTTAAACAAACCCCATATAAAAAAGTGTATTCTTTTTTAGTGCCGCATGTAATAATATTCAATTAGCATTAAATGTTGTAGGAATTGGTGCTTTAGATGCTGCATTTAATTCTTGTAATATTGTTAAATTAAATCAATATAATAAACCAGATAGAAGACCTACATATATGAATTGTTATGGTATATATGGTTATTATGAAGATTTGCAACATTTTTATAACATTATTCAATTCCCATTTGGCTTACCAGTAATAAAACCAATATTTTATAATACTAAGTTTGACTTAGAAGAAGATAGTATTTATATAGATGATGAATCTGATTTTTATAGATATCCTCAATATTTACATTATATTAATGGAAATATATATGTCCCCCAAAGAATCTACTCTAATAATTTATATGGTATAAAAGGGTATATGGCGTTTGCTTTATTGTCAAATAATCCTAGTAATAAGCTATTTATTGATTACAATTTATTATCAAATTACATAAATGATAGAATTAGTGACAAAGACTATGAGGAAGGATATTTAGTCACGTTTGTTCATGACAATAATTTATATAAAGATGATGCATCTGTATTATTTAGAACTAATGATAATTATAATTTAGTAGATAAAGTTAATAAAACTTCATTATATATAACAATTGCTGGTTATTATGGTTTAAATAGAGAAAATCATGAATTTATAGAACATGAAAGAAGTTATGAAGTAATAGAGGATGTCAATAAAATTAATCTTAATATGGCAAATGATTTAAATGACGTTATTAGTTTTTTAAATAGTTAAAATATTATTTGCAAATGCTCCTTATTTTTATTATAATTTAGCTATAATAATTTTTAAGGAGAGAATAAAATATGTATTGCAGAAACTGTGGTAAAGAAATCCCTAATGATTCAAGAATTTGCCCATTTTGTGGTAAAGAACAAAACAATTCTGTTGATGCTAATTATGATGATTCTGGTAGTGTTGGTTGGGCAATACTTGGCTTTTTCATCCCGCTTGCTGGTCTAATCTTATTTTTAGTTTGGAAAGATTCAAAACCAAATTGTGCGAAAAAAGCAGGTGTTGGAGCTCTAATCTCTGTTTTAGCTAGTATTATAATTAGTATTGTTTATGTTATTTGTTTAGTAGGAATGATAGGTGCTGGTTCAGCTATGTAGTTATGATATATCGCTAGAAGTTATCTTTTAGCGATATGTTTATTTATAAGGAGAAAAATGCTTAAATTTATCTTACCATTTTATGGTATTAAAGAAATTGTTTTAAAAAAAGGTAATATTATAATTAATATCTTAGCTACAATCATATCAATTATCTTATATTTATTATATTTTGTCAGTGTTATTTTATTATTTTCATATTTATTTGATAAAGATAATTTTGGCCTTATTCCATTATGCAATAAAATCAAAGATAGAGCATTAACTATTAATGGTTTTACTTTTCCTTTATGTTATAGGTGTCTATCTATAACACTAATGATATTTTTATTTTTTCCATTTTTCATGTTTGGAATAAATAAATATTATAAATCATTTTTTATAATAGCTATAATATTTATATTAATAGGTTTAATAGATGGAATATTACAATATGGCTTTAATATTATGTCAAATAATATAAGAAGGATAATTACAGGCGGTATTGCTGGAATTGGCATTTCTTATGTTTTAGCTTATTTTTTACAATTATTTTTTAAAAAATTTAAAATTTAAGAAGAAACTAATAGTTGCTTGAAAATAAAAAGAAGAATAGCTAATATCTAGTTATAAAAGAGGTAGATTTTATGAATTTAAGTGAAAAAATTGTAAAGATAAGAAAAGAAAATAATCTTACTCAAGAAGAAATGGCAAAAAGATTATTTGTAACAAGACAAGCAGTATCAAAATGGGAAAGAGGAATTAGTTATCCTTCTCTTGATATATTAGAATTAATTAATAAAGAATTTAAAATAAGTATTAATAATTTATTAGATGTAAATGAAAATAAAAAGAACAAGGAATATAAAGCTATAGGATTTAAACATTATGGTTTTATAATTCTATATGCTTTAATGTTTTTAATTGTTGGTGCTGCAATAATTATTTTTAATATTTTAGTTAAAGAAACAAATACTTCGTTATGGGCTATTATTTTTTATAATGTTTTACTTGGAATTGTAATTTTTAGTATTATTTATATGCTAATTCAATCGATTTTTCCTATTAATAGTATTCTTGTTGAATATAATGATTTTGGAATAAGAATTAAGACATTAAAAGGAATTAAAGAAATACCTTTTGCAAAAATAATGTCATTAGAAATTAAGACCCATGGTAATTATACAGCCGGAAGATTAATAATTAAAACAGCTGATATAAATTATATAGTCTATCCTTTAAAAGATTTAAATCAAGTTAAGACAATTTTAGATGAAGTTAAAATATTAAATCGTTATTAATTTATTGAGCTCAAAAAATGAGCTCTTTATTTATGTAAAATAATAAATTAAAAGTATAAAAATAAGTACTTTTGTGGTATGATATTAAAGAGGTAGAGATTATGACAACAAAACAAATAGCACATCTAAAAAGTATAGCTCATGATTTAAAACCAGTTTTACAAATTGGTAAATATGGTGTTCATCAAAATTTAATAGATGATATATTAATACAATTAGATGCTCATGAATTAATAAAAGTAAGTTTACTTAAAAATAGTGATGTAGATGAAGTTGAATTAAAAAGTTTATTAATAACAAATGGTGTAACTGTAGTTTCTAAGATTGGTCGAATTTTGATTTTATATCGTTATAGTAAAAAGTTAACAAAACATATAGAGTTTTAAGGGGGTTATAATGATGAAAAGAATGATTTTAATAGATGGTAACTCCTTAATGTATAAAGCTTATTTTGGAACAGCTTACGGAAATCAAATGAAAACATCAAAAGGTATTTATACTAATGCAACTTATGCTTTTGCTAATATGATTAATAGTTTATGTAATAGTGAATATGATGCAATCTTAGTAGCTTTTGATGCAGGTAAGAAAACATTTCGTCATGAATTTATGGATGATTATAAAGCTGGTCGGAACCCAATGCCAGATGAGATGCGTATGCAAATTGCTTATATTAAGCAATTTTTAGATTTAAAAAGAATCAAACGCTATGAAGTACCATTATATGAAGCTGATGATATTATAGGTACAATGGCAAAAATGGCTGAAGATAGCGGTTATCATGTTGATATTTATTCAGGAGATAAAGATTTATTACAACTTATTACAAATAATACAACTGTTCATATTACTAAAAAAGGAGTCACTGATTTAGAAGATTATACACCAGAATCTTTTTTAGAAAAATATGAAATACCAGTTTCTAGTTTCGTTGATTTAAAGGCTTTGATGGGCGATACATCAGACCACTATCCTGGAGTTCCTGGAATTGGGGAGAAGAAAGGCATTAAATATTTAAAAACATATTTGCATGTTGAAGATATTTTAGCTAATGTAGATGATATAAAAGGTAGTGATCATGATAAGTTTATAAATTATGGTGAACAAGCCTTACTTTGTAAAAAAATGGCTACAATTCTTCGTGATGCTCCTATTGAGATAAATGTATCTGATACAATTAAAAAAAGTGAAGATGAAGTAAATTTATATCAATTTTATGAAGAATTGGAATTTAAATCTTTCTTAAAGCCGATTAAAAAAGAAACTAAAAAGGTAAGTTATGAAATATTAAATGAAGATAATATTAAAGATTATTTATTAGAAGGTTCAGCAATAATTTGTGAAAATAGTGATTATAATTATCATAAATATCCAATTTTAGCGATCGGTTTAAGTAATGAATTAGGTAATTTTATTATTGAACAAAAATTATTTACTAATCCTTATTTTAAAGATTTTATCGAAAATACTCCTAAAGTTTGTTACGATTTAAAAAGAATATATGTTAGTTTAAAACATTTTAATTTAAATTTAGCTAATGTTAATTTTGATTTATATCTAGCAACATATATTTTAAGGTCTGATATAACTAAATATGATTTTAAAGATGTTATCAATTATTATTATCAAAAAGATATATTAGCTGAAGATAAAAATGATGTTTTATCAAGTGAAGAAATATATGGTAAAGGGGCTAAAAGAAAGATCCCTGAACTAGATATTTTATATAATTATATAGCTAGTAAAAGTGCTAAAGTATATCAATTGATTAATAAATCTAAAAATGAATTGATAAAAGTTGATGGTCTTAATTTATTAACTGATATCGATATACCATTAAGTTTTATTCTTGGTGATATGGAATATAATGGTATGATGGTTTCAACTTCTGAATTAGAAAAAATGGATAAAGATTTAGAAGTTAGAATTAATAGCTTAGAACAAGAAATATATGAATTAGCCGGTAAAAGTTTTAATATTTCTAGTCCTAAACAATTAGCTGAAGTTTTATTTACTGATTTAAATATACCTTATCCTAGTGATTCAAAAAAAGGATATAAAACTGATGCGGAAACATTAAGTAAAATAGAAACCCTACACCCAATTGTTAATAAAGTGTTAGATTATAGACAATTAACTAAATTATATACTACTTATATTAATGGTTTAAGAGAACAAATTTTCCCTGATGGTAAAGTTCATACAATCTTTGAACAAGCTTTAACAGAAACAGGTAGATTATCAAGTGTTGAACCAAATCTACAAAATATACCAATTAGAACGGAAGAAGGGCGTTTAATTAGAAAATTATTCATCCCATCTAATATAGAAAATAAAATGTATTCTGCTGATTATTCTCAAATTGAACTTAGAGTTTTAGCTAGTGTAGCCGATGTTAAACATTTAATAGAAGCTTTTAATAATAATGAAGATATTCATACGTCAACAGCGAAAAAGATATTTGGTCATGATGATATTACATCTCTTGAACGAAGAAAGGCCAAAGCTGTTAATTTTGGAATCGTTTATGGTATTTCACCTTTTGGATTAGCAAAAGATATTAATACAACCCAAAAAGAAGCTAAAGAGTTCATTAATAAATATTATGAAATCAATCCTGAAGTTAAAGAATATATGAATAATATTATTTCTGAATGTAAAGAAAATGGCTATGTTGAAACTTTATTTAAAAGAAGAAGATATATATTAGAGGTTAATAGCTCAAATCACACTATTAGAGAAATTGGTAAAAGAATGGCTATGAATGCGCCTATTCAAGGGGCCGCATCTGATATAATTAAGATAGCTATGATCAAGATTTCTAAAGCTTTAAAAGAAGAAAAATTAAAATCAAAAATGTTAGTTCAAGTTCATGATGAATTAGTATTTGAAGTTTATCCTAATGAAGAAGAAAAACTTCAAGAATTAGTAAAAAAACATATGATAAATGCTTATAAACTTCAAGTACCACTTGAAGTTGCTGATGGATTTGGTAATAATTGGTATGAATTAAAATAGGAGGTTAATTATGTTAGATATTATTTTAAAAAGACGTTCAATTAGAGAATTTAGTGATAAAGAAATTGCAAAATCTGATTTATTAGATTTAGTTAAATGTGGTTTTATGGCCCCATCTGCAAGAGCTCAAGAAAGTCGTGATTTTGTTATAATTGATGATAAAGAAATTTTAAATAAATTAAGTGAAGTATCTATTGGAGCTAAAGTATTAGCAAGAGCGAAAGCCGCAATCGCGGTAATTTGCCCTAATGTTGATAGTTTAACTACTCCTGATATGGCTCTTGAAGATTTAGCTGCCGCAACTGAAAATATTTTACTTGCTGCTACTTCAAAACAAATTGGTTCATGTTGGATTGGTATAGCCCCAAATGATGAAAGAATTGAAAAGGCTAGTAAAATTTTAAATTTAGACAATGTTAGTTTTGTATTTAGCTTAATAGCTCTTGGTTACCCTTTAAGTGATGATGCATTTTATATTAAAGATAAAGTAAAAGAAAATTTAATATACTGGAATAAGGTGGAATAATGCCTGAACTTGCGGAAGTTGAAACTGTAAGAAATGTTTTAAAAGAAGATTTAATAGGACGTAAGATTATAAATATTGATTTAATATATGATAAGATTTTTGAAAATAAAGAAGAAATTAATAATTTAATTGGTGCTATTTACAAAGATATTTTAAGATATGGTAAATATTTAATATTTTGTTTTGATAAAGGTTATTTATTATCTCATTTAAGAATGGAAGGTAAATATTTTTATGTTTTAAAAGATTATCCTTTAAATAAACATATGCATGTTATATTTTATTTAGATAATGATAAAAAATTGATTTATCAAGATGTTCGTAAATTTGGTAGAATGCATTATTATAAAACTTTAGATGATTTAAAAAAAGATCTAGACTTAGGTCCTGATGCTAATATGGCTCTACCTTATATAGATATATTATATGAAAAATTAAAGAAGAGTAATAAACCGATTAAAACTTTACTTTTAGAACAAAATTTTATTGCAGGTCTTGGAAATATTTATGTAGATGAAGTTTTATATAAAGCTCAAATTTTACCAAATAGAAGTGCATCAACACTTAATAAAGAAGATTTAAATAATATTTTAGTTGCTAGTAAAGAAATTTTAGATTTAGCTATTAAAAATAAAGGAACAACAATCAAAAGTTATACTTCAAGTCTTAATGGTAATGGTAATTATCAAAATTATTTAGCTGTTCATACTAAATTAAAATGCCCTTTAAATCATGATATAATGACTTTTAAAATTGGTGGTAGAACTACTTATTTTTGTCCTATTTGTCAAATGAAAAATATCAAATATACTATTGGCTTAACAGGTAGTATAGCTAGTGGTAAAAGTAATATTTTAAATGTTTTAAAAGAAATGGGTTTTGTTGTTGCAGATAGTGATAAAATAGTAAAAGAAGCTTATAATGATTTAAATATATCTTTAAAAATAAAAGAAATATTTAATACATTAGATAGAAAAGAAATAGCTAAAATAATCTTTAATAATAAAGAAAAAAAGGCTTTATTAGAACAAATTATTCATCCTTATGTAATAGAAAAATTAGAAAATATTAAAAATAATAATAATGGATTGATATTTTTAGACATACCATTATTATATGAAGCTAAATTAAATTATTTAGTAGATAAAGTTGTCCTAGCTTATCTTCCTTATGAATTAGAATTAAAAAGATTAATTGAAAGAGATAATATTGATATAAATTATGCTAAATTAAAAATAGAAAATCAAATGTCTTTAGAAGAAAAAGCTAAATTAGCTGATTATATAATAGACACAAGTGGTAGTTTTAAAGAAACTAAAAACAATATATTAAAAGTAGTAAAGGAGATTATTTATGGCTTATACTAGAGAGACTGCAGAAGGTCAAGATATTGAATTACTTAAGACTCATTATTATAAAACTAATTATGAAGCTATGCGTAACGCAACAATTGAATTTTTAGAAAAAAATCATTTTGAATATATGCCTTTTAATGATGATTATGGTGAAACAATGTGTCAAAAAGGTAAATTCACAATAACTATTAAAATAATTCAACAAAATTTAAGAGAAACTAGTATTGATTTCTTTATGCAATATGAAGGCTTTTTTGGTCGTAAAAGAAAAATGATTAATTTTTTAACTAATATTTATAATCATCTTAATAAAAAATTTGAATTTAAAGGTTTAGGATTACATCAATAATGGAGGCACCAATTAAGTTTTATTCTAATTTTTCATTAAATAATGAAGATATTAGAACTATTAATTTATTATATTTACCACTTATTGGCTTTGAAGCTACCACACTATATAGTTTCTTACATACTATTTTAAATAAAGTGACTTTAGAATCAGAAATAATTGATAAACCTAATTTAGTTAATCTTTTAGGCCTTAAAATAAATACCTTTAATCAAGCCCTAGCTAAATTAGAAGGAATTAATCTTGCAAGGACCTTTACTTCAGCTGATTTAACAATCGTTATATTACTTCCGCCATTTACACCTAAAAATTTCTTAAAAGATACGATTCTTGGCTCTTATTTATATCAAATAGTTGGTGAAAATTGGTTTAATAAATTAGTTAAACAATTTAGTATTCCCCCTCTTGATTTAAAAGATTATAAAGAAGTAACAAGAACTTTTGGTGAAGTTTTTAAAGAAGAAATCAATGAAAATTATTTTAAAGTTGATGAAAATATATCAGGTAGAAGGCCAAATCACCGCAATTTAACTAGTAATTCAGATTTTGATATGGATTTATTTTTAAGTAAAATTGATGTAACTAAGTTAAAAGATGGCATCACTGATGATTTTAAAAAGAAAATAACATCTATTTGTTTTGTTTATAATTTTTCTTTAGAACAAATGACTAATTTATTTTATGATAGTATTAAAGATGATGGCTATTTTAGTTATGATATATTAAAAAAGAAGGCTCAAAGTTTATATAATTTTTTACATAAATTTAAAGAACCTGTTGAAAATAATAATAAAGAAGAAAAAATTGTAGAAGCATTAGATAACCTAAAACCAGAAGCTTTACTATCATCTTTGATGGGGGAAAATTTCCCTACCATTTTATTACAAAAGATTAATGAATTATATAACAATATTAATTTAGCACCAGGCTTAATTAATTTAATGATTATTAAAGTATATGCTAGTAAAAAAAGTATTCCAGCTTTATCTTATTTTCAAAAGGTTGCTAAATCATGGCAAGATAGTGGTATATTTACGACTTATGACGCTATTGTTAAAAATGTATATAAAGAAAATAAACCAAAAAGAAAAAATAAAGTTGATGATATAAAATTAGAAGATTGGCAAATTGAAGGGATGGAAGAAATAATGAAAGGATTTAAGAATAATGGATAAATTAAACATTAAAGTTAATAATAATTTTAATTTAGATAAAGTGATTAAAGAATTATCTAAAAATCCCCTATTAACTAATATAGATATTAATATAGATAATTTAAATAATTGTTTAATATTAGTTGATGAAAATAATAATTGTAAAAAATGTCCCGGGTTAGCTAATTGTCCTAATACTCAAAAAGGTTATTTTACAGCTTATGATAATGAAAAATTAGAATTTGTTTTTAAAAGTTGTAAATTAAAACAAGCAGAAAACATAACAAATAAAGAAAATGAATTAATTAAAACGATCTATATGCCTAAAACTATTAGAGAAGCTGATTTAGCTGATTTTAATTTAGGTAGTGAGGAAAGAAAAAATGCTTATAAAATGGTTGTTAATTTTATAACTAATTATCCTAATTCAAAAGGTTTATATTTATCTGGAAGTTATGGAACAGGTAAAACATATTTACTTGGATGTTTAGCTAAAGAATTAGCTAAAAGAAATATTTCTTCTTTATTAATTTATTTTCCTGATTTAATTAGAGAATTAAAAGATAGTTTAAAAGAAGATAGATTTAGCAATTTAATGAATCTATTAAAAGAAATTGATGTTTTAATGCTTGATGATTTAGGTAGTGAAAATATGACACCTTTTGTTAGAGATGAAATATTAGGTCCTTTATTAAATTATAGGATGGCTGATAAAAAACCTATTTTTATTTCAAGTAATTTAACGATAGAACAACTTGCTAATCATTTAACGATCACAAATGATCTTCTAGATAAAACAAAAACGATGCGTTTAATGAGTAGAATTAGCCAAGTATGTAATCTTTGTTATATTGGTAAAAAAGTTTTTTAAAGTAGTTGACTTTAAAAATTAAAAAGACTAAAATAATTAGCGGTAAGGACAAGATAATATATAGATTTGTATATTAGAGAGACATGTTGGTGAAAATTGTCATACTATATATATTATTACTCCCTTATAAGTAAGTAGAAAACTACTCGTTGACTGCGTTAAAGTTTTAGAGTGCTAGAAATATCTAGAACTAAGGTGGTACCACGGGTTTATTTCGTCCTTAACATATAGTTAAGGGTGTTTTTTTATGGAGGAAAAGAAAATGATTAAAGTAACTTTAAAAGATGGAAAAATAAAAGAATTTAATGAAGGTATATCTTTTTTAGATGTTATTAAAAATATATCTATCAGTTTAGCTAAAGAAGCTGTAGCTGTTAAATTTAATGGTGAATTAGAAAATTTAAATGATAAATTAGTAAATGATGGTATTTTAGAAGTTATAACATCAAAAGATAAAGAAGCAATTGATATATTAAATCATAGTACAGCTCATTTACTTGCAGAAGCTATAAAGGAAATGTATCCTGGTAGTTGTTTTGGGGTAGGTCCTACTATTGAAGAAGGATTCTATTATGATATGGAAATTAAAGGAGCTAATATAACTATTAATGATCTAGCTAAAATTGAAAAAGAAATGCATAAATTAGCTAGTAAAAATGAAGAAATAATTCATAAAGTAGTAGATAAAGCAGAAGCATTAGAAATCTTTAAAAATGATAAATATAAACAAGAATTAATAAACGCTATTGAAGATGATAAAGTTAATTTATATTATCAAGGTAATTATATCGATGTATGTCGTGGACCTCATGTTTTAAATACTAGTAAAATTAAGCATTTTAAATTATTAAATGTTGCCGGAGCTTATTGGCGAGGAGATTCAAATAATCCTATGCTAACAAGAATTTATGGTATTTCTTTCTTTAAAGAAAATGAATTAGAAAATTATTTAAAATTAGTTGAAGAAAGAAAAGAAAGAGACCATCGTAAAATAGGTAAAGACCTAGACTTATTTATGATTTCTGAATATGGTCCTGGTTTCCCATTTTGGTTACCTAAAGGAATGTTATTGAAGAATGCTTTAACTAATTTTTGGATGGACGTTCACACTAAAGCTGGTTATCAGTTCATTCAAACACCTATTATGTTAAATAAAGAATTATGGGAGATTAGTGGACATTGGTTTAATTATAAAGAAAATATGTATACTTCAACTATCGATGAAAAAGAATTCGCTATTAAACCGATGAATTGCCCAGGTGGTATGTTAGTTTATAAAAATCAAATTCATTCATATCGTGACTTACCTTTAAGACTGGCTGAACTTGGTTTAGTTCATCGTCATGAAGCAAGTGGGGCTTTATCTGGTTTATTTAGAGTTAGATCATTTACTCAAGATGATGCTCATATCTTTATGACAGAAGAACAAATTACAGATGAAATAGCTAATATTATCAATTTATTTAAAAAAGTATATGATGTGTTTGGTTTATCATTCCATATAGAACTTTCTACAAGACCAGAAAAGAAATATATTGGCGATATTGCTATATGGGATAAAACAGAAAAAGCTTTAGCTGATGCTTGTCATAAAGCTGGTTTTGAATATAAAATAAATCCAGGGGACGGAGCTTTTTATGGCCCTAAACTTGATTTTAAATTAAGAGATTCAATGAATAGAATTTGGCAATGTGGTACAATTCAATTAGATATGAACTTACCAGAAAGATTTGATTTAACTTATATTGCTGAAGATGGCACAAAGAAACGTCCGGTTATGGCTCACCGAGCTTTATTTGGAAGCTTTGAAAGATTTATCGGTATCTTAACTGAACATTATGCTGGTGCTTTCCCAACATGGCTTGCCCCATATCAAGTTAGAATTATCCCAGTTTCTAATAATCATATCGAATATGCAAATAAAGTTAAAGAAAAATTAATGGAACATAATATTAGAGTTGAAGAAGATTTAAGAGAAGAAAAATTAGGTTATAAGATTAGAGAAGCTCAAACTAAGAAAGTACCATATACATTAGTAATTGGTGATAATGAAGTTAAAGATAATAGTGTAACTTATCGTAAACATAAATCAACTGAACAAGTTACATTAACATTAGATGAATTTGTTTTATATCTAGAAGAAGAAATTAAAAATTTACATTAAGGAATCGTTTTTGATTCCTTTTTTAAATTTAATATTTCTAAAAAATAATAATTATTATATAATTAAAAAAGTTGGTGATATTATGTTATTAAAAGAAATATTAAGTAATCTTACAATAAATAAATTAAAAGATTTAAAAGTTAGTTATGGTATTGATATTAAAAAAGATAATAAAAAAGAATTAATTGAAAGACTAAATGAAACAATTTTAAATAATGATAATTTATTAATATCTTTAATGCGATTAAATTCCGAAATATATCATTTTATAGAAACAATTAAAGATAAAAAGATTAAAATAACTAAAGATAATATTAATTATATTTTAGATTTATGTTATATAGGTGTTGGCTTTATAGATAATAATTATTTTTTAATTGCTAGTGATTTTTATAAAATATATCAAGAATTGAGAAAAAATAAGTTATATGAACCTTTCTTTACAAATATGAATTATGCATATAAAATATTAATTTTTTCTTTAAAATTTTATGGTGTAATAAAAGAAGATTTTTTAATTAAAATCTTTAATTTAAATAAAAAATATGCTAGTAATAGAGAACAAATAATCGAATATTTTAATTTAATAAATCAATGTATTACTTTATTTAAAAAAGAAAATGATTCTTATATTAGTTTAATAGATAATAATATAGATAATATATTAATAAAACAACAAAAAATTAATCCTTATATACCTAATTTAAATGATATTTTAGAATTTAATAAATATAGTTATTTAAATAATAATTCACTTGAAACGATTAAAAAATTATTAAAGATGGCATATAGTATCTATGATAGTGAAGTATATTTAAGATATATTTATAATGAATTAATAACTAATGATGTTGATTTTTTAATTCCTTTTATTAAAGATATCTTTTTACCAAAAAATGATAGTGATGTTAAAATGTTAACAAATTTATTTATATCATTAAATATAGAAGTAAGAAAAATAGCTTATAATGGCCATAATTTAAAAGAATTAATTGAAAATAAAGGTGAAGATAAATGAGTATATTAGAAGTTAAAGATTTAAAATTTAAATATAAAGATATTGATTTATTTAATAATGCTACATTTCATCTAGAAGATAAGGAACATATTTGTTTAGTTGGGGAAAATGGGGTTGGTAAATCAACATTTATGAAACTAATCTCTAAAAATTTAATACCTGATAAGGGAACAATAACTTGGCTTCCACATATAAAATATAGTTATTTAGACCAACATTTAGAAATGAATAATGATATTGAAATAGATACATATCTACAAGGAACATTTAAAAAATTATATGATTTAGAAAAAGAATTGATTAAATGTTATGAAGATTTAGGAAATGTAAATGAAACTTTATATAATAAAATAATTAAAAGAATCGATATTATAAATAAAGAATTAGAAGATAATAATTTTTATGCTATATCATCAACAATATCTAATGTTAAAAATGGTCTTGGCATTAATAATATTTTAGGAAATAGAATGATTGCCTCATTATCTGGTGGTGAAAAAATGAAAGTTTATTTAGCTAAAATATTATTAGAAGAACCAAACGTCTTATTAATGGATGAACCAACCAATTTTTTAGATCAAATTCAAGTGATTTGGTTAGCTAAATATTTAAAATCTTTTAAAGGATCTTTTATTATAATTAGTCATGATGAATCTTTTATTAGAGAAATTGCAGATGTTATTTATGAACTTAGTAATAAAGAATTTATTAAATATAAGATGAATTATGATAATTATTTAAAAGAAAGAGCTATTAGAAAAGAATCATATTTAAAAGCTTATAATGCTGAACAAAAAAAGATTAAAGAAATCGAAAACTTTATAGCTAAAAACATCGTTAGAGCTACAACAACAAAAAGGGCTCAATCACGCCGTAAAATGCTAGAAAAGATGGAAAAATTACCAAAACCTAAAAATAGAGTACCCTTAAAAATTAATTTTCCATTTTCAAGTTCAACTGGCGATGAAGTTTTAATTCTTAATAATTTAATTATTGGTTATGATATACCTTTATTAAATCCTATTAATTATAAATTAATGAAAAATAAAAAAATTGCAATAATAGGTCGAAATGGGGTTGGTAAATCAACATTAATTAAAACAATATTAGGACAAATTAAACCTATTAACGGAGAATATAGATGGAATTTATCAGCTAATATCAATTATTTTTCTCAAGAAGAAAATGAATTTGATGAATTAACACCTATAAATTACTTACGTTATTATTATCATTTAAAGACAGATGGTGAATTAAGAAGTATCTTAGCTAAAGTAGGTATTGGTAAAGATTTATGTTTAAAACCGATTAAAGAGTTAAGTGGTGGCGAAAGAACGCGTGTTCGTTTAGCTTTAATGAGTATGAAAAAAAGTAATATATTAATTTTAGATGAACCAACTAATCACCTAGACCCAGAAACAAAATTAGAATTGTTCGATGCTTTAAATAAATTTCCGGGAACATTAATATTAGTAAGTCATGAAAAAGATTTTTATGATGAACTTGTTGATGACGAATTATATTTTTCTTAATTAGAAGGTAAAACCTTCTTTTTTTGGCTTGAAAACGTTCTATTTTAAAAGTTATAACGCTTTTACATGTAAAATCAGCTTGACATTTTACCTCAAATTATATAAAATTAGGAGAAATTTTACATAGTAGGTGAAATTTATGAGAAAGAAAATTATAATAATTGTCTCCATTTTAGCAATAATTGGTATCGCTATCGGAGTTACAGCTTTAATTAATAATAAAACAAATAATAAAGGCCCGGTTGAGGCTTATGGATATACAACAACCACGATGTCGCGCCCAACTGATGGAACAACGATAGATGATTATAATAGTTATGATAATTTAGCTATTGTTGCCGGAGTTATGGCAAATGCGGATTTTAATGGTGTTACAGAAGGGGAAGTTAAAGCTAAAGTAGCTTTTATCAACTACACTCAAGATGTATATAATATTAGAACTATTATAGGTGATGAAGGTTTTCAACAAGCAATCTCTACCTCAAGTTTAAAATCAGTAGCAATTCAAAAATATTTTTTATTTGCTGAGGATAAAGCTTTAACTAGAAATCCTGATAAAATAAATGGTAAAGATACTACATGGCTTGATGAAACACCACAAGTTTATTCAACTAATCAATATTTAAATATATATGGTTGGTTACCTAATCAAATATCATCATATATTTTATGTAAGGAATCAATACTTGAAATATCAGATATAATTTTAAATGATGATGAAACTTATTCAATAAATTTAAGTCTAGATCCGAATATAGCTCCTGCTAATTATCAATATGAAGTTAAAACTTATGGTGGATCTAGTGATTTTCCAAGTTTTTCTAGTATTAATTTAACTATAAAATTTGATGCAAATTGGCAATTATTAGAAATATCAAGTGACGAAGTTTATGATATTACAATGCCTGTAATAGGTAGTATTACCTGTACAGCTAATATGACAGAAACATTTACTTATGATAATTTAGAAATTAAAGATCGAGATTTCTTCGCTGATTATTTTGATTTAACTCCTTCAGATAATGTACCGACAACACCAGAAGAATTAAAACCAACCGATTATTTTATGTATGGTTTTGGTAATTATTTAAATGGTGATATTTTAACAGCTGATATATCAATAAATATTAATGATAAATTAATAAATGGAACACTATCTTTAGACATTTTAAATAATAAATATATTTTTAAATCTAATGATTTATTAGTAAATGTTATAAAAGATGATATTTATTTATCTTATGATGAAATTAAAATAAAAACAAATCTTAATGAATTAACTAATTTATTATCAACTACAGATTTAAATACAATGCTTGATACTACAGCCCTCATGCAAGCATTAGATAGTAGTGAAATAATTAAAGAAAATGATAAAATCATCTTAAAAGCTAATTTACCAATATTAAATCAAAATATAGCTGTTGAGTTTAGTTTTAATAATGATTATAGTATTAATTATATTAAAGCTAATTTAAGTATTAATGATATTAATATCAATATTGATGCTAAAATAAGCCCTAATAAATTAGAAATAAATGAAGATTTTAATACTTATCAAGATTTAGCCAATTTAAATTATTTAATAGATGATATTAAAAATATAATAAATAATAAAGCTTTAAAATTAGATATTAATTTTAATAAAGATGACATTATAGTAAATGGACAAATTAAGGCTTCATTTAAAGATAATTTATTAATTAATGGAATATTAAATATCAATTATAATAATCAAGATATTATTGCTAAAATAAATTATAAAGATAATATAATTTATCTTGATTTAGCTGGTTTAAAATTAAGTTTAGATACAACTGTTATAACTAATAATATAGATAAAAATGAAATAGATATAAATAAAATAATAGATCTTATTTATAATATTGATTATAAAAAATTAATAAATAATTTTAATTTAACTAATATCTTAGAATTAGGAATTGATTTATCTAGTTATTCATTATCTAATTATAATTTAACAATTAAAGAAGAAAATGAAGGATTTAGTATAAATATAAATGAACTTAATTTATCTTTAATAATTAATCCATTAAAAGAAAATATTATAAATGATATTGAAGGTAAATATTATGATATATCAAATATAATAAATAATAGTGATAAAATAATTGATTTATTAAAAGAAGAATATTTAAATATAAATTTAAATACAACTATAAATTATAATGATATTAATATTCCAATTAATTTAGATGTTAACATTAATATGTTAAATAAAGAAATATATGCTAAAGGAAGTATAAATTTATTTAATAATATTTTAAATATTGAACTAATTTATAAAGATAAATTAGTTATAAAAATTGGTAATAATCTAATAGCTGATTTAACAGATTTAAATATCAATAATTTAAATGAATCTATCTTAGATTTAAGTTTCTTAAATGATATATTAGATAAATTAATCATAAATATTAATGATAATAATTTATTATTAAATATAGATAATATTAATATATCAGGAATTAATATAAATAATTTAAATTTAAATATAACTAAAGGTAATGAATTTGAAACACCTACATATAATCCTAATTTAAATACGACAGATTTAATTAATTTAATTAATAATATTAATAAAATTATAGATATAATTAGTAAAGATAATATTAATATTTTATTTAATTATAATGGTATTGAAGGAAATATTATTATTGATAAAGAATTTAATATTGAAGCTTTAATTAATATTAATGATCTAGAATTTAAAGTTAATTATTATAATGATGGTAGTATTTATCTAACATATAATAATATAAGTATTTCTACAAATATAGATGAATTAATAAATATTATTAATAAATATTTTAATAATAGTGATAATGAATTAAGTTTAGATTTAAATAATTTAATTAATAATTTAGAAATAAGAGAAGATGAAATTAATTTAAATATTTTAGATTTTATAATAAATTTAAAAATTAGTGATGTAATAAAATTAAATATAAATGATATTAATTTAGAAATAACTAATACAAAAAATAATATTAGTGATAAACCATTAACTAGTATATCTTTAAATTTATTATTACCATATATTGATAAATTAATTGATTTTGTAAATAATAATTATTTAAATATTAATATAAATACTAATATTAATAATTTAATTAATATTGATGGTTTAATAGAAATTGATATTAAGAATTTAATAATAAAAGGAAATATTAAATTAAATATATTAGATAATATATTAGATATAGAATTATTATATAAAGATAAATTATATTTAAAGATAGGTAATAATATAATTAGTGAAATAAAATTAAATGAATTGTTAAAACATATAAATGATGATTTTAATATCGATTCAAATAATTTAATTAATAAAATTGAAGTAGATAATGGATTATTAATAAATATCTTTGGTATTGATTTAAAATTAAATATTAATGATAATAATTTATTATTAAATATAGATAATATTAATATATCAGGAATTAATATAAATAATTTAAATTTAAATATAACTAAAGGTAATGAATTTGAAATACCTACATATAATCCTAATTTAAATACAACAGATTTAATTAATTTAATAAATAATATTAATAAAATTATAGATATAATTAGTAAAGATAATATTAATGTTTTATTTAATTATAATGGTATTGAAGGAAATATTATTATTGATAAAGAATTTAATATAGAAGCTTTAATTAATATTAATGATCTAGAATTTAAAGTTAATTATTATAATGATGGTAGTATTTATCTAACATATAATAATATAAGTATTTCTACAAATATAGATGAATTAATAAATATTATTAATAAATATTTTAATAATAGTGATAATGAATTAAGTTTAGATTTAAATAATTTAATTAATAATTTAGAAATAAGAGAAGATGAAATTAATTTAAATATTTTAGATTTTATAATAAATTTAAAAATTAGTGATGTAATAAAATTAAATATAAATGATATTAATTTAGAAATAACTAATACAAAAAATAATATTAGTGATAAACCATTAACTAGTATATCTTTAAATTTATTATTACCATATATTGATAAATTAATTGATTTTGTAAATAATAATTATTTAAATATTAATATAAATACTAATATTAATAATTTAATTAATATTGATGGTTTAATAGAAATTGATATTAAGAATTTAATAATAAAAGGAAATATTAAATTAAATATATTAGATAATATATTAGATATAGAATTATTATATAAAGATAAATTATATTTAAAGATAGGTAATAATATAATTAGTGAAATAAAATTAAATGAATTGTTAAAACATATAAATGATGATTTTAATATCGATTCAAATAATTTAATTAATAAAATTGAAGTAGATAATGGATTATTAATAAATATCTTTGGTATTGATTTAAAATTAAATATTAATGATAATAATTTATTATTAAATATAGATAATATTAATATATCAGGAATTAATATAAATAATTTAAATTTAAATATAACTAAAGGTAATGAATTTGAAATACCTACATATAATCCTAATTTAAATACAACAGATTTAATTAATTTAATAAATAATATTAATAAAATTATAGATATAATTAGTAAAGATAATATTAATGTTTTATTTAATTATAATGGTATTGAAGGAAATATTATTATTGATAAAGAATTTAATATTAATGGTCTTATTAATATAAATGGTGAAGAAATAAGCATTAATTATATAGATAATTTATTATATATTAGTTATGGTAATATTGGCCTTAAAGGTACAATTAATGATTTAATTAATATAATTAATGAATTTAGTGATAATAAAGTTGATAATATTAATTTTGATTTAAATGATTTAATTAAATCAATTTCTACAACAGAAAATAGTATTAATTTAAATATTTTAGGATTAGATTTAAATATAGAAGTTAGTGATAGTATCAACATTATTGAAAAGAATAATAATATTTTAATCAATATAGCTACTACAACTACTAATATAAGTGCTATTAAAGATATTAATTATTTAGATGTTAATGTAATATATTTGTTTATTCCAAGTATTAAAGAATTATTAAATAATAAAACTATTAATTTAGATTTAAATACTAATATTAATAATATTTTAATAAATGGTTTAATTAATATTGATTTAAATGGAAGAATTTATGCTGATATAAAATTAAATAATAAGATTAATTTATTATTAAGTTTAAATAATAATATTATGAAGATTAAATTTAATAATAATGTTATTGAAGTTGATTTAAATAAATTGATTAATAATTATTCTAGTTTAAGTTCATTATTTAACTATTTAAAATATGAAAATGAAGAATTATTATTAGGATTAAATATTAAAGATATTAATCTTAACTTAGTTATTGATAAAGATTTAAATATTAAATTAAATGATTTAAACGTTAATAATATTATAATTAAAGATAGTTATATTAATACTTCATTTAATAATTTAGATATTTTAGATATTAATGATGATATTACAATTAAACATGATGATTTAATTTCTATTATTGATGAAATTTATAAATTAATTGAATTATTTAATAATGAAGTAATTAATATTAAATTAAATACTGAATTAATTGCTGAAGAAACGAAGTTTATAATTGATGGTAATTTTAATATTAATTTAAATGAATTTAGTTTAATTGGTAGTGTTAATTTTATAACTAGTGCGGGATTAAAACATATTGTTTATATTAATTATTTAAATAATAATTTAAGTTTAGCTTATGGTAATTTAGGAATTGATTTAAGTGTTTCAGAATTAGAATTGTTAATAAATAGAATAATTGAGATGTTTAATATTGATAATAATATAAGTTTAGATTTTGATTTATATAAAATTATTAATAGTTTAGAATTTAATTATAATAATGGATTAAATGTATCTTTAGATTTATTGAATTTTGGCCTAATTAAGCTAAATTTAAATGATAATAAAATTAATATTTCTGATATTAATTTTGATGTTTTAAGTTTAAATAATTTAAATGTTTCTATTAATTTAGAAGATAGAGTTGATAATTTACCAAACATTAAATACTTAAATTATAATGATTTAAATATTTTATTAGACTATGTTTTAGAAATTATTAATTTAAGTAAAGAAGAAGGATTTAGTTTTAATATTTTAGGAACTATTAATTTAAATGGTGTTAATTATAATATTAATGGTGAAATCTTAATTTTATTAAAAAATGGGTTTGAATTAAAAGCTCTTATTAATGTTGGTGATGAACATTATTTAGAAATATATCGAGTTATTGAAGATAATAAAGCTAAATATTATGCTATATATGATAATCTATTATTAAATGATGAAGGTGAAGAATTAAAAACATCATCATTGAATTTTAAAGCTAATGAAGATGATTTAATGGGTTTAATTAATACATTATCTAATTTCTTTAATTTTGATTTTTCAAATATTGAAGGTAATTTAGCTGAACTTAATGGCTTTAATATTATAGATATTGTTGATAAGATTGATTTTTCTAAATTATTAAAATCTATTAATATTATTAATAATGATAACGAATTAGCTTTAAATATTATTATTGGTAAAGAATTATTATCTTTAAATAATGATATTACTTTAAGTGTTGTTGCAAATAAAGGAGAAAACTTTAGTTTAGCTAGAATAGAAGTTATTAATCTTGGAATTAGTTCTATTAATATTTCTAATTTAGAAATAGATTATAATGGTATTTATAATAATGATATTGAAGTTCCTTCATTAAATTATTATGATTTGTCGATGTTAAATCCATTATTACAAACAATATTTAATACAGCATTATTAACTGATTTTAATATTAAAGGAAATATTAATGTAAATGCTAAATTAATAGGTATTAATGTTCCGATGAATATTGCTTTAGATGCTAAAATTAAAAGAGTTGATGGAAGTAATATTCCAGAAATCTATATTAAATTAGCAAATATTCCAATTTTAGGTCTAATTAATAATGATACACCTCATAGTGCGATTACTAATGCTAATAGAACATTAGAAATATTATTTAAAGATGGTTATGTTTATCTAAATAGAATTGATAGTTATAAATATTGGTTTATAAATCATAACTATTATAAACAATTAAAGTTAGCTAGTAGTGATTTTATGAATGATATTTTATATTATTTACTTCAATATGGTTTTGGCTTTAGTGAAAAAATAATGAATGCGATAAATGATGGTATTAGTACAGACCATACTATTGATTTTACAAATGTTATTACTGATTTTAATACTACAGAAAATAATGATTTATATTCTATTGGTATTAATTTGGCTGAAGTTACAGGTAATGATATGTTAGATTCATTTACATTAGATATATATCCTACTAATAAATATGAAAAAACATATTTAGGAAAATTAGCATTTAATGTTCACATGCCACTTTTAGATAATGTTGCAGAAATTGATATTTCAACATCTGATTTAACATTAGTTAATATTGGTGATGATATTGATTTATCATATTTATATAATTTTATAAATAATTATAAACATGAAGTAGGTGTTAAAATGACATCTACTAATGGAACTGATTGGGAGAATGAATAAATAAAGATTTAGTCAAGTTTTAGGCTTGACTTTTTCTTTTTTAAGAAAATAAAGCGTTTTCTTTACAACTTTTTTACAACTTCTTTACAGGTTTATGGTTTTTTGAAAATTGTAAAATCTATATAATGGTAGCGGAAAAAGGAGAAGAGAAAATGAAAAAAATTATTTTAGGCTTATCTAGCTTATTATTATGTGGTTTTGCCTTAGTTGGTTGTACTGATACACCAAACGTTCCTAATGATCCAGATAATAGTGGTGAAAATGGTGATAATCAAGGTGGAAATCAAGGTGGAAATCAAGATGAATTTGATTTAAATGCTGAAATTCAAGTTTATTCAAGAGATACTTCGTCTGGTACACGTGATGGTTTCTTTACAGCTTTAGGAAGAGAAGATATGAAGGGTGATGACAAATTACTAGCAGAAGGTACAAGTATCGTAGCTGGTAATGGTGATATGATCAATTCTATTAAAAACGATAAATATGGTATTGGTTATGCATCACTTGCTTCAGTAGAAGAAAATGCTGATTCTGTTAAAGGCTTAACATTTAATGGTGTTGAAGCTAGCGCTAAAACTGTAATCGATGGCAGTTATAAATTATCTCGTAATTTTAATTATATTATTTCAACTCATTTAAATGAAAATGAGGAAGTTATGGTAAATGCTTTCTTAGCATATATGAATTCTAAAGAAGGTTTAGGAATCATTGCTAGTGAAGATGGTATTTTAGAAAAAAATATTAATGATGCTATGTCTTGGCAAGAATTAACTACATCTAATGAAGATGTAAAACAAGCTTTAGCTTTATCTGAACAAGGTACAAAAGTATCAATTAATTTAGGTGGTTCTACATCAGTAGAAGGAATCGCAACAGCTTTAACTTCTTCATTTGAAGAATTAGTTGAAGGTTTTGTTCCAAGCCATAATCATACAGGCTCTGGTGATGCCTATAAAAATACTCAAGGAAGCGGCTCTACAGGTACAAGCGCATTACAAATTGGTTTCTTATCAAGAGAAATAAAATTAGATGGTGATGAAAAGGCAGCAGAAGGTACTTATGGTAGAATTTGTAAAGATGGTATTGTAGCTGTTATAAACCCAGCTAATACTACATTAACTGACGCTAGTGCTGCATTATTACTTGCAATATTTGATGGTACTCTTACAACATGGAATGCTGTAAAAAATTATGAAGGTCCATTAACAGGAGATATTCAAGTTTATTCAAGAGATACTACATCTGGTACACGTGATGGTTTCTTCACAGCTTTAGGCGAATCAAGTTTAAAGGGTGATGATGAAGCATTAGCTGAAGGTGTAAGTATCGTAGCTAGCAATGGTGATATGATCAATTCTATTAAAAACGATAAATATGGTATTGGTTATGCATCACTTGCTTCAGTAGAAGAAAATGCTGATTCTGTTAAAGGCTTAACATTTAATGGTGTTGAAGCTAGCGCTAAAACTGTAATCGATGGCAGTTATAAATTATCTCGTAATTTTAATTATATTATTTCAACTCATTTAAATGAAAATGAGGAAGTTATGGTAAATGCTTTCTTAGCATATATGAATTCTAAAGAAGGTTTAGGAATCATTGCTAGTGAAGATGGTATTTTAGAAAAAAATATTAATGATGCTATGTCTTGGCAAGAATTAACTACATCTAATGAAGATGTAAAACAAGCTTTAGCTTTATCTGAACAAGGTACAAAAGTATCAATTAATTTAGGTGGTTCTACATCAGTAGAAGGAATCGCTGAAGCATTAACTTCTTCATTTAGTTCTTTAGTTAAAGGATTTGTTGCAAATCATAATCATACAGGCTCTGGTGATGCTTATAAAAACACTCAAGGTAGTGGTGCAGAAGGTACAAGCGCATTACAAATTGGTTTCTTATCAAGAGAAATTGAATTAGATGGTGATGAAAAGGCAGCAGAAGGTACTTATGGTAGAATTTGTAAAGATGGTATCGTATGTATTGTAAATCCAAAAAATAATGTATTAAGTGATGCTGATGCAGATTTATTATTAGCTATCTTCAAAGGTGAAATAACTAAGTGGGAAGATGTTAAATAATAAAAAATTTAATATGAAGGCCTAAGGGCCTTTTTGCGTATTATGAGGAGAAATATATGGAATTAACTAGCTCAAAAAGAAAGACTATTTTTGATGAAATATTTAAATATTTCTTTCTACTTATCGCTATTTTAGCTGCCTCATCAATAGTCTTTATTATCGTTTTCATTTTAATTCAAGGTATCAAACCTTTTGTAAATAATTATCCTGATGTTAGTGGTAGATTAACACAGGCTGATCTTTTAACTTTCCTTACATCTAATACTTGGACTGATTTAAATTATGGTGCTTTAGGAGCTTTAGGTAATACGATTTATTTAACAGCTTTAGCTACAATTATTGCATTACCTATATCAGTTTTAACTTCTTTATTTATTGTTAGAATAGCTCCTAAATGGTTAGCTATAATTTTAAAAAATATAGTTGAGCTACTTGCGGCTATACCTTCTATTATTTTTGGTTTATTTGGTGTTGGTATTATAAATCCTCTAGTTAGAGATTTTGCTGAAGGATTTGGAATTCAAACTGCTGGTGGCTTATCTGGTTTATCAACAATCATAGTATTATGTATTATGATGATTCCAACTATTACAATGCTTACAATAACTAGTATGCAAGCTGTTAAAAAACCTCTTATTGAAGCGAGTTTAGCTCTTGGGGCAAGTAAAACTCAAACCGATTTTAAAATCGTAATGAGTGGAGCAAAATCAGGAATTACAGCCGCTTTAATATTAGGTGTTGGTAGAGCACTTGGTGAAGCAACTGCCGTATCGATGGTTTGTGGTAATAATATTACTGGCCCAAATTGGAATTTATTTGATACAACTAGAACATTAACTTCAACTATGATGCTTGGTTTGCATGAATCAAGTGGTATTGCCTACGACATTCGTTTTAGTGTTGGTATTTTATTAATTGTAACTATTTTAGTAGTTAATGTTATTTTAAATTTAGTAAAGAGGGTAATTTGTCGTTATGAACAAGCTTAATGAAAATAATAATCTAATTACTACTGTAGTAGAAGAAACTAATCAAAATAAAATAAGAAAAAATAATTTAATGGCTAAAAGAATTGCGGATATATTACGTTTAATACCGACCTATTTATCAAGTATTTTAGTAGTTGTAGTATTAGCCGCTATCATTATTTATGTCTTTGTAACAGGAGCTCCGGCTTTTTCATTAAAATTATTAACTGATGATTATAAAGAAAAAATAACAGCTGTTACTTATACGGGTGATTTAACTACTAATTTTGAAGACCCTAATATTAATGGTTCATATTTTAGTATTAAATATGGTATAGCTGTTGCTGATAGTAGAGATACAGCTAATGAAAAATGTATGATTGTTACATATATTGCCGATAATTCACCTTTAAAAAATGTTCAAATAGCAAATGGTGAGGGCAATTATAGTGTTTCAGTAGATGATAGATTAGATACAGTTATGTTATATGATGAAGATGGTCTTATTGAAGTAATTGGAAAATCTAAAGGAGCAGAAAAATTGGTTGAAGCTCTAGATTCTAGTACAGGAATAATGAATATGCAGTGCAAGACCTCTGGTGGTGGTGCTAGAGGAAGTTTAATAACAACCATTTATTTAATTTTATTAACTTTAATAATCGCCCTTCCAATTGGTGTTATTGCTTCTATTTTTTTAACTCAATATGCTCGCGATGGGATTGTAAGAACAATCATTACGACAATGATTGATATGACATCTGGTATTCCATCAATCATCTTTGGCTTTTGTGGAGCTTTGATATTTATTCCTTTTTGTGACGGTACATTTAATACAAGTGGCTATAGTGTTTTAGCAGGTGCCTTTACTATGACTATTGTTTTATTGCCAACCATTATTAAAACTGTTAGTGAAAGTTTGCTTGTAATACCTCGTCATTATACAATGGCTAGTTTAGCTCTTGGGGCAAGTAAAACCCAGACAGTATTTAAAGTTATTTTACCTAATTCAATTCCAGGTATCTTAACAGCTACCTTGCTTTCAATAGGAAGAATTATAGGTGAATCAGCAGCCTTGATATTTGTTATGGGAACAAGCATTCAAGATGATATAAATGTGACAAAAGCTTCAACATCTTTAGCTGTTCATATTTGGTCTATTACGCAAGGTGAAAGTCCAAATTATGGAGGAGCTTGTGCAATTGCGATATTTATTTTGATTGTCGTATTGGTATTGTCTATTTTAGTGAAACTAATTTCAAAGAAAATGAATAAGATGGCGGTGTAGTTATGCAAAATACAGAAATTAAAAATGAATTAGATTTTGAAATTAATAATGTAAATTTATTTTACGGGGAAAAACATACTTTAAAAAATGTTAATTTAAAAATAAACCATAATGAAGTTACAGCTTTTATTGGTCCTTCTGGATGTGGTAAATCAACATTACTTAGATGTTTAAATAGAATGAATGATTTAATCCCAAGTTGTAAAATTGAAGGAGATATTTTATTTAAAGGTGAAGATATTAAAGTAATGAATCCGATTGATTTAAGAACGAGAGTAGGTATGGTTTTTCAACAACCAAATCCATTCCCAATGTCAATATTTGATAATGTTGCTTATGGTCCACGTTGTAGTGGTATTAAAAATAAAGCTAAATTACAAGAAATTGTAGTTGATTCTTTAAAAAAAGCAAGTTTATATGAAGAAGTTAAAGAAAGACTTAAAGATAATGCCCTTGGTTTATCTGGTGGACAACAACAACGTCTTTGTATTGCTAGAGCGATTGCGATGAGGCCAGAAGTAATCTTAATGGATGAACCAACAAGTGCCTTAGATCCGATTGCCACTTTAAAAATAGAAGAACTTATTGGTGAACTTAAAAAAGATTATACGATCGTTATAGTTACCCATAATATGCAACAAGCTACCCGTGTATCTGATAAAACAGCTTTCTTCTTGCTTGGTGAAATGGTAGAATTTAATGAAACGACAGAATTGTTTAAAAATCCTAGAGATAAAAGGACAGAAGATTATATTACAGGAAGGTTTGGTTAGAATTTATGAAATTAAAAGATGAAATTGAAAACCTTAAACAAATGGTTTTAAAAATGGGTGATGTTGTAGTTGATAATATTGATAGTTCAATCAATAATTATTTAGGTAAAACTAATGAATTAGTTAATGATGATATTGTTGATAAATTTGAACGTTTAATTGAAGAAATGTGTTTAACAATCTTATTAAGAGAACGTCCTTATGCCTCTGATTTAAAAGAAGTAACAGGTATTTTAAAATTAGTAAGTGACTTAGAACGAATTGGGGATCATGCAGAAGATATTATAACTTTTACTAATAAATTAAAAGAAGTCAATATTAGAACAAAACATTTAGAAGCTATTGATAATTTAGCTCAATATGTTTTAAATATGTTAAAGAATTCAATTAAAGCGTATATCAATAGTGATACTAAACTAGCTCAAGAAATAATTGATAGCGATGATTATGTTGATAATAAATATGATGAAATAGTTGAATCTTTAGCCCATATAGAAAGTAAAGAACAAGGTTATCTACCTTTTGCAATTTATAGTACTTTAGTGGTAAAATATCTTGAAAGAATTGCTGATCATTCAGTTAATATTGCTGAATGGGTAATTTATATTGTCAGTGGTTTTTATAAAGATAAAAAAATATATTAGGGGCGTGGTATTATGTCATTTCTAATCTATTCAATCGAAGATGATAAAGATATTGCTCAAATAATCAATAAAACACTTTTAAAACAAGGTTATGATGTTAGAACATTTAATAATGGTAAAGATTTTTTTCAAGCTTTTAATATCAAAAAGCCTGATTTAATTCTTTTAGATTTAATGTTACCAGATATTTCTGGTCTTGATATATTAAAAGAAATTAGGAAGGATAATGAAAATGAAGATATCGATATCATTATTGTCTCTGCTAAGCATATGTTAGTAGATAAAGTAGAAGGTTTAGATTTAGGAGCCGATGATTATATTGAAAAACCTTTTGATTTATTAGAATTAATGAGTAGAGTAAATGCTAAATTAAGAAGACATAAAAAAATTAAAAGACATTTAGATTTTGGTAATTTAATTTTAGATCAAGATAAAAGAGAATGTTATTTTAATCATAAATTAATTGATTTAACTAATAAAGAATTTGATATTTTAATGACTTTAGCCTTAAATAATAATAAAGTATTAAATAGGGAAGAAATATTTAAAAATGTTTGGGGAACAAGTTTTGGTTTTGAAACGAGAACTCTTGATATGCATATTAAATCAATTAGAAAAAAGACAAATGATGATTTAATTAAAACTATTTATGGGGTAGGATATAAAGTAGAATTATGAAAAAAAGATTTATAATTTTAGCCTCTTTAATATCTTTATTATCTTTATTATTATTATATTTAGTATCAGTTTTAATGATTGTTAATGAAAATAAAAATAAAGCTAAAGAAGAAATAAATATTTATCTTGAAGTAGCTGCATCTTATTTTGATGGTACAAATTTTGAAGAAACATCTAATATTATGTTAGGTTATGATGATCGATTAAGATTAACCTTTATTGACCTAGATGGTAAAGTTATCTATGATAGTACTTTAAAATATAGTATTGAAAATTTAGATAATCATTTAAATCGTCCGGAAATAGAAAATCCTGGTGAAGTTATAATTAGAAAATCAGACAATACTAAAGATGATATGATGTATATTTCAACTATCGATCATAATATTTATTTAAGACTTGCTTTTAACACATCTTATTTTACAACTTCAACAACACTATATGTCGTAGTAGCCTTGATTGCTATTATAATTATTTTTAGTTTATCGCTTATAATATTATATTTTTTGTCAAAAAAAATGTTAAAACCTGTAGATAAAAAAATAAATGAATTAGCTAATATAGCAGATGCTGATATAATATTTAAAGCTGACACAATTGATAAATTACCAGAAATAATTGCAGCTTTAAAATTATTAATTAATAATAAAATTAGTCAAATTAAAGAAGAAAATATTAAAAATGATACAATTATTCAAGCTATAGATGAATGCTTAATTCTAATAAAAAATGATATTATAACTTTAGTTAATCAAAAAACATTAAATATCTTTAAATTAGAAGAAGAAAATATAATTGGTAAAAATTATATATATTTAACTCGTAATAGTTTATTATTAGATAATATTTATGAAGCTATCGAAAAAAGAATTAGAAAAAGATTAACAATCGTTATCGACAATAAGACTTATGATTGTAATATTATTCCTTTTAATTCATCACAAATATTAATATCATTAAAAGATATAACAGAAAGAGAACAGATAGAAATAATAAAAAAAGATTTCTTCGCTAACGCAAGCCATGAATTAAAAAGTCCTTTAACTTCAATAATTGGTTATGAACAAATGATTTTAAACGGAATTATAGATGATAAAGAAGAAATAAAAGAAGCTTCTTTAAAAATATTAAAAGAAGCTAATAGGATGAATCAAATAATAATTGATATGTTAGAATTATCTAATTTAGAATTTTCAAAAACATATGATTTAAAAGAGGAAAACATTACAAATTTATTAAATGATGTAATAAAAAGTTATCAAACTAAAATTAATAATAAAAATATTAAATTAAATTTAAATATTGATAATGTTATATTAAATTGTAATAAAGAACAATTAGAAACATTGTTTTCTAATTTATTAGATAATGCTATTAAATATAATAAAGATAATGGTACTATTGATATCAGTTTAACTAAAGAATATTTTAAAATTAAAGATAGCGGTATAGGTATTCCTAAAGAAGAACAAAATAGAGTTTTTGAAAGGTTTTATCGTGTTGATAAAGCCAAGTCAAAAGAAACGGGTGGTACTGGTTTAGGACTTGCGATTGTTAAACATATTTGTGAAAAGTTCGGTTATTCGGTAACATTAGAGAGTGAAGTTGATAATGGGACAACTTTTATAATTAAATTTCAATTGATATTTAACTGATTTTACAAAATGAAAAATGCTAGTTAACGGCTTAATAAAGCCAAAAACTAGCATTATTTTTATAATAAATCAATTTCTTTTTTTAACTCATTTATAATATCTTTTTCAGAAACTTTTCTTATAATTTTACCTTTTTTAAATAATATTGCTTCACCTTTACCACCAGCTATGCCTAAGTCAGCATCTTTAGCTTCTCCAGGCCCATTTACAGCACAACCCATTACGGCAACCGTGATGTTTTTATTGATTGTACTTAGATAATTTTCAATTTCTTTGGCAATTGGAATCATGTTATATTGAATTCTACCACAAGTAGGACAACTTATTAAATTAGGAATATCTTTTCTAATCCCTAAATCTTTTAAGATTTCTTTAGCGGCTTTAATTTCTAAAATAGGATCATCTGTTAAAGATACTCTAATAGTATTGCCAATACCTAAATTTAAAATTTTAGATATACCGATTGAACTTTTAATTAAACCAGAAAAACTAGTCCCAGATTCAGTTATACCAATATGTAGTGGGTAAGGAAAAATTTCACTTGCTAATTTATAACTTTCATAAGCAAGGTCAATATCACTTGCTTTTAAAGATAGGCAAATATTTTTAAAATTTAATTTTTCTAATATATTAATATGACGTTTAGCTGCTTCAACAATCCCTTCTTTTGTTTTTTCTAAATCACGAGGCAAAGAACCACTATTAACACCTATTCTAATAGGAACATTTCGCTCTTTACATAATTCTACAATCTTTTCAATCTTTTCTTTATTAGTAATATTTCCGGGATTTAATCTTATTTTATCAGCCCCATTTAAAATAGATAAAATAGCTAATTCAGGGTCAAAATGAATATCAGTTACTAAAGGAATATTAATATGTTTTTTTATTTCTTTTATCGCTAAAGCATCAGCTTTGTCGAATATGGCAACTCTTATTATTTCACATCCGGCTTTTTCTAATTCATTTATTTGTTTAATTGTATTTATAATATCACTAGTTTTAGTATTGGTCATACTTTGAATATAGACTTTATCATTGCCACCAAAATCTAGATTTTTAACTTTAAAACTTCTAGTATTATTTCTTAAATACATAAATAAATACTTCCTTTCACTTGATTTTTTTAAATTATATCATATAATTTAGCTAAAGGAGAAGTGGTCTAAGTGAAAATTAACATTTATGATATTGCTAGAGAAGCTGATACAAGCATATCAACAGTATCACGTTATTTAAATAAAAAAAATGTACGTCCAGAAACAAAAAAAAGAATAGAAGAAGTTATATCTAAATATAATTATCGTCCGAGCGCAATAGCTAAAGGACTTGTTGCCCATTCAATGAAAACGGTAGCTGTATTTGTTGTCGATATTAGAATGCCACATTATGCTAATGCTGCATACTATATTGATAATGAATTAAGTAAATATGGTTATAGAACAATTATATGTAATACTATGGGTGAATTATCAACAATTTTTAAATATGTTGATGAAGTTTCAAGTCAAGTCGATGGCATCATTTTTATTGGTTCAATATTTAATGAAATAAATCGTTTTAAAGATATTTTACAAACTATTAATTATATACCAATTGTAAGTACTAATGGTAAAATTGATGTAAAACGTTCAAGAGCTATTTATGTTGATGATCAAAAAGGAATATATGATGCGACAAAATATTTGATAAATCAAGGACGTAAAACGATTTGTTATATTCAATATACAAATAATGTTTCAGCATTAAAAAAAGCTGAAGGATATAAGCTTGCTATGGCAGAAGCTAAATTACCTGCCCTAGTTTACCATACTAATGAAATATTTAGTGGTTATGATATTACTAAAAACATTTTATTTGATTATCGTTTTGTTGAAGGTATTATTAGTGGTGAAGATTTATTAGCTATGGGGGCTATTAGAGCTTTAAGAAGTCAAAATATTGAAGTTGGTAAAGATTGTGCAGTTATTGGTTTTAATGATAGTAGATATTGTGAATTAACATCACCAACTCTTACAGCTATCGATAATAAAATTGAAGAATCTGCAGTTGCAGCAGCCTTGAGTTTAAAAGAAATGATTGAAGATGAAGAGGCTAGCTTAGATGATATTACTTTTAATTGTGAATTAAAAATTAAAGAAAGTGCATAAACACCTTTACGAGGTAAATTATGGATATTAGTAATAGTAATATTAGTTTAGATGAAGCTATTAAATTAGCTAAAGAAAATGAAATAATATATTTAGGTAATCGTTCATTTAAAGAGAAAATTCTTTTAAATAGGCCAAATATTACATTAATAGGCAATGGTGCATTAATAACAAATGATTTAAATCACGGCAAAATTAATCCTATAACCAATAAAAAATATGGTACTACTGGAAGTTCTACATTTACTGTTCAAGAAAAGGGTTATAATTTTAAAGCTATTGGCATTACCTTTGAAAATAGTTATAAAAGAATTATAAATAAAGATGGTCAAGCTGTAGCATTTAAAAGTGAAACTAGTAATGTTACTTTAGAAAGATGTCAGTTTATAGGTTGTCAAGACACATTATATTTAGATAATGGTATAAATATAAACGTAAATAATTGTTATATCTGTGGTGATATAGATTTTATTTTTGGTAGTAGTAGTGTTAACTTTAATAATTGTTATATAAAAATAGTAAATGATGGTTATTTTTTAGCACCAGATACATATATAACTTTCCCATATGGTTTTAATTTTAATAATTGTTACTTTAAAGCAAATAGAAAAATTAAAGCTTATTTAGGTAGACCATGGTATCCAGGTGGGGCATTACAAGAAGTTAAACCACAGGTTGTATTAAATAATTGTAAATTAAGTTCTAATATAATATTAGAATTATTACAAATGCATAAACAAGATAAAATAGACTATAAATTAATATTAAATAATTGTTATTATAAAAATAAAATTATTAATAAAGATTTAAGTAAATCTTTATAATTCTAATTTTAAACCCTTGCTTTTAAATGATTTATGACTTATATATAGCTAGGAAATAAAGGTGGGTGGAGTCGCCTATTTCTTGTTTTTTCGAGCCTTGTTTTGGGCTCTTTCTTTTTTTAGTTCTAAATATGATTTTATTAAATCAAATAGAGCTTTAAAAAGATTTAAAACTAAGATTAATAATATATTGTATTTTATATAGCGGAATTTACTTTTACAGTTAAGATTCTTAAAATTAATTTTATTGCCTATTGCAATATAAATTGATATTTGCTATAATTAACAAGCGAAAAAAATAGTGTCTGGAGGGATATTATGAGAGATTTAGTTAAATTAGTTTGTACTGAATGTAAAAATGAGAATTATTATACAGATAAAAATAAAAAAACTACACCAGAACGTATTGAATTTAAAAAATATTGTCCTCATTGCCGCAAACATACAATTCATAGAGAAAAGAAGTAAGCTTTTTTAAGCTTTTTTCTTTATATGGTAGAAACTATTGTTAATGGTTCCTTTTATGTTAATACTTATTTAATAATTAAAGGCAATGAATGTGTTATAATAGACCCGGGAATGGGTTTATATGCGGATGATATTATAAATAAGTATAATGTTATAGGAATATTAATTACTCATGCTCATATTGATCATATTGATGGAATTAAACATTTTTTAAATGTACCTATATATATTTCACATTTAGATAGATTAAAACTTAATAATAGAGAAGAAAGTTTATATCGAATGGTAGGATTAAATATACCATTTGATTCTAATAATTTAAATATTATTGAAGTTAATGATAATGATATTATTAATTTATTAGATAGTGAAATTAAAGTTATAGCTACACCAGGTCATACAGATGGTTCAGTTTGTTATTTATATAAAAATATCTTATTTAGTGGGGATACATTATTTTCAAATAGTATAGGCAGAACAGATTTTCCAACAGGTAGCATAAAAATGATGAAAGAAAGTTTAGCTAAATTAAGTCATTTAAGCAACCAAATTAAAGTTTATCCTGGCCATGATTTAAAGACCACTATTAAAGATGAAAAAGAAAATAATCCATACTTGAAGAGGTCTTAGACTTCTTTTTTCTTGTTTTAAATAAAGATATTTAATATAATATTAGTTGCCTTAGAAAGGAGATAATTATGCAAATATTACATAATGATATCAATAAAATATTAGAAGAGGCTAGTATGATTAGTTTAAATAAAGGAATTACTGAAATTGATACAGGAGTCTTATTTTTAGCTATCATTAACTTCTTACAAAATAGTAAAAATAAAGAATATTTTGATTTAAAAAGCGATGTGTTTAAAATACTAGATCGTTATAATTTAAATTATATAAATATAGATAATGCATACAATAGTTTATATGGAATTAAAGAAAGTTTACCTTTTGATACTGATACAAATCTTAGTAGTGATGTTTTAAATGTTATAGAACAATTAAAAGCTAAGGCTAAAGATGAAGAACATACTATGGGGATTACAGATTTATTACAAACATTATTTTCTAATATTGAATATGAATTATTTAATGTTCTTGATAAATGTAATTTAATGCAAGAAAAAGCTTATGATGATGCTGTTAAAAATAATGTTAGTCCTAATGATCTACCAGAAAATGGTTTTTCTGTTAATGCATTATATGATGAATTTAGACAAACTTTATTAAAATATAATGTAAGAGAAGTTAAAAGCTTAGAAGATGATAAGTTAAAAAAATATTTAACTAATATTAATAAATATGTTTTAAAACATAAAGATATGCGTTTTATTGGTATGAAACAAGAATTTTTAGCTTTAGAAGTAGCTTTAGCCGGAAGAACTAAAAAAAGTGCTGTGTTAGTTGGGCCAGCTGGGACAGGTAAAACCACACTTGTCTATATGCTAGCTAATGCAATCAATAATAATAGTTCTGATTTAAGTGAAAATTTAAAAAACAAAGTGATTTATGAACTTCATTTAGATGCTATAGTTGCAGGAACGCAATTTAGAGGTCAGTTCGAACAAAGAATATTAAATATTTTAGATACTGTATCTAAACTTGATAATGTCATTTTATTTATAGATGAAATACATACATTAGCTCGTTCTGGTGGTAATGAAGGTGATTTAACAGCTGCTAATATCATTAAACCATATTTATCTAGAGGAGATATACAAGTTATTGGTGCTACAACAAACGATGAATTTAATGAATATTTAGAAAAAGATAAAGCTATATCACGTCGTTTTGTTAAAGTATTAGTTGAAGAACCAACTAAAGAAGAAACTTTAGAAATAATGCGAGAAACTTTAGAAATTAATGAGGAATATTTTGCTAAAGAAATGCATGAATCATTATTATCTAAGATATATGAATTATCTTTACAATATAATATGCATAGTGCAAATCCTGATAAAGCTTTAACAATGCTTGAAAGTGCATTTGCTTATTCTAAAGTATGTAAAGAAGAAAATAAAGAAGTTTTACTTGATGATGTTATCAATTCTATAAGGGTTCAATTTAATATTAATATGTCTAACACTAAAGTTTTAGATACTAAAAATGATTTAGAAAAAGAAGTTTTAGGTCAAGATAAACCTCTTAAAGAAGTTTTAGAATATTTAAATATGATAGAATTAAATATTGTTGACCCTGAAAAACCAAAATGTAATTTATTATTCGCAGGTCCTAGTGGTACAGGTAAAACATTTACTGCTAAATTAATAGCTAAAAATTTTACAGGCAGTGAGAAAAATTTAATCACAGTTGAATGTTCACAACTTCAACAAGAAACAGCCGTTAATAGTCTATTTGGTAGTGATCCTGGTTATGTTGGTTTTAAACAAACAAGTGATTTTTTAGCTAAAGTTAAACAAAACCCAAATTGTGTTGTCTTATTTGATGAAATAGAGAAAGCTCATTCTAGTGTTTTTAAATCACTTTTAAATATCTTAGATGAAGGTTATGCAACTGATAAAGGTGGTAATAAAGTAAGTTTTAGAAGTGCTATTATTATATTTACGACTAATCTTGGGTATGGTAAAACTAATAAAAAAGGTACTGCCTTTATGAGCCTTGGTAAAAATGATGAAGAATCAGCAATTGATGCTATAAATAATCATTTTTCACCAGAATTCTTAGGACGTTTAGATAAAATCATTATTTTTAATCGTCTTGATAATAAAGTTAGTGATAAATTAATAACAAGATATAAAGAAAAATATGAAAAATTATCAGGATTAACTTGTAAATTTAGTAAAGCTGATATTGAAAAAATTAAAGAAGAGGCTAATATGCATGATTTTGGAGCTCGTAATTTAGAACATACTGTTAAATTAGCATTCTTAAATAAAGTTTTAAAGGAGAAAGAAAAAAATGGAAGAAACTAAATTAAATGTTTGGAATATAGAAGAACAATTACTTCAAGCACGTATTATTAAAATAGATGGTGAAATTAATACAGCAATGGCTCAAAGAGTAACATCATATTTAGATGTTTTAGCTAATGATGATCCTAATGCGATTATTAAACTTGAGATTTGTTCTGGTGGTGGAAGTGTCCTTGATGGTTTTGCGATCGTTGATAAAATTAGAGAAATACCTAATCCGGTTGTAGCTTTTAATACAGGATTATGTGCTTCTATGGCAACTATTATAAGTTCTGTATGTGATTATGCTTATGGTTCAGAAAATGCTCAATTTATGATTCATGAACTTGCTTCAGGTGTTGAAGGTAAATTTAGAGTATTAAAAAATTCAATTGAATTTGATGAAAAATTAAATAAAAGATTATTTGCTATTTTAACTAAAAAAACAGGTAAAACGGAAGAAGAATTAATGACTATTGCCACTTATGATTTTTGGATGAATAGTGAAGAAGCATTAAAATTTGGTTTAATCGATGCTATTAGAAAACCTGCTAAAAAGAATAATAAACTTTTAGATGACTTTATTAAAGAATTAGATAAGGAGTAATTTATGCCAATTAAGAATTTAGATAATTCTTTATTTAGTGAAGATAAAAATAAAAAAAATAAAAAAGAAAAAAATAAAATAAATCCAGAAGCTTTCTTGAATTCTGAAAATGCTTCTGATATTCAAGAAAGTATCAATAATTTTATGGATAATTTACCACCTGAGGTATTAGAACAATTTAATAATTTATCGGCTGATTTATATCCTAAATTAGAAAATATGAATTTAGGTGATCTATTTAATGTTGAAGTTAATAGAGTGGAATTTAATACTCCTAGCTTGATGCGATTATTTAAAATTTTAACTAAATTTAATA
This sequence comes from uncultured Acholeplasmatales bacterium, assembly GCA_944324795.1. Taxonomy (GTDB): domain Bacteria; phylum Bacillota_I; class Bacilli_A; order Acholeplasmatales; family Anaeroplasmataceae; genus CALUXS01. Next base: position 55,056 of record CALUXR010000005.1, read on the forward strand.
GTAAAGAATTAGAAGAAAAAGAAATAAGTGCTAAAATAGATGAATTGAGTTCTTTTTTAGAAAATAAACTAGCAAATAATAATGAAAATAATGAAGTTAAAGAAGAAATAGATTTAAATAAATTAGCAAATGATAAAATAAAAGAAATAGCTAGTTATGAAGATGATGTTTTAAGTGTTTTAGTAGAACCTTTTAATAAAGATGAATTTATCAATGAAATTAATTTTAAATTAGAAGAAAATAATTATATTTTAACTGATTTAACTAATATTGATTTAATTAATCCTATTACAAATAATAAATTAGATTTAGCTAATGCAATTATGGTTTATGGAATAAATGAAATAAGTTGTAATAGTATTTTAGGTGATAGAGTATTACTTTATTTAAATAAAGAAGATAAATCTAATTATATTATTTTATATGCTTATAAAAGTGATAATAAATATCATTTTTATATTCCTAAAAAAACTAATTATGGATTATTTAATATTGAAGATAAATTTATTTTAAAAAAAGTAAAACAAGCATTCTTTAGATATAAAAATGTTAAATCTTGTTTAGAAGAGATGGAAAGTATTTTTATATTAAAAAATGAAGTTAAAATGCCATTATTAAATATAGGAGAAATAATTAAAGATAATCCATATTATAGTGGAGATAGTTTAATAAAAATTGGTAGTTTTAATTTTAAAAATGATAGCGAAGAATTTAGAATTAAATTTGATATTTCTGATTTAAATTTACCATTTTATATAAAGATTAAAGCAAATTGGCAAGAAGAAAAAATAAATGACTTTGTTAATAAGATTAAAGAATATGATTTTAATTCAGCTATTTTAAATAACTTTGAGTTAAAGTTTAATAATTTAAAAAATTATTTATATATAGAATTATAGAAGGTTCAAAACTTCTATTTTTTTATTTTAATTACTTAAAAATAAAAGTATAATATAAGTAAAGAAAGGAAATGATAATATGGCAAAAGTATATTTTACAAAAAATATTACACCTCAAAGTTTAATAAAATTATATGAAATTGTAGGTAAAAAATTAAATGGGAAAGTAGCAGTTAAATTGCATTCTGGTGAAGATGGTAATAAAAATTATTTAAAACCAGAATTTGTAAAAGATATGATAGATTATGTTAAAGGAACTGTTGTTGAATGTAATACAGCTTATACAGGTGCGCGTGATACAACAGAAAAACATTGGCATTTGATGGATAAACATTTATGGACTAAATATTTTGATGTTGATATTATGGATAGTGAAGGTCCAGATTTAAAATTAGAGATGCCATATGGTGTTCAAATAAAAGAAAATTATGTTGGGAAACATCTAGCTAATTATGATTCAATGCTTGTTTTATCTCATTTTAAAGGTCATCAAATGGGTGGTTTTGGGGGAGCTTTAAAACAATTATCGATTGGTTGTGCTTCAAGTTTTGGTAAGAAATATATTCATGGAGCAGGTGATCCTAGTGGTGATTATATGGCAACAGCTCAAATTCCATTTGTTACGGCGATGGGAGATGCAGCAACATCAGTTCATAAATATTTTAATGGTAATATTGTCTATATTAATTCAATGGTAAATATTTCTATTGATTGTGATTGTGATGGAAATGCTAAAGCTCCTTGTATGAAGGATATTGGTATTTTAGCTAGTTTAGACCCAGTTGCATTAGACCAAGCATGTCTTGATTTAGTTTATAATTCTAATGATCCAGGTAAAAAAGAATTAATAGCTCGATTTGAAGAAAAAATAGGTCATTTAATAATTGAAACAGCAGAAAAGGAAGGATGCGGCTCAACTTGTTATGAGCTTATAAATATTGACTAAAATGAAAGTTTTATATTTTGATTGTAGTAGCGGTATTTCTGGTAATATGACTTTAGCAGCATTATTAGAAATAATTGATGATAATGAATATTTTTTAAATGAAATAAAAAAATTAAATGTTGATGGATATAAAATAGAAATAAGTAAAAAAATAAAAAACGGCATAACTGCAACTTATGTTGATGTTATATTAGATGAAGACAACCATACTCATCGTCATTTAAGTGATATTTATCAAATAATTGATGAAAGCTTGTTAGATGATAATGTAAAAAAACTAGCTAAAGATATGTTTTTAAAAGTAGCAGAAGCTGAAAGTAAAGTTCATAATAAAGATCTAAACGAAGTTCATTTTCATGAAGTTGGGGCAATAGATTCGATTATTGATATAGTTGGAAGTGCTATTTTAATAAATAAAATTAAACCAGATATTATCTATTCTAGCATTGTAAATGATGGTTATGGGTTTATCAATTGTGCTCATGGGAAAATGGCAGTACCTGTACCAGCAACCCTAGAAATATTTAAAAATAACAAAGTTAAATTTAGGCAAATAGATATTCCTACAGAACTAGTTACACCTACAGGTGCCGCAATTATAGCCACTTTAGCAAAAACTTATCAAATGATGCCATCTATTAATTTAGAAAAAATAGGTTATGGAGCCGGAAGTAAAGATTTAGAAATACCTAATATTTTAAGAGTTAGTTATGGAGAAATTTTAGAAAATGAAGAAATAGTTAAAATTGAAAGTAATATCGATGATTCAAATGGGGAAATACTTGCATATACTATGGAATTATTATTTAAAGCGGGGGCTTTAGATGTTTTTTACACACCTATTTATATGAAAAAGAATCGTCCTAGTTATTTATTAAATGTAATATGTAATATTTTAGATTTAAAAAAATTAGAAAATATTATATTTAGAGAAACGACTACTATTGGACTTAGATATTATAAAGTTAATAGGACTAAATTAGAAAGAAAAAAAGGCACTATAAAGACAAAATATGGCAATATTGATGTTAAGATTGTTAAATTAAATGATGAAATTTTTACATATCCTGAATATGAAAGTATAAAACAAATTGCAAATAAAAATAATATTCCTTTAAAAGAATTATATAAATTGGTAGGGAATTAAAATGGAATTAAAAGAAATATTAGAAAATTATAAAAAAATAAAATAGATTTAGAAGAATGTTTAAATGAAATAAAGAAAAATCAATATGAAGATTTAGGATATGCTAAAATAGATCATAATAGAAAAGAAAGAACAGGTATTAGTGAAGTTATATTTTGTCAAAATAAAGAAGATGATTTTTTAATTAATATATTTAAAAAATTATTAAAAGAAAATAAAGAAGTTTTAGGAACAAGAGCGAATATTAAACAATATGAATTGATTAAAAAAGAAATTCCTGAGGTTAAATATAATGATATATCACACATTTTAAAAATTGAAAAAGAAAAAGAATTAGTAGGTAATGTAGTAGTCTTAACAGCTGGTACTGCTGATATTAAGGTAGCTGAAGAAGCGGCAGAAACTTTAGAATTTTTTGGTAGCAAAGTTATTAGAATTTATGATTGTGGAGTTTCAGGAATTCATCGTTTATTAAATCAAACAACTAAATTAAATGAAGCTAATGTCATAATCGCTGTTGCAGGAATGGAGGGTGCTTTAGCTTCTGTTGTTGCAGGCCTTGTTAAAGTACCTGTTATTGCGGTCCCAACTAGCGTTGGTTATGGTGCTAATTTTGGTGGCTTATCAGCTTTACTTACAATGCTTAATTCTTGCAGTAATGGTATAGCTACAGTTAATATTGATAATGGATATGGGGCTGCATATATTGCAAATCAAATAAATAAATTAATTTGTGGTAAAAATGAATAAAGAAGAAAAATTGATAAATTATTTAAAAAAAATAAATAAAGTTGCTATATGTTATTCAGGTGGGATTGATTCTGCTTATCTTTTAACTTTAGCTAATAATGTTTTAGATAGAAAAAATGTTTTAGCTTTAATCGCTAAAGGTATTATGACAGCTAAAAATGATTATTTAGAAGCTATAAATTATTTAAAAAATAATAATTATGATTATCAAGAAATAGAATATAACCCTTTAGAATTAGAAAACTTTAGAGAAAATAAAATTGATAGATGTTATTATTGTAAAAAAACTTTATTAAGTTTATTAGTAAATAAAGCTCATGAATTAAATTTTTATAATATATTAGATGGCAGCAATTTTGATGATTTAAATAAATATAGACCCGGACTTAAAGCTTTAAAAGAATTAAATATAATTAGTCCTTTAGCTATATGTGAATTAACAAAAAAAGAAATTAGAGAAAATAGTAAAAAATTAGAAATTCCTTTTTATAACAAACCATCTAATTCATGTTTAGCAACTAGATTTCCTTATAATACTAAATTAAATAAAGAATTATTAAATAAAGTTGATGAAGTAGAAGAATTAATAAAAAAATATAATGTTAATAAAGTAAGAGCTAGAATTCATAACGATTTATTAAGAATTGAAGTAGATAAAAAAGATTTCAATTTAATTATAAACAACAAAGAATTAATTGATAAATTAAAACAATATTTTAATTATATAACAATAGATTTAGAAGGATATTCTAGTGGTAAATTCGATAAAACATAAAACTTCATCAATAATATTCCCGGTTAAAAACCGGGTTTTTTATATAAAGATGAAAGAAATATAGTAAAAATGTGTAAAATGGTATTGAAAAACATAGTAAAAATGTGTAAAATTGTATTGAAAAACATACTAAAAATGTGTAGGGAAGTGATGTAAATGAAAAGAAAAGCTATAGTCGACTTAATAAAATGGAAAAATGATATTGATAGAAAACCTTTAGTTATAAGAGGGGCTAGACAAGTTGGTAAGACTTGGTTAATGAAAGAGTTTGGAAAAAATTATTATGATGATTACATTTATTTAAACTTTGATGAAAATGAAGAAATTAAATCCATTTTTTTAAATAATAAGAATCCTAAACGGATAATCGAATTGTTGTCTTTAATTTTTAATAAATCTATTCTTCCTAATAAGACACTTATCATATTTGATGAGATACAAGAATGTCCTGAGGCTTTAAATTCGCTAAAATATTTTAAAGAAAATGCTAATGAATATCATATTATATGTGCTGGCAGTTTGCTTGGTACACTATTAGCTAGGCCTAAATCATATCCGGTTGGGATGGTGAATTTATTGAATTTATATCCTTTAACATATGCTGAATTTTTAGAATCTATAGATGAAAGTATGTATAAATATTATTTAAATATTAAAAAGAATGATATTATAGAGGATATTTTTCATAACCGTTTATTAGATATTTATAATTTATATTTAATAATAGGTGGTATGCCAGAAGCTCTGTATTCTTGGATTAAATATCACGATTATAATAAAATCATGCAAATTCAAAATGAATTAATTACAATTTATGAAAATGATTTTTCTAAACACAATAATAAAGTAAATAGTGCTAAATTGTTATTAATTTTTAGAGGTATTGTTTCGCAACTTGCGAAAGATAATGAAAAATTTATTTATAGTGCTTTAAAAGAAGGAGCAAGAGCGCGTGAATATGAAGAAGCAATTGAATGGTTAGTATCAGCTGGCATAATTAATAGAATATATAATGTCTCTAAGTTAGAACACCCTTTAAATGCTTTTAAGAAATTAGATCAATTTAAAGTTTTTTTATTTGACACAGGTTTATTGAAGTATATGGCAGGTATAGAAAATGAATCTTTATTATTACAATTAAATTATCAGTTTAAAGGTCAACTAACAGAAAATTATGTTTTACAACAATTAAAAGATATATTTCTCGTTGAAGTGGCTTATTATAGCAATAGATATGGTGAAATTGATTTTGTCATTCAAAAGGGTATGGATATAATTCCTATTGAAGTAAAGGCTGGAGAAAATAAAAGTGCCCCTGTATTTAAAAATTATGTTAATAAAGAAAAACCTAAAACGGCTATTCGCTTTTCTAAATTAAATTATAAAAAAGACGGTTTAATTACTAATATTCCTCTTTATTTAGTGGATAAGATTAAAGATTTATTATAATAGTTAAGAATAATTTTAATTTTTTCTTGTATGTTAATGTCAATAAAAAAATGTAGAGTGTAAATTTAATATTTAAGCTATTTGATATGATAACGTTAACAGATAGCTTTTTTATTTTTTTGGCACTATTTTATTGACAGTGCCAAAAGAAAAGATTATAATATGCTTGCACATTAAGGTTAAGAGTGCAAAGAAGGTGAACAAATGCTATCTGATAGACAAAAATTGATTTTAAAGGCAATTGTTGAAGAATATATTTCAACTAATGAACCAATAGGATCAAAAAGCTTAACAGATAAACCATATCTTAAGTTTAGTTCGGCGACTATTCGTTATGATATGCAATATCTAGAAGAGACAGGCTATTTAGAAAAAACTCATACATCAAGTGGGCGTATTCCCTCACAACTTGGTTATAGATATTATGTAGATAACTTGCTTACTCGTGATGAAGACGTTAAAAACATATATTTAAATATTGACAATATATTAAGCAACAAACTTCTAACAAAAGAAACAGCTGTTGTTGAAGTATTAAATTATATAGCTAAACTTAGTGGTTGTTTTTTAGCAATTGTCGGTTCTAATGCTTGTTATGCTAAAGTCAAAAAGATGGAAATAGTTCCTTTAAATGATAGAGACGCCTTACTTTTAATTGTTACTAGTCAAGGTGTTGTAAGAAGCCAAAGAATTAATATTCCTAAGGATTTTAAGATGGATGATTTACTTAGAATCATGAATATGTTTGATGTAGCAATGTACGATCAAGCGATTTATGAAATAAGGGAAATATTAGCTCGTGAGGCTACTAAACCAAGGATTAGAGAAATCGTTGATTATAGAGATGACATATTAAACTTTATGATTAAAGGTTTTGCTAGTTTCTTAAATAATGAATGTTATAAATCAAGTATGACACCGCTATTTAATGAGCCTGAATTTAAAGATTACGTTGTAATGCAAAAATTCGTTAAAGCAATTGATAGCATTGAAGTTACAGGCTTGATTTATAATGATAAAAAAGGTTTACAAATTAGGATTGGTGAAGAGAATAAAGAACTTGGCCTTAATGATTGTGCGATTGTTAGTATCCCGTATTATTTAGATTTAAATGAATATGGAACTATTGTTGCAGTCGGGCCTTTAAGAATGAATTATAAAGGAGTTGTGCCAATTTTAGAATATTTGGCAAACAGCTTACCTAAATTGTATAAGTAAGGAGGATGTCTAGTGGCACAAAAAGAAATTAAAAAAGAAGATGAAGCAAAAGTTGATTCTAAAGAAGAAGTGAAAGAAGAAACTGAAGCTAAATCTAATAAGAAAGAAAAGAAAATAACAAAAGAAGATAAACTTAAAGAAGAAATAGCTAGATTAGAAAAAGCTCTTAAAGATGAAAAAGAAAAAAATTTAAGAGAAATTGCCGAAATGCAAACTACAAAAAGAAGGCTTAAGGAAGCAGAAATAAACAATCGTAAATATGCTGCTATGCCTATTATTGAAGAATTAATAGCTCCAATAGATATGCTTTTAGCAGTAGTTAATAGTGAAGCACCTAGTGAGGAAATAAAAAATTATCAATTAGGTTTTCAAATGATTGCAGGTCAACTACTTAACATTTTAGAAAAAGATGGTTTAAAAGCTATACCTTGTGAAGTAGATATGGAATTTGATCCTAAACATATGCAAGCTTTAACTACAGAAGAAGTTGAAGGAATTGATAATCCTAAAATAACAAAAGTATTACAAAAAGGATATATGTATAAGGACAGAGTTTTAAAACCAGTAATGGTTAATGTAGCTATTCCTAAAAAAGTAGAAAATAAAGAAGAAATAAAAGAAGAAAAAGGAGAATGATATTATGGCAAGTAATAAAATTATAGGTATCGATTTAGGTACAACAAATTCATGTGTAGCAGTAATGGAAGCAGGGGAAGCAAAAGTTATTCCTAATGCTGAAGGGGTAAGAACTACTCCATCTGTTGTTGCTTTTAAAGGTGATGAAATTTTAGTTGGTGAAGTTGCAAAACGTCAAGCTATCACTAACCCTAATACAGTAAGCTCTATTAAACGTCATATGGGCGATGCAAATTATAGAGTTGATATAAATGGAAAAAAATATACTCCACAAGAAATCTCAGCTATGATTTTACAAAATTTAAAGAAAACAGCTGAAGCTTATCTTGGTGAAAGTGTATCTAAAGCTGTTATTACAGTTCCTGCATATTTTAATGACTCTCAACGTCAAGCAACTAAAGATGCTGGTAAGATTGCTGGTTTAGAAGTAATGCGTATTATCAATGAACCAACTGCTGCTGCTTTAGCATATGGTATAGATAAGATGGATAAAGAACAAACTGTTCTTGTATTTGACCTTGGTGGTGGTACATTTGATGTTTCTATTTTAAGTTTAGCTGATGGAACATTTGAAGTTCTTGCTACTGCTGGTGATAATGTTTTAGGTGGCGATGACTTCGATAAAGCTATTATGGACTGGTTATGTCAAGAATTTAAAAAAGAAAATGGTGTTGATTTATCACAAGATAAGATGGCCTTACAACGTTTAAAAGATGCTGCTGAAAAAGCTAAAAAAGATTTATCTGGTGTAACAACTGTTGAAATTAGCTTACCATTTATTTCTATGGGTGCAGCTGGTCCACTTCATTTAAACAAGACTTTAACTAGAGCTAAATTTAATGAGTTAACAGCTAACTTAGTTGATCGTTGTGTAGGACCAGTTAGACGTGCATTATCAGATGCTAAATTAACAGCTAAAGATATTGATCAAGTATTATTAGTAGGTGGTTCTACTCGTATTCCAGCTGTTCAAGAATTAGTAAGAAAAGAACTTGGTAAAGAACCTAATAAATCAGTTAACCCTGATGAAGTTGTAGCTATGGGTGCAGCTATTCAAGGTGGTGTATTAACAGGTGATGTTAAAGATGTATTATTACTAGATGTAACTCCATTATCACTTGGTATTGAAACATTGGGTGGTGTATTTACTAAATTAATTGACCGTAATACAACTATTCCATGTTCTAAATCACAAATTTTCTCAACTGCTGCTGATAATCAACCAGCTGTTGATATCCATGTATTACAAGGTGAAAGACCAATGGCTGCTGATAATAAGACTTTAGGTCATTTCCAATTAACAGATATTCCTGCTGCTCCTCGTGGAGTTCCACAAATTGAAGTTAAATTTGATATTGATGCTAATGGTATTGTTAATGTATCTGCTAAAGATTTAGGTACAGGTAAATCTCAAAGTATCACTATTCAAGGTGGTGGCTCATTATCTGATGATGAAATTAAACGTATGGTAAGAGAAGCTGAAGAAAACGCTGAAGCTGATAAGAGAAGAAAAGAAGAAGCTGATTTAGTTAATGAAGCTAACAATTTAATCTTCCAAACAAAGAGAAGCTTAGCTGAATTACAAAATGTTGACGCAACTGAAAAAGCTGAAGCTGAAAGATTATGTGATGAATTACAAAAAGCCTTAGATAGTAAAGATATGTCATTAATTAAATCTAAGAAAGAGGAATTAGAAAAAGTTGCTCAAGGTATTGCTGTTAAAGCTTATCAACAAGCTCAACAACAAGGTCAAGGTACAGCAAATGATTCTAATAATGGTGGTAAAAAAGACGGTTCTGTAGATGCTGATTTCTCAGACGTACAATAATATTAAGGAGGCGTTTTACGCCCCCTTAATTGCTTAGAAAGGAGTAAATAAAATGGCTAATAAGAGAGATTATTATGAAGTACTTGGTGTTTCTAAGACAGCTACGCAAGATGAAATTAAAAAAGCATATCGAACTTTAGCTAAAAAATATCACCCTGATATTAATAAAGAACCAGGGGCAGAAGAAAAATTTAAAGAAATAAATGAAGCTTATGAAACTCTATCAGATGAACAAAAAAGATCTCAATATGATCAATTTGGTTTTGCAGGCGCCCAAGGTGGCTTTGGCGGAGCTGGTGGTTTTAGTGGCTTTAGTAGTTCTGGTTTTGGTGGTTTTGAAGATATCTTTAATTCTTTCTTTGGTGGAGGAAGACAAAGAACTTCAAATGGTCAAAGAGCCGGTGAAGATATAGAAAAGCAAATGAACATTTCTTTTGAAGATGCTGTTTATGGTGCTACTAAGAAAATAAGAGTTTCAGTTGATGAAGTTTGTACTGCTTGTGGTGGTAGTGGGGCATATTCAAAAAATGATATTCACACTTGTCCTGATTGTCATGGTACCGGTTATATATTACGTCGTCAACAAACCATTTTTGGTATGGCTCAATCACAAGTAGTATGTCCTAGATGTCATGGTACAGGTAAAGAAATAACTAAAAAATGTGATGTCTGTGGTGGTACAGGTCACGTAAGAAAAACAAAAGATATAGAATTAAAAATACCTGAAGGTATTCAAAGTGGGATGTCAATTCGGCTTGAAGGATATGGCGGTGCTGGTCAAAATGGTGGACCAAATGGTGATTTATATATTACATTTAATGTTTTACCACATAAAACATTTAAAAGACAAAATAATGATATATATTTAGATATTCCAATCTCATTTACTCAAGCTGCTCTTGGTGATACAATTGAAGTTCCAACAATGTGGGAAGCTGAAAAATTAAGAATTCCAGCTGGCACTCAAAGTGAAACAGTATTTAAAATTAAAGGTAAAGGTGTTAAAAATCCTAAGGGTTTAGGTAGAGGAGATCAATATGTTACAGTCCATGTTAAAACTCCTTCAAATCTATCTAAAGAAGAAATTGAATTATTTAAAAAGCTTGAATCAGTAGAAAAAGTAGAAAAGAAATCAGCTTGGGATAATTTTAAAGAAGGATTTAAAAACCTATTTAAATAATAGTAGAGTTTTATATATTATAATCGTAATTTTAAGTTTTTTAAAATTACGGTTTTTTCATTTTGAAAAAAACGGTAAAATTTACAGTCTACAAAATTTATAATTATTTTCAATATAAAAGGTAAAAATATAAAATATATAAAAATTGTATGTTCTAATTAAATTCATATGTTAATACATTAGTATACTACGTATCTTGAATTTTATGAAATATCAAGTTGTATTTCGAACAAGAAAGAAACGTTTATAAAATTTTGATATTAGATAGTTAATAATTATTATTTTTGTTATGAATATAAATTTTTTTATATGATAGGTGTTAAAGTTGAAAAAAGTTATCATAATTGTTTTAATATTAATAACATTAGAGGTAGTTTATTTTGTTGGTTTTTCTAAAACTAGTGATTATTGTTCAATTTATTCGATAGCTGAAGTTTATGAAGATGGCAATATTTCCTATGATGATCCAAAATCATTAGCTTATTATCAAAATGATAGTAGTAATAAATATAATGAAGGTTTAATTAATAATGATTTTATTCTAAATGAAGGTGATAGGCCTAATTTATGGGAAAGATATACTTTAAAAGCTACTTTAGCTAATAAAATTAATGAAAATTATAATTATCAAATAACTTATTATGGTATATAATGGCTATATTTCCTTTAGTGCTTATTGTAAAGTTATTAAACTTTCTAAATTTTAAATAAATTATTAAGAGTATTAGATTAATTTTAATACTCTTTTAAAATGTAGTAAGGTATTTTTCTTTATTTTCAAATATTATTTTGTTATAATTTCTAAAGGTGTTTATTATGCAAAAATTTTTTATTAATGAATTAGAATTTAACAATTTAACTTTAAAAGATGATTTAATTTATCAAGCTTTTAAAGTATTAAGATTTAAAATAGGTGATAAATTTATTATTGGTTTTAACGATAAAAGTTATTTAGTTAAAATAACATTAATAAATCAAAAAGAATTAAAATATGAAATAATAGAAGAATTAAACATTAATAATGAATTAGATTTAGATATTACTATTATTCAAGGTTATCCTAAAGGAGATAAAATTGAAGATATAATTAAATATGGTTCAACTTTAGGAGCTAATAGTTTTATTCCATGTTTTATGGAAAGAACTCAATTTAAAATTGATTTAAAAAGACAAGAAAATAAGATGGAAAGATTTAATAAAATAGCTAGAGAAGCATGTGAACAAAGTATGCGTACTAAACTTAGTAATGTAGAACAATTTATTAATTTTAAAGATATAGATTATAATATGTTTGATTTAATTTATGTATGTTATGAAGAAGAAGCTAAAGATAATAATATGGTTGGTTTTAAAGAAAGTTTAAATGGCTTAAAAAGTGGTAGTAAAATAGCTTTTTTAATTGGACCTGAAGGTGGAATAAGTGAAAAAGAAATAGCTTATTTAAAGACTTTAAATAATACTAAATTTATAAGTTTAGGTAAAAGAATATTAAGAACAGAAACTGCAAGTCTATACTGTTTAAGTGCGGTTAGTTATGAAAGGGAGTTAAAATGATGAATGTTGGGTTCATAACACTTGGTTGCAAAGTTAACATTTATGAAGCTAATGCTTTAGAAGAAATGCTTCAAAAAGAAGGATATAATATTGTTGATGTTAGTTCTAATTGCGACATATTCATTATAAATACTTGTTCAGTGACCAACACAGCTGATCAAAAGTCACGTCAAATGGTTAGTAAATGTCACAAATTAAATCCCAAGGCTATAGTATGTGTTTTAGGTTGTTATATTCAGACAAGTAAAAATGTAGATATAGATGCCGATATAGTCTTAGGTAATGGCAATAAAGAAAATTTAATCCCTATGTTAGCTAAAGTAATAGAAGAACGTAAAAAGTTAGTTGATATTATCGATATTATGCAAAAGAAAGATTATGATAATTTACTTGTCTCAACATATGATCATTCGCGTGCTTTTGTTAAGATTGAAGATGGATGTAATCAGTTTTGTGCTTATTGTATCATTCCTTATGCAAGAGGACCTATTAGATCAAAAAAAGCAGATATAGTTATAAAAGAAATAAATGATATTGTTAATAATGGCTTTAATGAAGTTGTTTTATCTGGTATTCATACTGGTAAATATAATGATAATGGAACTAAATTAAGTGATTTAATTGAAAGAATTTTAAAAGAAACTAAACTTAAGAGACTTCGTTTATCAAGTATTGAAATTAATGAAATAGATGATAAATTACTTGATTTACTTGCTTCTTCTAGTGTTTTAGCTAATCATTTTCACTTGCCTTTGCAAAGTGGTAGCGATAAAATATTAAAGTTGATGAATAGACCTTATGATAAATTATATTTTAAAAATAAAGTAGACAAAATTAGAGCTATTAGGCCAAATATTTCTTTAACTACAGATGTTATTGTAGGTTTTCCTTATGAAAGCGATGAACTATATAATGAAAGTAAAGACTTTATTAAAGAAATTAACTTTTCTTATCTTCATGTTTTTCCATATTCTAAAAGAAATAACACTAAAGCTAGTTTAATGACTCAAATTAATGGTAATATTAAAAAAAGTAGAGCTAGTGATTTAAATAAATTATCTCTAGAGTTACAAAAAGAGTATTATAAGAATAATTTAAATAAAATAGAAGAAGTTTTATTTGAAAGAAGAGAAGGGGATTTTTTAATTGGTCATACTTCAAATTTTATTTTAGTTAAAGTAAAGACTTCTAATAATTATATTAAAGAAATAAAAAAGGTTAAATTAGAAAATTTAGAAAACAATATTGTTGAAGCTATTTTAGTAGAATAAAATCAAGTTATTTTGGCAAGAAAATTTTAAAAAAAGTATTTACAAAGGTATGTTTATTATGTATAATATACCTCGGAATTCGTCCTTGGAAGGAGGCTTAGCATGCCAAAGACTGTGGTTCATGAAAAAGAAAGTATTGAAGATGCCCTACGTCGTTTTAAACGCGATGTTTCAAGATCTGGTAACTTACAAGAGGCGAAAAAACGTCAATATTATCTAAAACCTAGTGATGTACGTAAACAAAAACGTCAAGAGGCTCGCAAAAAATATAAGTAAAAAATAATAGAGGCTTCGGCCTCTTTTATTATTAAAGGAGAAATTTATGAAAATTATCTGTTTAGGTGATTCAACGATGCAATTTAATAATATTTACCGTTATCCTCAATTTGGATGGCCACAATTATTAAATTTATTTTTGCATCCAAACATTTTTGTTTTAGATTTAGCGAGAAATGGTAAAAGTACTAAAACTTATCTTAATGAAGGTAGATTTACTGACTTATTAAAAAGAGTTGAAAAAGGTGATTATATAATCTGTCAATTTGGTCATAATGATGGGGCAAAGGATAAATTAGAAAGATATACTACACCTTTAGAATATAAAAAAAATTTATTATATATGGCTAATGAAATAAAGAAAAAAGAAGCTAATTTTATTTTAGCTACTCCAATAAGTAGACATCTTTTTAAAGATAATAAATGTATTGAATCACATGAAGGTTATCGTAATGCTATGTTATCTTTAGCTAAAGAAAATCATTTAGATGTTGTTGATTTAGATAAATTAACAAGAGATTTTTATACTAAAATAGGTGAAAAAGAATCAGAAAAATATCATATGATTTTTAAACCTAATATTTATCCTAATTATATAGAAGGAATGAATGATCATACCCATCTAACTTTTTTAGGAGCTTTAATGGTTTGTAATTTTTTTGTTGATGATTGTATTAAGCAAAATTTATCTATCGCTAAATATTTTTTAAAACCTAGTGAAGTTGACGATTTTGATAAATTTATGGGAATCGAGGTAAAATAAATGTTAGATATTAGTGAAATTAAAGAAAATGAAATTGCAATTTTATATGATTTAATCTTAGAAATGGCAAGTTTTGAACATCTAGAAAGTGAATTAAAATTAACTAAAGAAAAATTAAATAAATATATATTAGAAACTAAATTAGTAAAAGTTGATTTACTTAGAATAGATAATAACATTATTGGTTATTTAATGTATTATTATACATATTCTTCATTTACTGGTCATCCTAGTTTATATTTAGAAGATATTTATATTAAAGAAAATTATCGCCATAATGGTTATGGTAAATTATGTTTTAACTATTTAGCTGAAGTAGCTGTTAAAAATGATTGTAAAAGAATGGATTTTGTTTGTCTTGATTGGAATAAAAATGCTCAAAATTTTTATCAAAAATTAGGGGCAAATGCCCATCATGAATGGTTACTTGAAAGAGTAGAAGAAAAAGAATTAATTAAATTAGCAGGAGAAAATAATGAGTGTTTTAGAAGTAACTAATTTAACCTTTTCTTTTGGAAATAAAATAATTCTAGAAGATGCTAACTTTGTTATGCAAAAGGGAGAACATATTGGTCTTGTTGGTATGAATGGGGAAGGTAAATCAACATTCATCAAATTAATAACTCATCAAATAAGCCCTGATGAAGGTAAAATTGTTTGGGCTAAAAATTTAACTACTGGTTATTTAGATCAATATTTAACTTTGACTAAAGGGAAAACTATTAAAGAAGTTTTACAAGAAGCTTTTAATGATATGTTTTTAAAAGAAGAAAGAATGTATAAATTATATGAAGAAATAGCTAATTTAGATGAGGATGGTCAAAATAAAGTTTTAGAAGAAATTGGTGAAATTCAATCAGAACTTGAACAAAGCGATTTCTATAATCTAGATAATAAAATAGCTGATGTAGCTTATGGACTTGGTTTAAAAGAAGTTGGACTTGATAAAGATGTTAGTATGCTATCAGGTGGACAAAGAAGTAAGGTTTTGCTTACTAAATTATTACTTCAACAACCAACCATTTTAATACTTGATGAACCAACTAATTTCTTAGATGAAAATCAAGTTAATTGGCTTAAAGAATATTTAATTAATTATCCTAATGCTTTTATTTTAGTAAGTCATGATAGAGCTTTTTTAAATGATGTTATCAATGTTGTTTATCATATTGAAGATGCCATATTGACACGTTATACAGGTAATCTTGACAAATTTGATGAAATGTATGAAATTAAGAAAATGCATCAAAACCAAGCTTATCAAAAACAACAAAAAGAGATTGAAAAATTAGAAACATTTATAGCTAAAAATAAAGCTAGAGTAGCTACTACTAATCTTGCTAAATCAAGACAAAGAATATTAGATAAAATGGAAATTATTGATAAAGCTAAAGAGTTTGTTAAACCTACTTTTATTTTTAAAAAAGGAGGTTCATCTGGTAAATTTGTTCTATCTTGTGAAAATCTAATTATTGGCTATACTGAGCCATTATCTAAACCTTTAACATTTAACATTGAACGTGGGAAAAAGGTTTTAATTAAAGGTGTTAATGGTATTGGTAAAACAACATTACTTAAGACTTTACTTGGTATTATTCCTTGTATCTCTGGTAAAAGTGAAATAGATTATAATATCAATTATGCTTATTTTGAACAAGAGTTAGAATTTGATTATATTACAGCTATTGATTATGTATGGAAATATTATCCTGAATTAACTAATAAAGAAGTTAGAGGTCTTCTTGCAGGGGTTGGCATAAATAAAGATAAGGCTGAAAGTTTAATGCCAGTATTATCAGGTGGCGAAAAGGCAAGAATTAGATTACAAGTTTTAGGTAATAGAGAAACTAATACTTTAATATTAGATGAGCCAACTAATCATTTAGACGTACTTGCTAAAGAGGCTTTAAAAGAAGCATTATTAGATTATAAAGGAACAGTTGTTTTAGTATGTCATGAAAAAGAATTTTATGATGGTTTAGTTGATGAAATAATTGATTTAGAACAGTTTAGTACAAAAATAATTTAAAAATATTAGGGGTATAATAATGTTAAAAGTAGAAAATGTAACCAAAAAATATAAAAATGGTGCCTTAGCTAACGACAATATTTCATTAACTGTAGATGATGGCAAAATATATGGTTTTATAGGTCCTAACGGAGCTGGTAAATCAACATTAATTAAATCTATTGTTGGTCTTCATTCTATTGATAGTGGTAATATTTCTTTAGATGGCCTAACTTTAAAAGAAAATCCTATTTTATATAAACAAAAACTAGCATATATACCAGATAATCCAGATTTATATGAAAATGTAAGAGCTATTAATTATTTAAATTTTATTGCCGATGTTTTTAATATTCCTAATGATAAAAGAATAAAAGATATAACTTATTATAGCGAATTATTAGAAATAAAAGATAATTTAAATATGCCAATTAAAACTTTTTCACATGGTATGAAACAAAAATTAGCTATTATATCAGCATTAATACACGATCCTAAATTACTCGTTATGGATGAACCGTTTGTAGGATTAGATCCTAAAAGCACCCATGATTTAAAAATGTTAATGCAAAGCTTAGTAGCTAAAGGTAGTATAATTTTCTTTTCAAGTCATGTCTTAGAAGTTGTAGAAAAGTTATGTGATCAAATTGGAATTATTAATAATGGTAAGATTGTTTTTGATGGAACATATATTAATATGAAGGAAAATAAATCTTTAGAAGATTTCTTCTTGGAGTTAACTGAAAATGAACAAGACATTTAGTTTAATTAAATTAGAATTTATTGATTCTTATAATAAAAATAATAAAAATTATGGTTTAATAGCTTTAATTATTATATCAATATTATTAGCCTTATTGTTTTCAGCTATAATTAATATTACATTTTATGCCATATTTTATTCTATAGAATATCTATATATTTATCCTATATTATTAAGTATTAGTGTAATATGTTTAACTTTCTTTTCAAGTATTTATAGAACTAAATCAACTCTTTTTTCTCTTAAAGATTTAAATAATTTAACTCCATTACCAATTAAGAAAAGTCAAATTATTTTGGCTAAGTTAGTTTTAACATATGTAGAAGAACTAATATTTAGTTTAATTCTTTTTTTACCTTGTCTAATAATTTATTCAACATTTGATTTAATGTTTATATTATTAGGATTAATCTTAATTCTAACATTACCAATGTTATCATTATTATTTGCTTTTATTATTAGTTTTATTATTCAATTATTGATATTAAGATTTAATTTCTTAAAATATATAGGGACAGCTATCTATATAATCATTTTAATTGGTATATGTATGTTTTCATTTTTAGGTAATAGTATAGATGGGTCTACTACTGATTTTACAAGTTTAAATAATTTAATGAACCAATTCCCATTTAATATTATTTATAAAGGATTTATATTACATGATATTTTAAATATTATTATTTATTTAATTATTACTTTTATCTCATTAATTATAGTAGTTTTTTCTTATTCTATATTTTATGATAAGATTTATGAAACACTAAATTATGTAGGTAAAAAAAGAAAATTTAAAAATGAACAAATAAAAAGAAGCAATCTATTATTTGGCATTATGAAAAATGATTTAAAACATTTATTAAATGAACAAATGTTTTTAATTTCAGGACTAGTACCTGTAATATTAACAGGAATATTTACGATAATGCTTAGTTTTTCTTTTAAAAATATAGAAACAATTGAAGTTGATTTATCATCAATTATCGTATTTATTAATTTTTTCTTTTTAGGAATGGGAACATTTACAGTTTATTTAATAACATTAGAAGGTAAAAATTTTTGGATTAATAGATCATTACCAATTAAAGCAAATACATATTTATTTTCTAAACTTTTGTTGAATCAAATTATTGACGGAACTATTATATTAATAATAGATATAATATTGATTATAATTAATAAATATGCCTTAATAACGAGTTTTTTCTTAATCATAATGTCTCAATTATATATATTTTTAACAGCTATAGTCGGACTTTTATGTAATCTTAAATTTCCAAAACTTACTTGGAGTGATTTTAGACAAGTTAAGAATACGATGGCTAGTTTTTTAATGTCAATTATTATGCTTGTTAATGGGATATTAATTATGGTTGTTTCACTTTTATTATTCTTTATGGTTTCCTTAAATATAGCTATTTTAACAATAAGTTTAATAATTATATTAGAAAGTGTTATAGCTTTAATAATATATAATAAATTTGCTAGTAAATTATATTATAAAATAGAGGTATAATCAGATGAAATGTTTAGATAATGATTTTAAAGGGAATGGAATATTTATAATAAATGATAAAAAAATATTTGTTCCAGGCATCATAAAAGATGAAGAAGTTGAACTTATTAAAAACAAACATTATGAACTTGTTAAAATAATAAAACCAAGTATATTAAGACAAAATGTGATTTGTCCATCATTTTATCATTGTGGTGGATGTCAATATTTACATCTAAGTTATGATGAAGAAATTAATTTAAAAACAAAATATGTTAATAATTTATTTAATACTAATAATATAAAAATAACTAAAATGAATAATCCTTTATATTATCGTAATAAAATTCAATATGCAGTAGAGAATAAAAAAGGCTTAAGTACAGGCTTTTATAAAGAGGGAACTCATGATTTTATTAAAATTAATAAATGTTATTTACATAATCAAATATTAGATGAAATAGGAATGTATTTAAAATCTTTATTAATAAAATATAAAATACCAGCATATGATAGTATTAAAGATAGTGGAATAATTAAACATATTTTATTAAAAGGTAATAAAGATATGACAGAGGTATTAGTTACATTAGTTCTAAATACGTATGTTTTACCTAAAAGAAAAGATATAATTAAAGATTTAACTAATAAATTTAATAATGTTAAAACAATAATTGAAAATTATAATTTAAGAAAAACATCAATTATTTTAGGTGATGAAAATAAAATTATTTATGGTAATGGTTTTATTAAAGATGAAATTTTAAATAATAAATTTTTAGTAGGTTCTGATACATTCTATCAAATCAATCATGAAGGTGTTGAAATATTATATAAAAAAGCTATAGATACCTTAAACTTAAATAAAAATATGACTTTAATTGATGCCTATAGTGGAGTTGGAACTATTGGTTTAATAGCAAGTTCTAAAGTTAAAAATGTAATAAGTATTGAACTTAATAAAAATTCTATTTTTATAGCAAGACAAAATGCTAAATTAAATAAAGTTAATAATATAAATTTTATTCCAGGTGATGCAAGTAAAGTTATATATGATCTAGCAAGACAAAAAGTGAAAATTGATGCTTTAATCATGGACCCACCACGGACAGGTTCTACTAAATCATTTATAAAAGTTGTTGCTGATCTAAAAGTGAAACAAGTTTTATATATTTCTTGTGAACCAGAGACTTTAAAAAGAGACTTAGAAGAATTTAAAAAATTAGGTTATAAAATAAATAATATAGAATGTGTTGATATGTTTCCAAGAACATTTAATTTAGAAACTATAGTTTTATTAACTTTAAAATAATTTAAGATATTAAGAGCCTAGAATTTAGGTTCTTTTTTTGAAAATATAAATTTTATTTGACATAATGATAAAAATATCAGTAAAATTTATATGAAAAGTTACAACTAGTATTTTTCTTATTTATTAACATACTTAGATAAAAGATTAATGAATTGATATAATTAGATATTAGATTTGACTATATCATAGAAAGGAAATGAATAATAATGATTAATGAAAAAGAATTAACTAATTTTTATAAACCTTTAATAGATGAGGCTGAAAAATATTGTTTTTATTTATTAACTAAGAACTATGATGCTAAGATTGGACTTAAGCTATCTAGATTATTAACATATAAAGGTGAAGAACATCCTTATGAATATCCTATTCCTGTTATTTCTATTAAGGGACTTTTAAATTTTGAATTTTTTGTTGATAAAGTTGTTGTTACAGCAAGAATTAAATTAGCTAATTTTGATAAATTAAATCTTGATTTATTTAAAAAATATGATACTAAGTTTTTTGGATATAAAGAATATAATTATTTCTTTTGTGATGTTTTTGATGATGAAGATAAGATAAATACAGCTATTAATAAACTTAAAGAGTTAGATGAAAAAATATTAGGTATTCAAATATATTTAAAGAAAGATAATTTAGAATATGATTTAATAAATATTATTAAATTAATTAAAAAAGATAATTTATTTTATTTAAATGAAGATGATCAATTATGAAAAATATAATATTTTTAGATATTGATGGAGTATTAAATAGTAGTAATTCTAAAGAATTAATATTAAATATAATTGATTTAAATAAATTATATTTATTATATAAATTAGTTGATATAACTAATAGTGAAATAATTATAATATCTTCTAGAAGAAGATATGAAAGTGAAAGAAATGATTTAATATATTGTTTTAAACAATATGATTTAAATATATCTTTTATTCCTAATGATATTAATTATCATGATCGTTCAGATGAAATATTAAAATATTTAGAAAATAGAAAATATAATAATTTTGTTATATTAGATGACCTAGATTTAGGTTATAGTAATAATAAATTATTAAATGACCATTTTATTTTAATAGATGGTATTGTTGGTTTAAAAAAAGATGATTATCTTAAAGCTATAGAAATATTGTTAAATAAGCAAGTTTAAACTTGCTTATTATTTTTATAATATAAATTTATTTTCATTTATTTTCATTAAAAAAAGCCTTTACATCAATCGATATCTTTGTAAAAAAATCTAACTAAAATCAAGAAAAGTAAGCAATTTGCTTGTTTTTCTTGATTTTTTATTGTA